>JAFXDY010000222.1 GCA_017521105.1 Treponema sp.
AACACGTGTATCTGGCATTCCACCGTATTTATTTTCACAAGCACAGAATGCTTTTGTTTTTGTTAACAACTGAGTATGGATTTCGCAACCAATTACAATTTCATATTTATCAATCATGTTAAATAACCTCAAAAATAGTTAAACAATTATATTAAAAAAATGGAGTAAACTCAATGGGAAAACTAATTTTTCCAACCAGTGTATTTTTCACATTCAAGGAGTTCTTTTGCGTGCATAACAGATTCTTTTGTAGGGCTTTCCAACTTTTCTAAAGGATATTCAATGCCCAAATCTTTATATTTCATTGCACCAAGCCCGTGATATGGCAAAATTTCTACTCGCTGAACATTATGAAGAGTTCTAATAAAATCTCTTGTTTGAATTAAAAACTCATCTTTATCTGTAATTCCTGGAACCAAAACATGACGAATCCAAATTGGTTTGTTAATTTGATCCAAATAAGCAAACATTTTTCTGTTTGGAAGCCCAGAAATTCCTGTAAGTTTTTTATGTTCTTCTTCATCGATGTGTTTAATATCAACTAAAAGAATATCTGTAACTTGCATTAATTTTTCAAATTTTTGGAACCATTCAGAATCTTCTTCGTTTGTTTTAAAAACGCCACCAGATGTATCTATACAAGTATTAATATTTCGTTTTTTACATTCTGTGAATAATTCCAATAAAAAATCAATTTGGAATAAAGGCTCCCCACCACTAACTGTAATACCACCTTTTGTTCCCCAATAAGCACGACAAGTTTCTGCTTCTTTTAATAATTCTTCAACAGTATACAATTTTCCATCTGTCATTTTCCAAGAATCAGGATTATGACAATACAAACAACGAAGCGGACACCCTGCAAAAAAAATAATAAAACGACTTCCAGGTCCGTCTGCACAACCAAAACTTTCTAATTGATGAATATAACCTTGCATAAGATTAATATAATGAAAAAAATAAAAAATTGATAGTGGATAATTTTACAACAAAAATAACTTCGCGGGTCCCAGCGACGGAAAAAAAAACAATAAAGCTCGCCACTAACGCTCGCTTTTTGTTTTTTTTCCTGCGTCCCGCGATTTTCATATTCATAATATTAATCTTTTTTACAACAAAGCTTCCCATTCCTTTGGTGCAGGAACATCAAAACGCATTTTTTCTTTTGTAACTGGATGAATAAATTCCAAAGTTTTTGCATGCAAACACAATCTGTTAAACGGGTTTTCTTTTGAGTTGTGGTCAAAATCTCCAACAATTGGATAATTATGGAATTGTAAATGAGCACGAATCTGATTTTTTTTGCCAGTTTCTAAAGAAAGTTCAAATAAAGTATGAGATTTTCCTTTTTTGATTTTTTTGTAATGAGTAATTGCCTTTATTGTAGAAAACTTTTTACCATTTTTATCATTTTGATTTTTTTTAGGAACAAAACCAACATTGTAAGCATTTTTTGCAAGTTCATCATCAATTGTACCAGAATCTTGTAAATCATCTTTTTGATTTTTGTAAGGATTTTTTGACAAAGCAACATAAAGCCGTTCTGTTACCATTGTTTGCCAATTATTCATAATTTGATTTTGAATTGGCATAGACAAAGCAAACATCATAACACCACTTGTATCACGATCCAAACGGTGAACAGAAAAAGGTTTATGTTTTGTATTTACAAGACCTTGTTTTCGTAAAATTTCTTCAACAATCGATTGAGCTGTATGACCTTTGTGACCAGAAAAAGAAACTGACAAAAGTCCTGCAGGTTTATTAATAACAACAATCCATTTGTCTTTGTATAAAATTTCTAATTTATTATGCTGGGATTTTTTCATAAATTACCTAAATCCATTCTACATAGTTATGAAATAAAGGAAAAGTCCTTATTTAAAAAATTATAAAGTGTGGTATAATAAAATTAATTAAAAAAAAGAGGAGAAAACTTATGTCTTTATTGAAAATTCGCTATAGATCAAAATTGATGTGTCGTCATGTTCATTTTAATGTTTTTTTGCCAGATGACACACCTGATTGGTTTTTACAAAATAACAAAAATTATGACAGACCAACAAAAACATTATTTTTACTTCACGGATACGATGGCGACCAAGACACTTGGATTGTAGAATCTGATGTTTTGAATTACGCTTATCAACAAAATCTTGCAGTTGTTTTTCCAGCGGCAGAAAATAGTTTTTATGTAGATTCAGCTGCAACAGGAAAACAATATTGTTCATTTATTGGAAAAGAACTAGTTGAATATGTTAGAAAAAACTTTAACCTTGCTCAAAAACGCGAAGACACTTTGATTGTTGGATTTTCCATGGGTGGATTTGGGGCAATGCACATTGGTTTAAGTCATCCAGAAACATTTATTGGATGTGCAGGACTTTCTTCGGCAAATATTGTCCGAGGAATTTCACAATTAAAACCTGGTGAAAACAACGGTGTTGCAAATTACGAATATTTTTCTGGAATTTTTGGTGATTTATCTAAAGTTGTTGAATCTTCATACAATTTGGAAGTTTTATACGACAATCTTGTAAAAGAAAACAAATCAATTCCAAAAATATTTATGGCATGTGGAACAGAAGATTTCTTAATTGAACCAAACAGACAACTAGCAAAATATTTTTCAGATAAAAAAGCAGATTGTACATATTTGGAAGGACCTGGAAATCACAACATGCAGTTCTGGTTTGAATATTTGCCAAAAGCGGTTGATTTTTTAATTCATAAGAATTAAAAAATCAAATTAAGAATGAAGAATTATGAATTAAGAATTGCTACGTCATTACGAGGAGCAGAGCGACGAAGTAATCCAGAGAAGGAACGTGGGTACACTGGATTGCTTCGCTACGCTCGCAATGACGGAAAAGGATGGACTGCCACGCTCCGCTCGCAGTGACAAAGAAAATATAAAGTAAATAAAATGATAGAAAACAAAAACGAAATTATTGAAAAATACATGAGAATTGCTATAGAAGAAGCAATCGTTGCAAAAGAAAAAGGTGAAAATCCTTTTGGAGCAGTTTTATTAAATCCAAATTATGAGTTTTGTCATAAAGCTCATTCTAGAAGTATTGAATTATCAGACCCAACAGCTCATGCAGAAGTTCTTGTAATAAGAGAATTTTGTCAAAAACAAAAATTAGTTTATTTATCAGATTACATTTTGATTTGTTCTGGTGAACCTTGTGTAATGTGTTCAGGAGCAATAAAATGGGCAAAAATTCAAGAAATCTATTATTCAGTTCCTCAATCAGAAATAAACAAAACTTCTGGTGGAAAAATAAAACCAACGTGTGAAAGTTTAATTAACTCTGGCTACAGCCAAAAACTCATTATTGGAAAAGTTTTGCTAGATGAAGGCTTGAAAATTTTTAATAATTATAAATTTGTTCCACAAGATAAAAAATAAATACATACGGTCAAGGCACGCTTTGCTCAAGGCCGAGAATGACATAACAAAATTATCAAATAACAAAGCACATTACCAGTTTTGCTTTGCAAAACTGGAGACGTCGGACAATGCACTATCGCTTAAAAGTTTCCTTTACCGACGTCAATTCTGAATTTATTTATAAAGTCATACAAAAATTCAACAGTTCCTTCAATTCCAAGGCGGCTGGAATTTATGCAAAGGTCGTAAGTCTTGCATTCGCCCCACTTTCCACCTTTGCAAAAATAGTCGTGGTAACGACTTCGGCGTTTGTCGTGTTTTGCAATTTCTTTTTTTGCATCAGCTTCAGTTCTGTTTTCAATTTCCATAATATGAGCAACTTTGTCTTTCATATCGCCTGTAATAAAAATTGAAATTGCACCATCCATTCCTCTAAAAAGTTCGTCTGCACAACGACCAACTACAACAAAAGAATCTCCGTCGGCAGCTTTTGATTTTAACAAAGCAAATTGTAATTCTGCAACATTTTCTTCTGGTGAATTTGAATGACCGTTTACAGTTCTGCTAAAAAAGAATTTTCTAGGAACTTCATCATATTTATTAAAATCGTTTGTATCAATTCCTTTTGTTTTACCAATTTCTTCAAAAAAGTTTTTATCGTAAAGAGGAAAATCTAATTTCTTTGCCAAAAGTTCTGCAATTAAATGACCTTCACTTCCATGTTCACG
>JAFXDY010000021.1 GCA_017521105.1 Treponema sp.
CATTTTTAGAAAGTCAAAAAAAAGAAATTATTGAATTGCAACGATTACTCACTTCCATTCCTGCAATTGCACCAGAAGGTGGCGGGGAAGGCGAAACAAAAAAAGCCGATGCTTTGGAAAAATGGCTTAAAGAAAATGGTTTTGAAAACATTCAACGTTTTGAAGCTCCAGATTCCAGAGTTCCTTCGGGAAGCCGTCCATCTTTGCTAGTTACAATTCCGGGGCAAATTCCAGAAGACCAAGACAACGCAAGAATTTGGGTAATGTCTCATATTGATGTTGTACCCACTGGCGACCTTTCACTTTGGAACACAGACCCATGGAAAATGGAAGAAAAAGACGGAAAACTTTTTGGTCGTGGTGTAGAAGACAACCAACAAGGATTATGTAGTTCAATTTTTGCAGCCTTGTATTTTATAAAAAACAACATAAAACCTGCCCATACAATCAAATTGCTTTTTGTTGCTGACGAAGAAAACGGAAGTTCTTATGGAATTATTTATTTGATGAAAAATTTTAATTTATTCAAAAAATCAGATGTAATTTTAATTCCAGATGGCGGAGATTCAGAAGGCAAAACAATTGAAATTGCAGAAAAAAATCTTTTGTGGCTTTGCGTTCACGTTTTGGGAAAGCAAACTCACGGTTCTCGTCCAGACAGCGGAGCAAATGCTTGTCTTGCAGCCTGTGATTTAAGTTTAAAATTAAATGGTTTAGAAAAAGTATTTAATAAAACAGATGATTTATTTGAACCAAATTATTCAACTTTTCAGCCAACAAAAAGAGCCAAAAACGTTGATAGCGTAAACATTATTCCAGGTGAAGATACTTTCTATATGGATTGCCGAATTTTACCATGCTACAAATTAGAAGATGTTTTGAAAAAAGTTGATGAACTTTGCAAAGAAGTTGAAAAAACTCACGGTGTAAAAATTGAATATTCAACACCACAAAAATCAGAAAGCCCTGCAACTTCAAAAGACGCTCCTGTGGCACAAAAATTGGCAAAAGCATTAAAAGAAGTTCACGGAATTGATGCAAAATTTATTGGAATTGGTGGCGGAACAGTTGGTGCTGAACTTAGACGTGAAGGAATTGACGCTGTTGTTTGGAGCACTTTAGACGATCAAGCACATCAGCCAAATGAATATTGTATTGTAGATAATTTAATAAAAGATGCACAAACTTTAATTCAGATGTTTGCTAACTCTTGACTAATTTATTAAAATTATTTATGATATTCAAACTATTATCGTTTTATTTTGCGGTTATTGAATTAAAATTGAAAGCTATAGAAAGGAAGGAATAAATTATGTCAAGAATGTGTTCTATTTGTGGAAAAGCTCCAATGAGCGGAAACAAAGTTAGTAAATCTTACAATCATACACGCAGATCTTGGAGACCAAACCTTATTAAAGTAAAGGCTCAATTCGGTGGAACTTCAAGAACAATTACAATTTGTACACGTTGTCTCCGTTCAGGATTCGTAGACAAAAAAGTAAGTGTTCCAAAAACAACTGAAACATCTGCTCAATAATCAATTTTAAGTTATCATTAAGAAAGGCTGCCTAATTGAAAGGCAGCTTTTTTTTGTTTAACTTATTTAATAAATTCCACAAATCGTTTTGCGGCGTTGGAAATGTTGTTGTGGTATGCCAAACTGATTGCTCTTGTGTCTAATTTTTCTTTTAGGTCAATAATTTTTAGTTCGTGATTTTCTAATTCTTTTTTTATGTATTGTTTTGAAACGCAAATTATTCCCATATTCTTTTTTGCAAATTCTATGAGCAAATCCAAAGATGCAAGTTCAAATTTTGGGTGAAGTTCAATGTTATATTTTAAAAGATTTGCGTCTAAGAATTTTCTGGAGTGACTTGATTTTTCTAAAAGCAAAGTGCGATATTTTGTTAAATCTTCCAGTGTGTGAATTTTTGAACAATCAAAGTCGTTGCTGCAAACAAAAAAATCTTCTAGCGTAAGACAATGTTGAAATGTAAAACTGTTATCTGTAACTGGTGAATGGACAAATGCAATGTCTACATCGTTGTTTTTTAAAAGCGAAAGAGATTCTTTTGTTGTACAGTTTGTTACACGGTAGCGAATGTTTGGGTAAAGTTGTTCAAAGCCTTTAAGTTTGTCAATTAAATAATATTTGCAAATTGTGTCGGAAGCACCAATTCTTAAAGTTCCTGTGTCTAAGGAAGTAATGTTTTGCAAAGTGTGATTTATTGATTCCACCTGGGCAAAAATAGATTTACAGTAAGAAAAAATTTCCTGGGCTTCGTTTGTAAGTTTTACGCCTTTTTTTGAACGCGTAAAAAGTTTGAATCCCGCTTGTTCTTCTAACGTTTTTATGTGCTGACTAATTGCCGGCTGCGAAACATTTAAAACTTCTGCCGCCTTTGAAATTTTTTCTGTTTTTGCCACGTAAAAAAACACGCGCAGTAGGTTTAAGTCTGTTATCATATAAAACTCCTAAAGTTTCCACACGGATTTGCTCAGGACTAACGTCCTTCGCTTTTAGTTCGATATACTTCCTGTTATTCTCTGAATTCCGAATTCTGAATTCTGAATTTTAATATCCCTCTCCTTGCCCCTCTTACTTAATTCTTCATTCTTCATCCATAATTCTTACTTATATTAAACATAATTAATATATATTTTACTTATATAACTTTTTTTGATATTATACAACTACAAAAAAAATAAACCGTAAATGGTGAGGATTAATATGAAATATAGTGGAACAATTTCTAGAGGAGTTAGAACTCCAATTATTAAAAAAGGTGATGATTTAGCAACTATTGTTGTAGATTCAGTTGGAAAATGTGTTGAAGAAGCTGGAATTGAATTGCAAGA
>JAFXDY010000223.1 GCA_017521105.1 Treponema sp.
ACTGACCCAAATGATTCTCACGGAACTCGTCTTATGAAAATCTATTCAAATCTTTGTGCCATTATTGATGAGTTTAAGCCTACTGAGGCGGGAATGGAAACTCTTTATTTTGCAAAAAATGTTACTTCGGCCATGGGGGTTAGCGAAGCTCGTGGTGTTGTTTTTTTGTGTCTTGCTCAGCACGGAATTAAAGTTGGGGAATATACTCCAAATCAAATTAAACAAGCTGTTTCTGGTTCGGCTGCTGGTGGAAAAGAACTTGTTCAAAAATATGTAAAAATTTTGCTTGGTCTTGAAACAGAACCAAAACCAGACCACGCCGCAGACGCTTTGGCCGGTGCAATTACACATTTGCATTTTGGACAAATGTAAGAATTATTCTTGCGTTAGGCTATGGAGCCCCTTTAGTCCTCCTGCAAGTTTTGGAGCATAGCGAACAAAACTTGGGAGCAAGCGTTCATCTTGCGACAGGAGGATGGAGCGATAGCGGAAGGGCGGAACAGCCGACGGCGAACGTAGTGAGCCGGAACGCCAATCTTTTTTTATCTTAACCTTAACTAAAAATCAATTTTCTACTATAATTTTGATATGTTTAATTCAATTTCTGGCATTATTACAGGGAAATTTCCGAAGCAACTTCTTATAGAAAACAATGGAATTGAATGGGATATTTGTGTTCCTGATTCAAATCTTGATATGTTTGGAACTGTGGGAAGTGAGGCAAAAGTTTTTACTTGGCTTCAGCATACTGATGTTTCTATGGCGTTGTATGGTTTTGCGTCGGCAGAAGAGCGCACGCTGTTTTTTGATTTGTTGAAAGTTGACGGAATTGGGGCTAAGGGAGCGGTGAAAATTATGAGTTCTGTTAGTTCTGGGCGTTTGACTGAAGTTTTGGAAAATGGTGATTTGGAAATGCTAGAAAAAATTCCTGGGGTTGGTAAAAAAACTGCTGGGAAAATGCTTTTGGCGTTGAAGGGAAAACTTACTTTGTCTTCTAGCGTGCGTGTTATTGCAGATGCAGGGAATGCGGCTCCTTTTTCTGATGTTATTGTTTCTCTTTCTAGTATGGGATACGACAAAAAACTTGTTGAACAAAAGGTTTTGCAACTTGTTGAAGTTTTGAAGGGCGACAAGGATTTTGCAAGTAAAAGTCAAAAAGAAAAAGAAGATATTTTGTTTAGACGTGTAATTGTGGAACTGGCGTAGTTTTGGGATTTTTTTATGGCAAAAGATTTTAATAATTTTGATAATTCTATGAATGTTGATAATGCTTCAAATGAATATAAAGATTTTTCTCATATTGTTAGAGCTGATATTTCTGATGGTTTTGAAGATTCTGATTCTTCTTTGCGTCCAAAAAAGTTAAATGATTTTTTAGGACAAACAACTGTAAAAAATAATCTTTCTACTTTTATTCAGGCTGCTCGTGACAGACAAGAACCTTTAGATCACGTTTTGCTTATTGGTCCACCGGGGCTTGGAAAAACAACTTTGGCCCAAATTACTGCAAACGAACTTGGGGTTGATTTTAAAGTTACTTCGGCTCCTGCTTTAGATAAACCAAAAGATTTGGCTGGAATTCTTTCTACAATTACAGAACGAACTGTTTTTTTTATTGATGAAATTCACCGCCTAAAACCTGCCATTGAAGAAATGCTTTACATTGCAATGGAAGATTTTGAACTTGACTGGATTATTGGGCAGGGGGCTGCGGCTCGCACTGTAAGAATTCCGTTGCCACCTTTTACATTGATTGGGGCAACTACAAAAGCGGGAAGCGTTTCTAGTCCTCTTAGAAGCCGTTTTGGAATTATTCCACGGTTTGAATTTTATTCTGCAGAAGAATTGGCAAAAATTATTAAGCGTTCTGCAAATATTTTGAATGTTGGCGTTGCTGATGATGCAGCCCTTTTAATGGCTCAATGTTCGCGAGGAACTCCTCGTGTGGCAAACAGAGTTTTGCGTCGTATGCGAGATTTTACTCAAGTTGCAGGAAAAGATGTAATTTCAAAAGAAATTGTGGAAGCAGGATTAAAACGCCTTGAAATTGACAATCTTGGTTTGGAAAAAGCAGACCGTGACATTTTGCTTTCTATTATTAATAATTTTGGTGGCGGGCCTGTTGGGGCAGAAACTTTGGCAATTAGTATTGGAGAAAGTATGGACACTTTGGAAGATTATTACGAACCATATTTGATTCAGTGTGGACTTTTGCAAAGAACTCCTCGTGGAAGAATGGTAACAGAAAAAGCGTATTTGCATTTAGGGCTTGAAAATCGTTGTTCTAGTGGAAACTCGGGAACTGGTTCTTCGGCTGGGGCAGGGAATTTAAACGGGCAGCAAAGTCTTTTTGAATAATTTGTACAAAAAATGAAAAATAATACCGTATTAAAATCTTCTTTTGTGGCTCTTGGCGCTGCTTTAATTTGTTTTAGTTGTATCATAAAAATTCCTTTTGGAATTGTTCCTCTTGCTTTTCAAAATATGTTTTGCATTTTGATTGCAGCCTTGTTTGGTGGTATTTTGGGATTTTTACCCACAGTTTTGTTTGTTGTTGTTGGGGCTTTGGGATTCCCAGTTTTTTCTGGTGGTGTAGGGGGCATTCCTGTTTTGCTTGGTCCCACTGGCGGTTTTATTTTGGGATATATTTTGGGTGCATTTTTTACAAGTTTTGTTGTTGGAAAATGTGATGTTTGTAAATCTGGGACATTTTGGAATTTAAGATTAATTTTTGGCATTATTATTGGATTTTTTTTGATTTATGTTCCTGGTGTTTTGTGGTTTTGCCATTGGATTGTAAAAACAAATGCAGTTTCTGTTGTTACTGATGGAATTAATGGAAGTAATTTTTTTTCTGTGTTGATTTACGGAATTTCTGCTAGCGTTTTGCCATTTTTACCAGGGGATGTTATAAAGATTTGTTTGTGCGTCTTTTTTGTAAAAAAATTGCGCCCAAGTGTTGCCGCGTATTTTGGGGAATAAAATGTCATTATCGGGCTTGACCCGATAATCTTAGTTTTATAAGATTCCCGCATCAAGTGCGGGAATGACAAGTTGAATGAGATTTGTGTATTAATGACAAGATATTAAGGTTTTAAATTTATGAATAATAAAATTGTTGTAAAAAATGTTTGTAAAACTTTTAATTTTTTTTGGGGAAAAACTGTTCAAAAAAATGTTGCTCTTGATAACGTTTCTTTTGAAGTTGAAAAAGGAACATGCACAGTTTTGGCTGGAGAAAATGGGTCTGGAAAAAGTCTTTTAATGTCGATTATTGCTGGGCTTGAAAAATGTAACAGTGGTTCTGTAGAAGTTTTTGGAAAAGTTGGAATTGTTTTTCAGGAAGCAGAAACTCAAATTCTTGGGGACACTGTAAAAGACGATGTTGCCTTTGGGCTTAAAAATCAAAAACTTAAAAAAGAAGAAATCAACAAAAAAACAGAAGATGCATTAAAAAAAGTTGGCCTTTATGAAAAATCTTCTTACAATTGCCGATTTTTGTCTGGAGGTGAAAAACGTCGTCTTGCAATTGCTTGTATGCTTGCTTTGGATTTTCCAATTTTAGTTTTAGATGAACCTTACGCAAATCTTGATTTTTTGAGCATAAAATCTTTGAACAAATTAATTGAACAACTTAAAAACGAAGGAAAAACAATAATCATTTTGAGCCATGAATTGGAAAAATGTTTGGCTTTGGCAGATAAAATGATTGTTTTACATAAAGGAAAAATTGTTTTTGACGGAACTGCAAAAGATGGTATATTGCAAGATTTGGAACAGTGGAATTTAAAAAATCCAATTTGCAATTATTCAAAAATAGAAGATTTAATTTGGTAAAAAAAAGGTTAAAATATGTTTTTTGAAAAATTAAAGAGCATTTTTAAATATTTAACTCCCATTTTTTATTACGCAATTTTGTTTTATCTTTTTAGTTTTATTAGCAATTTACAGTTGGGATTTTTTGAATCATTAAAAGTGACTTTTTTGAATAAAACAATTGCAATAATGTTTTGTAAATATTTTGTTGTAATGTTTTTTACAGGATTATTTTTTACAATTTTTTCTACTTTGCAAATTAAGTCTGCAATTGATTTTATTTTTAGAGGCCCAAATCTTTTTACAACTACAATTTTTTTGTTTTTAACTTTTATTCCAATGATTTTTGAAATGTGGGATGAACTTAAAAAAGCCTGGAAAATCCGTGGGGGGAGAGTCGGACTTAAGATGGGTGTTGTTTTGCTTCCAAGTTTAATTTTGCTAAGTTTAAAAAAAGCCTATGATAAGGCAAAAGCAATACAAATAATTCAGAATTAAGAATGAAGAATTAAGAGAAAAAGTTATTGCGAGTAGTCTAGTTATTCTTCTGTCATTGTCGGGCTTGACCCGACAATCTATGTAGAAAGAGATTGCCGCATCAAGTGCGGCAATGACAGGTGGGGGGGTGCGGCAATGACGGGTGAATTGACCGCCACGATTTTTTTTGCGAGTAGTCTAGTTATTCTTCTGTCATTGTCGGGCTTGACTC
>JAFXDY010000224.1 GCA_017521105.1 Treponema sp.
AAAAATTTTGTATTATTATATCTCACTATACACAATTGGAAAAATTGTGTTTAAAATTGATAAAAAATTTGGTGCAAGAAATTGTGCCATGGAGGAATAAATGGTCAAAATCAGACTTAAGAGATTTGGTACAAAAAAACGTCCATGTTACCGTGTAGTTGTACAAGATGTTCGTGAACCACGCGACGGTAAATGTATTGAAGAACTTGGTTTTTTCCAGCCAATCGCTGCTGAAGATTCTCAAGTATCTATCGATTTGGATCGTGCTAAGTACTGGATCAGTGTTGGTGCTCAGCCTACAGACACTGTAAAAAAATTGTTGAACAGACAGTCTGCAAAACAGGCAAAATAATTTACAGGAGTACGGAAAATGGAAAAAGACCTGATTGAATACATCGCAAAATCATTGGTCGATGATCCGTCAGCTGTATCTGTAAGTGAAACTGAAGGCGAGAAGGGCATGGTGCTTCAACTTAAGGTTGCAGAAGGCGATATTGGCAAGGTTATTGGTAAATACGGTAGAATTGCTAAAGCTATGCGTACTGTTTTAAGTGCATCGGCTGTAAAAGACGGTAAACATTACAGTCTTGATATTCTTGATTAAGGATATTGCTGATGGAAAAAGCACAGTTAATTGTTGGATTTATTCGAGGCTCTCATGGGTATTCGGGTGAATGTAAAGTAGAGAGTGCTTCTGGTGAGTACGAACACTTGTTAAACTTAAAAGAAGTTACTTTGCAACACGGTAATGAAAAAAAAGAAACAAAGGTTGAATCGGTTTCTTTGGGATGTAATACCGCGTATGTTAAATTTGCTGGAATTAATTCTGACGAAGATATTAGAAAATATAATCGTTGGGAAATTGTAGTTCCAAGAAAATACTGCAAGCCTTTGAAAAAAGATGAGTGGTATATTGAAGATTTACGAAATTGTTCTCTTATTTATGAAGAGAAAGGCGATTCGGCATCGTTGAATGCACCTGCACAAGTTGTAGGGACAATCACAGACGTATTGGAAGGCGGAGCTGGTTACTTGTTAGAAGTTTCAATCTCCGAGAGTTGTAATTGTATTAGTGAAGAACTTAAAAAAACTTCTAGTGGAAAGCCTAGAACTGTTCTTATTCCTTTTAATAATGAGCATGTTGGAAAGGTTGATGTTAAGAAGGGTACAATACAATTGATGCACCTCTGGATTCTGGAGTAATTCCATGAAATTTACTGTGCTAACCTTATTTCCAGATATTGTTAAGGCTTTTTTTGAAAACTCAATCATGGCCAAGGCAGTTCAAAAGGAAATTATTGCTTACGATTTGGTGAACATCAGAGATTTTGCAAATGATAAACACCATTCCTGTGATGACGGAACGTACGGAGGTGGCGCTGGCCAGTTAATGATGCCAGAACCTCTAGGAAAAGCACTTGATAGTGTAAATGCCAAAAGGAAATATGTAATTTATGTAACTCCTAGTGGTAAACAACTTACACAAAAAGTTGCTGAAGAATTAAGTCACAAAGATGAACTTGTTTTTATTTGTGGACGATACGAAGGTATTGATCAGCGAATAATTGATTCTTATGTGGATGCAGAAATTTCAATTGGAGATTATGTAATGTCTTCTGGGGAAGTGGCTGCTACTGTGGTGATTGATACTGTTTACAGACTTGTTGACGGTGTTATTTCCCATGAATCATTAGAAGAAGAAAGTTATTGTGACGGACTTTTGGAGTATCCGCAATATACTCATCCTGAAGAATGGAGGGGTATGAAAGTTCCACCAGTTTTACTTAGTGGAAATCATGCAGAAATCCGAAATTGGCGACTACGAAAACGAATTTTAAAAACTATGGCTAATAGACCAGATTTGATTTATGAAGCTAGGTTAAGAGGTTTGCTTTCTGAAGAAGCCGAAAAGATGATTGAGGAAATTACTGAAATTTTACATCTTAAAAATTGCAAGAAAAAACGCAAAAAGTAATTTGATGTAAAGAAATTATTAAAAAGGAGATCATTATGGATCTTATTAAAACTATTGAAGAAACACAAAAACGTCCTGGAGCTCAGGGATTTAACGTTGGTGATACAGTAAAAGTTTACTTCAAAATTATTGAAGGTAAAACAGAACGTGTTCAAGTTTACGAAGGTATTGTAATTTGTAAAAAGAATGAAGGTGCTCGTCAAACTTTCACAGTTCGTAAAATTTCTTATGGCGTTGGTGTTGAACGTGTATTCCCATTCAACTCACCACGTATTGTAAAAGTTGATATCGTACGTCCTGGTAAAGTTCGTCGTGCTAAACTTTATTACTTACGCGATAAGATTGGTAAAGCTGCAAAAGTTAAGACACTTGTTGGTGGAAAAATTGCTGCAGAAATCGCTGCTCGTAATGCTCGTGCTGCAGAAGCTGCTGCTGCAAAAGAAGCTGCAGCAAACGAAGCTGCTTCAACAGAAAATAACGCTTAATTTTATAAATTAAGTTGTGAAAAGGTGTTTGTAAGTTTTTACAAGCACCTTTTTTTATGTTAAAATCATATTTATGAATTCAAATGGCGTTGTAATTCATTCAAATCGCTTAGTTAATAATGGCGTTCAGTCTCAAAATCTTCAAAATGGATCTTCTGTGCTTGTTCGTGTGGCAAGTTATAAAGGAAATGGAGTTTACGAAGGATATGTTGCAGGAGTAAAGGTAAATATTACTTCTCAAAAGCAATTGCAAATTGGACAAAGTTTTCCTGCAAAGATTTTTGTAAAAGACGGCATTATTCAATTAAAATCAGATATTTTAGATTCTTCTAAAGCGCAAATATTAATTAATAATTCAAAGAATGAAGTAATTACTCAATTATTAAATAATTTAGGAATTTCTGCTGATGCAGTTACAACAAGAATTTTACATCAAATGAAGCAATTGGAAATGAAGTTTGATTCAAAACTAATAAATAAAATAAAAAATGCAGCATTAAAATTTAAAGGTAAAGAATTAAAAGTTTCGGAATTATTATTGTTGTTAGAAGAAAAAGAAATAAATTTTACAGAAGAAGAGTTATTAAATTTGTTAGCACAAATTGAAGATTATTCCCAACAAAATAAAAATCAAAATAAAAAAGAAAATTTTAAAGAATTAAATAAATTTAATGAAAAAAAACAAAATTGGATTTTTTTGCCTTTTGAATTTGTTTCTTATAATGATAACGTGTTAGGTAATGGTATTTTAAAATTGTTATTAGGTGTAAATTCAAAAATAATTGAAATGGTAAATATTGAAACTGTGTATAAAAATCATGAATATAATTTTTCATTGTTATTTGAAAATAAAAAATGTAGCAAAATTTATTTTAATATTCCAGAGATGAAATATAATAAAATTGATATTTTTATTGATATGTTAAAATCAAAAATTGGAAAAAATGTTCAAATTGAATATAAAGAAAAAGAAGAACTTTCTGGTACAAGTTGTTTAACTGAAGAATTTTATTCTTTACATGGAGAAGTTTGATTTTGAAAAAAGTTGTCGAAGTTGATAAAGAACTAAAATCAAAGGCTGTTTCAATTAAGTATGTGGAAGGTGTTGAAGCTCCATTTATAACTGCAAAAGGAATTGGGAAAAAAGCAGAGAAAATTTTGACAATTGCAAAAGAAGAAGGAATTTCTGTTGTAGAAGATGCTCCATTAGTAGATTTTCTTGGTATTCAGGATGTTGGAGATTATATTCCTGAGGAAACTTGGTCTGTTGTTGCTAAAATTTTTGCTTTTATTGTTGATTCAAAGAATGGAGTTAATAATGAATAACAAAATAATTGGTGATGATGGAGAAAAAAGAGCCGCTGAATATTTGAAAAATGAAGGATACGATATTTTATTTAAAAACTGGCGACTTTATGGTGGAGAAATTGATATTATTGCGTTTAAAGATGATGTTTTAGTATTTGTTGAAGTAAAAACTATGCCAAATTCAACAATAGACATGCTTGAACGTGTTTTAAATATGGAAAAACGAAAAAGAATTATAAAAATGTCTAAACGTTTTATTCAAAACAAACGACAATATAGTAACAGCATAGTTCGCTATGACGTTATTATAATTGATATGAAGGGGTTTCCACCTGTTTATCATATTGAAAATGCTTTTTCGGAGTCCGTATGATTTCAGAATTTTCTTCTACAGATTTAAAAACAGATACTTTAGTAATTGAAAGACCAAAAACGTCAGAGATTTCTCCACGTTTATTAGAACTTCGAAAAAAAATATATGATGAAGAGTATTTAAATAATGCAATTCAAAGAATTGCCCAAGTTATAAGTGGAAAATTAGTAGAAAATCCAGAAGAATTAACTTTAAGAGAGTAGTTGGGTTGAAAACAACTTAATTTTATTGTATTTTTTAATTATGGATAGAAATAGAAGAAATAAAAAATACTCAAATAATTGGAATAATCACAAAAACTTTGATAATCAAAATAGAAGAAATCAAAATAATAATCATAACCAAAATAAAGAAAAAACTTATCAATTTAATCATACTTTGTACCAAAATGATGAATTAGAAAAAGAACGTCAAAAAGCAATTGCAGAAATTCATACTAGAGAAATGAAATGTGGTATTTGTGGAGAATTAATATCGGATATTTCGAGTGCTATTTCAGATAAAAATTCAGGTAACCCAGTTCATTTTGATTGTGTAATTAAAAAAATTGAAAGTGAAGAAAAATTACAGGAAAACGAAAAAATTGCTTATATTGGACAAGGTCGTTTTGGAATTCTTTCTTACGAAAATATTCGGGACCAGAAGAACTTTAAAATTAAAAAAATTATAGAAGTTGAAGACCGCGAAAAAGTATCTGAATGGCGTACAGAAATTAGTGAAATTTATAGCAAAATTAACTAAAAATGAATATTGCTGTTCTTTGTAAAGTTGTAGATAATTTTGGTGACATTGGTGTTGTCTGGCGCCTTTGTTGCCAACTTTCAAATCAAATTAAAAAAGAAAATCTTACTTCAAAAATAAATCTTATTGTTGATGATTTAGTTTCTTTCAATAAAATTTGCAATTCTGTTGATTCAAATAAATCTTTTCAAATTGTAGATAATATCAATATTTTTAATTGGAATGATGAAAAACTTTGTTATGATGAATTTTCTAAAAATGATGGAGAAAATCTTTCTGTAATTTTGGAAGTTTTTCAGTGTGGTAGACCTTCTTGGATGGAAAAAATTCTTTTTGAAGATAAATTAAATCGTACAGTTCAAATTATTATGATTGATTATTTGACTGCAGAAAAATATGCAGAAGATTTTCATTGTTTGCAATCATTAACTAGAAGTTCAAAAGTTCAAAAAGTAAATTTTATGCCCGGATTTACAAATAAAACGGGTGGCTTAATAATTGATTCTGAATGGGAACAGCTTTGTGATTATAAAAACAATAAAACACTTTTGTGTTTTACTTATGACAGAAATTGGGATGCTTTGGCAAATGCGTGTAAAAAGTCGAATTATATAGAAAAAGTTTTGATAGCTCCTGGAAAAGGCTTTAATTCTTTGATAAAAAGTTTTTATTCTAATTTTATAAAAGATTCTAATTTGAAAATTGAAGAGCTTTCTTTTATGAACCAAAATGAATGGGACAAAATGCTAAAAAATTGTGGGGTTTTGTTTATTCGTGGGGAAGAAT
>JAFXDY010000225.1 GCA_017521105.1 Treponema sp.
ATCGAAAGCAACTTATTTTCAAGTCGCTACTACGATGACAACTTTGGTTCTTCAACAGAACGTCTTGGTGACCAAGGATTATACGGAATTAAACAATCTAAAGCAGAAGAAGCATTCTTAGCAGACTACAACAAAAATCAATCAAGTTTTAATTTAGCAGCATTCTCTCTTTCTGATTACCCAGATTCAGAAAAAGAAGCATTTGGAAAAAACAACACTGCAAAATTTAACAAATACGATTTATCTTTAGTAATCTGTAAAGACAAATCAACTGCAGATAAAGTTTTATCTAGATTAAATAATAAAGAAATTACTTTTGCTGATGCAATTTCTGAATACTCAGAAAAAGCATATTCAGATACAGAAGGAAAAATTACAATTCCACACCAATATCAAATTGAAAAAGCTTTAGTAAATCCAGAAGATATGGCTAAAATTTCTAATTTGAAAAAAGGTGAAACTTCAGAAGTTATTGAAACAAATGGTGGTTTTGCAATTTTCTTAGCAAATGAAAACTCAACAGCTCCAGATTTTACAAACAAAGATACACTTGCAGTAGTTCAAAACTATTTAGTTGCTTACGAAAATTCAATCATCGAAGATTACTTCACTGCAAAAGCAACAGATTTTGCAAACGCTGTAGTAACTTCAGATTTTGACACAGCTTGTGCAGAATTCAACGTTACAAAACAACAAGTAACTCCATTCCCATTGAACTATGGTAATGTAGAAATTGCTGGGGCTGTTTCAACTGCAATTCCAGCTCTTTCTGGTGCAGACAGAAATGATAACTTCTTAAAAACAGCTTTCTCTTTAAAAGAAAATGAATTATCAAAACCTATCGTACTTAATAACAATGTTGTAGTTCTTCAATGCACAGGAAAAACTGTTGTAGAAGATTCTACAATTGATATTCCAAGTGAAGTTGACACATTCAATGAAGTTGCAGTTCAAGATGCTATTATGCAAAGCGACAAACTTGAAAATCATTTCATTGAAGTTTATTTCAACAATTTTATGAATAACTAATTTGAATTATAGTACAATAAATGAAAAGCCCTGTATCGTAACTGCGAAACAGGGCTTTTCAGTTTCATACAAAGAAAGATTTCTCTATTCAAAATACAATCCTTCAAAACTTATTATTGATAAAGTTTCAGAACTTTCAATTTTGCCAGGAACAATTTTTTTATGTAATAGTGCAATTTTGGAATATGGAATTAAAGAACTTTGCAACAAACTTCCAGAAAACTGTCTTATTTTACTATGCGAATTTAATAAAGATTTGCATAAACTAATGGAACAAACTTATTCCCAAATAAAAAATGACCTTAAAAATGCAGAAATAGCAATTCCAACTTTTGAAGAATTATTCCTTTTGCCTAATATAATTCAAAAATCAAATTACCTGTTTAAATGCGGTTACACTTTTAAATCATTGGGATATTACAAACGCTTTGTAAGAATTGATTTTTCGGCTGGAACATTTTTTAATGAAAATCTCTACAACGAATTAGAAAATGCATGTATAAATTCCATAAAAACTTTTTGGTCAAACAGAGTAACACTTGTAAAGTTTGGTAGAAAATATTCTTACAATCTGTTTAAGAACTTAAAAAAAATAGAATCAACAATAAAAATTGAACAATATTTTAACAAAATTGAAAAACCAATAATTGTTTTTGGTGCTGGCCAAACTCTAGAAAAAGATATTCAAACAATCAAGTCAAATAGAGAACAGTTTTATATATTGTGTGCAGACACAGCTCTACAGCCCCTTCTAAGGCACAAGATTTCACCAGACGGAGTTTTTATTGAAGAAGCCCAAAATATCATTAAAAAAGCTTTTATAGGCACAAATAAAGAAAATTTTAGAATATTTGCAGGACTTTCATCAATTCCAGAGCTTTCTGAATATATTGATATTTCAAAAATCTCTTATTTTACAAGTTTGTATACAAATGCAAATTATTTAGAAAACTTAAATAAAAAAAATCTTTTACCATATCAAAATATGCCTTTTGGTTCAGTTGGAATTACAACGATGTATTATGCTACAAAATTTAGAAAAGATGATTCTGTACCAATTTTTTATTACGGTCTTGATTTTTCATATTCAGCAGGATACACACATACAAGAAATACAATTGCTCATATAGAAAGACTTTGCAAATCAAACAGAATTAATAAGGTAGAAAATTACAATGCAGCCTTTTCTGCAACTTCAATAAAACTGTCTAAAGATAATTCTTGTTTTTCAACTCCAGTTTTATTGAATTACAAAAATTTGTTTGATAGCATTTTTTCTGAAGAAAAAAACATTTTTATGAATACAATAAAACTTTATGAAAATACAAATTCAAAAAACAAAGATATAAAAGAAGAACATTATACCAATAACATACAAGAATTTCTTAAAAATGAAAAAGACAAACTTCTTAGAATAAAAAACATTTTAACAGGAACAGAAAAACTTTCACCAGAGGCAACAGAAAAAACATTAACAAAATTAATTACTTCAAGCGACTATTTATATTTGCACTTTCCAGATGGTTGGCAATTCAATTACTCACAATCATTCTTAAACAGAATAAGAAATGAAGTAGAATTTTTCTTAAAACTATATGAATAAAGATGAAGGTTTATAGTAAATTAAGAATTCAGAATTAAGAATTAAGAGAATTAAATTTCCATTCGAAGCACTTTTTCTCTGCACTCTAAATTCTACTAAATTATACACCTCATAGAAAGTGAAAGGAGATGTAAAACGTTGTACACATCTCTTTTGTTTTGTATTTATAGCATAATCAAAGGTTGCAGTGCAACGGCAAACATTCTTCGAATGTAAAAAAACTTAATTCTTAATTCTATTCCTACTCTTGTTTTTCTTTAAGAACAGCAAGGAATGCACTTTGTGGAAGTTCAACATCTCCAACCATTTTCATGCGTTTTTTACCTTCTTTCTGTTTTTCCAAAAGTTTTCGTTTACGAGTAATATCTCCACCGTAACATTTTGCAAGAACATCTTTTCTAACAGGATTTACAGTTTCGCGAGCAATAATTTGGCTTCCAATTGCACCTTGAATTGCAATTTTGAACTGTTGGCGAGAGATTTCGTCTTTTAAGCGTTCACAAACTTTTCTTGCACGTTCAACAGAATTTTGTTTAAATGTGAGCAATGAAAGAGCATCAACCATTTTTCCATTAATCAAAATATCAACTTTTACTAAATCTGTTGGACGGTACCCAATAATATCATAATCAAAAGAAGCATAACCACGGCTATAACTTTTTAAGCGATCATAAAAATCAAAAAGAACTTCTGAAAGTGGCATTTCGTACTGAAGTTCAACACGTTTTGTATCCAAATAAGTCATATTTGTTTGAACACCACGTTTTTCTGTACACAAAGCCATAATTGAACCAAGAAATTCTGCTGGTGTAATAATTGACGCTTTGATATAAGGTTCTTCTGCATCCCGAATTCTTCCTTGTGGATATTCAGATGGATTATCTATAAATGTTTCTTCCCCATTATCTAACTGGATTTTATATCTTACAGAAGGAGCGGTGAAAATAACAGATTGATCAAAGTCTCGTTCCAAACGTTCTTGAACAATTTCCAAATGAAGCAATCCCAAAAATCCACATCTAAAACCATTTCCAAGGGCAAGAGAATTATCTTTTTCGTAAACTAAACTTGCATCGTTTAATTTAAGTTTTTCCATACTTGCTTGCAATTCTTCATAATCATTTGAATCCATTGGGTAAATTGAAGAATAAACAACAGGTTTTACTTCTTTAAATCCAGGAAGTGGCTCTGTAATTCCACCATTAATCGAAGTAATGGTATCACCAACTTTTACATCACTAACAGTTTTTAGCCCAGAAATAATGTAACCAACATCACCAGCTTCCAAAACTCCAGTTTCTTCATAATTAATTTTAAAAACTCCACACTGTTCAACTTTATATTCAGTTCCAGTGCTCATCATTTTAATTAAATCACCAGTTTTTAAACGTCCATTCATTACACGAACGTGAACAACAACACCCCGATAAACATCGTAATGACAGTCAAAAATTAAAGCAGCTAAAGGACCGTTTGGATCCCCTTCTGGAGCTGGGAATTTTGTTACAATTGCTTCCATCAATTCATCAATTCCTTCCCCAGTTTTTGCAGACACACACATTGCATCTGCCGAATCCAAACCTAATTCATTATCAATTTGATTTTTACAGGATTCAATATCGGCACTGGCAAGATCAATTTTGTTAATTACAGGAACCATAGTTAAATCTTGCTCCAAAGCCATGTACATATTACTAACAGTTTGACTTTCAACACCTTGAGTTGCATCAATTAAAAGCAATGCACCTTCACAAGAAGCAATTGCACGAGAAACTTCGTAAGAAAAGTCAACGTGCCCCGGAGTATCAACAAAATTTAATTCGTAATCGTGGCCATCTTTTGCATGGTAAGGAATTGTAACAGCCTGACTTTTAATTGTAATTCCTCTTTCACGTTCAATATCCATATTATCAAGAATTTGATTCATCATTTTTCTGTCGTCAATAATTTGAGCCTTTTGAATCAATCTATCTGACAAAGTTGATTTTCCATGGTCAATATGTGCAACAATACAGAAATTTCTTTTGTACTTCATTTCAGTCATAAAAAATACCTCTTAAAAATAATACGGACAATCGTATGGTGTAGAAAGCATTAAGGAAATATCCATAAAACCTTTCTTTTTTCTTTGTGTAGAAACTTGAGCAATTAAAAATTTATTTTTATTATCTAGTTTCACTTTTCCAACTTCCAATTTATCATTTTCAGAAAAACCAAGTTCATCTGCGGCAGTTCCTCGAATTACATTTTTTACCATAAATGATTTTTTTCTGGAACTAGACGTTGGAATTAATTCTAATCCAAAAAATGGAATAAACGCCTTTGAATAATAATCGCTTTTGTAAATTTCTACAACAGGTTCTTTTGAACGTTTTTCCAAATAGATTAAAGTTTCTTTTTCAATATTTTCACTAGAACATAAATATTTACATTTTAGCACAGTCCCAACATTATGTCCCATTAAAATAAATTGAAAGTCATCTATAGTTTTAACAGGTTTACTGTCTACACTAACAATTACATCATTTTCTTTTAATCCACATTTTTCAGCAATTCCACCAGGCAAAATATATTGAACTTCAAGGCCTACTTTTTCTTTTCCATTACGTTTTGTATGACCATAAGCTCCAATCCAAGAATGATAAACTTCATCGCCTTTATACATAATTGGTAATATTTGTTTTAAATATTCAACAGGAATTGCAAAGTTCAGTCCCTGAAAAGAAGGAATTCCTGCAAAAACAACAGCTTGAACATTATGATTTTTGTCAATTAAAGGTCCACCAGAGTTTCCCGAATTGATTGCCGCATCAACTTGAAAATAAGTGCCCAATGTATTAAGTTTTCGTTCGGCAGTAGAAATTACCCCTGTAGTTAAAGTTCCATCTAAACCAATTGGCGCACCTATAGCAGAAATTTCAGTCCCAACTTTTAGTCTATCACTACTTCCAAGAGTTAAAACAAACTTTGGATCAAGTTCAGCTTTTATTAACGCCAAATCCAAAATTGAATCATAACCAATTACTTTTGCAGGAATTTTAGTATCCAAATCTTCTTGCAATTTAATATACAATCTAGAAAATCCTTCGTAAGTTGGATCAACCAAATCTTGAATTACATGATAATTTGTTACAATATAACCACGTTCATCAATAAAAAAACCAGAACCAACAACACCATCCGCAAATCCAATTCCGTTTTTAATTGAAAGTCCTTTATCAACAAAAATTGTTACAGTGGCATTCACACAATCTTCAATAGTTTTTGGTTCCAAAGAATTTTTCCCAAATCCCGGAATATCGTTAGCATAAAAAGAAGCTATTAATTTTTCTTTTGAAGACTCCACTTTTACCCCAAGAGCTAAAAAAGAAGTGTAATACTTTTGAGCTTCAAAATAATCTTTATCATTAATAGCAATTTCAAATTGATTAAAACAATTTTCTATACTTTCGTTTTTAATCTGCTGGTCACTAATAAATGATGCACGCCACAGTGCTTTTATTGGATCAACACTAATTAATTTGCGAATCTCTGATATTTCATTCTGCAAAATATCTTCTTCTGTGTAATTTAGTTTTTCGTTTATTTTAGGTTCCACTTTTGCAGAAGAACAACTTGAAAACAGAATGAAAAAAGCTACAAATATAATAAAGATTTTTTTATTCATTTTTAAATACCATCTAATAACTATCAGTTTACAGAATCTTCACCAACAAGCTGGTAAGTTTCTGGAGGGGCAACATCAAGGCAAAAATAATTATCACCAACTTTTACAACTGTAAATCGGTTTTCATTTTCTTGAACAATATTTACATCACCTTGCACAAAAGTAGGTGAAATTTTTTGAACAAGAGCCTTTTCATCAATTTCAATTCTTTCACCAATCCAATAGAAATTTTCGCTTGTACCAGGAATAATTAAAACTTCTTTTCCTTTGTATTTTAAAGTTACTGGAATATCATTTTCAGAAACTACAGAAACTTTTTGTAATCCTCTATCATCAAAGAATATATTTTCTTCAACAATTTTATCATCTTTAACAGGATATTTTATAAATTGATTATCAATTATTCCATTATCATCATAATCCCAGCAATTTATTCTTCCTTCGTTTTCAAGATATTCCTCTGTAAATTCAAAGAAAGTATTAGAGTTGCTATCAATTTGAACTTTTTTCAAATACAAATTTTTATTATCAAAAACATTTCCAAAAACATCAGAAATAAAATCTTCATCGAGCAAAGAAGAACTAGTTTTTTCATTTTGATTAGGATCTTCCAATTCAGACATTACTAATTTATCATAAACTTCAACGGTCTCAAAAATTCCGTCGTAATTATAATCTACATATCTATTAAAAGGATATCCTTCTTCAAAATTACAAAAAGCATATTTAAAATCACCTTCAAAAAAGTCCGCATAAGCAAGATTTCCATTACTTGAATGATATGTAATTAATGAATTTTTACGCTCATTTGTTTTAACACTTATTTCAGAAGCTTTTGTAACAATATCTAAAACATTTGGTAAAGCAGCATCAAAATCAACATGAGGAACAAACAACGAAACACCAATGTTATTACATAAATTGTCCATTAATAAATCAAATGGTTTATATATAAAATCACCTTTCACAAAATCGTAAGAACATTCTTCAATTAAATAATTCATCTTTTTTACATAAGGATACTCTTCATAAAAAATGTCAATTTTTGCATTCGGATACGAAATTGACAACGGAGATCCTAAATCGCAAACTGCATATAAATCTTCTAAATCATCGCAATTTTTATCATAAGTAATATATAAAGGACGTCCACAATCATATTTTACAGTCAAATCAGTTTGTAAATCAAAATCGCTATCAATTAAAAGAGAACCTTCAAATTCATCAAGATAAGCTTTCAATTGATTTTTTACTTCTTCTTCAGCCAAATAGTTCATCAACAATTGCAACATTGTATAATTAACATTTTGCTTTGATGTATTAATAAACATATTGTAAGCTTCCAAATCTGAAAGAACACCTGCACGTTTACCTGCAATTGCCATTAAAACAGAATCATTTTTTTCTTTTGATAAAATAGAATTAAACAATCTTTTTTGGACATCCCCTTCTACCAAAAAAGAAGCCAACAACTCCGAATCAAAATTTTGTCTTTTATAATTAGGAAAAGAATTGATATAAGCATCTGTAATTGAAGAAACAATTTCTGGAACTTCGTAAGACAAATTATTTAATTCAGAAATATTTTTAAAAGTAGATTCAAACAAAAAGAATACATTTGGAAACCTTTCATCATCAGGATAAATTCGTCTAGAAGTATTAATTTTTGAACGAGCATCTGCAATCGATTTTTCAGAGCCGATTCTGTAAAGATTTTTAATTCTAATAATTTCAGCATCAGCAGAATAAATGTAAGGCTCTTGATTCAATAACTCCATTGATTCTTCATAAAGTTTTGTTTGACACAACAAATCGGCCAACAAAATCCTAGCTCCGTTTAATGAATAACTAACCCAATTGTCTTTTGCAAAAGCAGTTCTAATAATAGAAATAACATCTGCCTTTGGTTTTGATTCATGCAATTGAACAGCAGCCTTTATATAATAAAAATCAGAAATAGAATCATCATAAGTAAGTCCAAGTTCAACTTGTTTTTTAGCATTTGAATAATCATTAGCAAGCAAACAACTTTCTGCAATTTTCAAACATCGTTCTGCAGTTTTTCTATTTGCCTTATTTGCATAACTTTGAGAAAAAACAAAAAAAGAACTCAACAATAGAAAACTAAAAACACCTATAACTCTTTTTAATTTTTTTGAACCACTTAATAATGACATCATAACAGATTCTTTTTTAATCATTTGTATATTCCTTTAAAAATAGAATTATTATTTTACAATCCAATCTGAATAACCAAATTCCTTGCCCAAAACACAAATTATATTTTGTCCCTTAGAATTTAATTCTTGAACAATCAGAATTTGACCTTTGTCCTCTTCTTCAACATGCCAATCAGAAAAAACATCCATAACTTTTTTCATTTTACCATCAGCACATTTTACAACATCACCAATTTGAACATTTCTTATACATAAAGGAAAACAAACATTTTTAATTATAGTTTCACCGAAAATTAAATTCCCGTCTTCAACCACAACCGTCTTCCCATTAAAAAAATATTCTCCGTCTTCTTCTATTATATCAAAAAATAACAAATCAGTTTGCTTTTTTGCATACTTTTTTACAAAAAGTTTATCTTTTTTACAAATAATTACAAAATCTTCAGCATGCTTTTCAAACCAAACAGAATTGCTATCAAAACTTTCTTTATTACAAACTTTTTTCAAAGACAAAACCACATCTTCAAAAAAAGAAAATGACATTCTGTTGTTTTTTCCAATTAAATTACAACATTCAAACAAAAATCTAATCTTTAATCCATCTTTCAAATTACAAAAATCAGAAAGTAAAACAGAAACCACATTTTTTTTATTATCAAAATCATAAGGAACTTGTTTTACGTTTTCTTCAATAATTTCAAAATCAAGCCGATTTTTTTTAATTCCCCCCAAAACAGAATTTTTCCAACCTGCAAAATTTTCATCCAAAAAAGGAACTAATTCATTTCGCACACGATTTCTAAAATAGGAATTATCAAGATTTGTACAATCGGTTCGCCACTCAAAACCTTGTTCTGTCAAATATTTTTCAATTTCTTTTCTGTCACAATTAATTAAAGGCCTAACAAACTTTCCACGTACTTTCCAAATTCCACAACTTCCTTCAATTGAACTTCCCTGCAAAAAGCGCATTAAAACAGTTTCAAGTTGATCATTTTTATTATGAGCCAAACAAAAACAGTCTAAATGATTTTTTTCAATAAAATCTTCAAAAATCTGATATCTCAAAAAACGAGCCGATTCTTCAATTCCAGCTCCACGAGATTTTGCAACATCAA
>JAFXDY010000022.1 GCA_017521105.1 Treponema sp.
GCGGTAAAAGCCAAAGGAAGTGGTTTAGTTATTGCAGATACTGCTGGGCGTTTACACAATAAAGAAAACCTTGTTCGTGAACTTCAAAAAATAGATAAAATATGTGCTTCAAAAGCTGATGAAGGTTGTTATAAAAAGATTATCGTTATTGATGCGACAACTGGACAAAATGCATTACGTCAAGCAGAAGTTTTTAACGAAGCTGTTGGTGTTGATGCAATCATAATGACAAAATATGATTCAACTGCAAAAGGTGGTGTTGCAATTTCTATTGGTAAAGAGTTACATATTCCAATTGCATTTGTTTGTACAGGTGAAAAATATAAAGATATTTCAATGTTTAATCCAGAAGAATACATTGACGAGTTTTTAGGATTGTAGTTTTACAGTGGGATGTTTTATTAACAAAAAAAAATTATTTAAAGTTTTCTCTTTTATTTTGATTTTGTTCTGTTTTTCATGTGGAAAAAAAGAGAGTAAGAATAATATTAATGTAAAAATGAGTCATTACGTTTATGAAAAAGCTGTAAAAGAATATTCAAAAAGCCAAACTGAAAAACAATCAGCTTTATACAATTCTTCTTTGCGTAATTTACTTTTAAGCCATTTTTTTGTTAATGGAAATAATGTTTTGTATCTTGAATATTTGTATCCGAAGTGTAAAGGTATAATAGAAACAAAAAATATTCCATTTGTTGAAGATTATTCTGTTTTTGATTCAATTATTACACAAACATTGGAAGAAATTTCTGCAAATAAAATTCAAGATTTGGAAATTGAAAGTGGTGACCAAGTAGACAATACGGCGAAAGAAATTAAAAATGTATTAGAAAATTCAGACAAAATAGAAAAAATAGTAGCTTCAAATCAAAATAATTTAAAATTCTTAGAATTTGAAGACGAATTGCTTTTATTTGGAAATGACGAAAAAGTTCTTATTGAAAAAAATCAAAATAATTTGTTTAGAAAATTTTTTGATGAAAATCATCGTTTGATAAAAAAAGAAAGTTGGACAAGTTCTTCTGTAAAAGATTCAAAAATTATAAATACCGAACTATACCAATACTATGATGATACTTTAGTGGTAAAAGAAAAAATAGAAATTTCAAATAGTAAAAAAATTATTTCTAAATATAATCTTAATGGATTAGTAGAAAATGTGATGGAATATGTGATTTTTGATAAAAAAGATTTTATTATTAAAAACACTGAATATAAATATAATGATAATAATTCAAAAAGTTCTGAAAAAATTATTAATTATGTTTATAATGATGAAAAATACAAAAAAATATTAAAAACAACAGAACAACTTTATAAATATTTTTATAATAATAGTGAAGAAATTCCCGCAGATTCAGAGTATTATGAAAATAATAAATTATTAATAAAGACTGTTTATTCTTCTGTAAAAGGAAACTATACTAACGAAGTTTTTTTTGATGGAGGACTTTCAATTAAAACATTTTATGAAGATAATGTTCGTAAAAAAGATATATATTATGAAAATGGAAGTGAAAAAAGAATTGTAAATTATGAATAAATCATGGATATTTTATGTATGTAATAGATTTTCTCGAATAGATAGAAAGGGGCGTTCAAAGGCCACTTCAACTTTGGCAACTTTGGGAATTACTCTTGGTGTAATGACTTTGATTGTGATTATGAGTGTTATGAATGGTTTTCAAATGAGTTTTATTGACACAATTTTGGAAGTTTCTTCGTATCATTTACAGGCAGACCAAATAACAATAGAACAAGAAAAAGATTTTTTTGAAATTGTTCAAAAAGATAATTATTTGAGTAAAAAAATAACAGGCGCTTTTCCATTTTACGAAGCACAAACTTTAGTAACTTCTAATAAAGGCAAAGAAAGTGCAGCAATAATTAGAGCCGTAGATTATCAAATTTATAATATTGATAAAGGTTTTCAAGATGAAGTTGTTGTTACAAGAGGTGTTTTTAATATTTCTCAGGATAATTACATTGTTTTAGGAAGTAGTTTAGCACGGGAGCTTGGTGTTGGAGTAGGTGAAGAAATTAATCTTTTTGTTTTAAGTGGTGGAAATGATGTTTCTTTATTTTCAAATGATAGAAAATTTATTGTTACAGGAATTTTTACCTCTGGTTATGCAGAAGTAAATTCAAGTTTTTGTTTTGTAAATCTTGATGTAGCAAAAAAATATTTTGGTGAAAAATCAAAAAGAAAACTTGGTATAAAACTTTATAATTCTGAAGAAGATCTAAAAATTCTATCAAAATTGCAAAATGTAAAAGAATTTTCTGATATTAAGTTTCAATCATGGCGAGATTATAACAAAAGTTTTTACAGTACATTAAAAATAGAAAAAAATATGCTTTTATTATTAATTGCTTTGATTTTTGTAGTTGTTGCCATAAATATTTTTAATAGTATGCGAAGGCTAGTTTATGAACGTCAAAACGAAATTGCTATTTTTTCTTCCTTAGGGGCAACAAAAAAACAAGTTCAAATGATTTTTGTGTTTAGAGGACTAATTTCGGGCCTTATTGGTGGAATTATTGGCCTAATTTTGGGACTTATTATAAGCTATAATTCTGATGTTGTTTTTAATCTTGTTGCAAAAATAATGTTTATGTTTGAATATTTGTATACATTAATCACAAATCCATCTTTTGCTGCTTATGTAACAGAAAATTCAATTTATAGTTTGTATGCATCAATTCCAGCAAGAGTTTTTTATGATGAAGTTATAATGATAGCTTTATTTGGAATTTTTTGTCCTTTAATTGCGTGTTATTTTGCAAGTAAAAGTGTATTAAAAATGAAAATTGTAGAGGTACTTCATGAATAATATAATTACAATTGAAAAACTAGAAAAAACTTATATTTCTAAAGGTGAAAATCTTACAATTTTAAAAGATTTAGATTTGACTGTGCCACAAGGAAAAAAAATTATAATTGTTGGTGAAAGTGGAAGTGGAAAAAGTACGCTTTTAAATATCATTGCAGGAATTGATACAGCTACTAGTGGAAAAGTTGTTGCTGGAAAATGGGATATAATAAATTTAAAAGAAAAAGAGTTAACCGAATATCGGGCAGACTTTTTGGGATTAGTTTTTCAGTTTCATCATCTATTAAAAGATTTTACAGCTTTGGAAAATGTATTTTTACCAGCCTATATGAAAGGAAGTTCAAAAAAAGAAGCAATTGAAAAAGCAAAAGTTCTTTTAGAAGATGTTGGACTTTCTGATCGTATGAATCACTTGCCAAATGAACTCTCTGGTGGTGAACGCCAACGTGTTGCTGTGGCCCGTTCTTTAATTAATGATCCCCAGTTAATTTTGGCTGATGAACCAACAGGAAATCTTGATCCTGCAAACGCAACTGTAATAAGTGATTTACTATTTTCTATGGTCGAAAAACATAATAAAACTCTTATTCTTGTTACACATGATCAAAAAATTGCTCAAAAAGGTGATTTTTGTTATTCAATAAAAGATGGTCAATTAGTGGAAGTATAAAATGAACTTAAAAGCCTCTTTCTTTTATGCAAAATCTTTGATTTCTCCAAAAACAGAAAAAAAATCTTCTGCAAGAAAAAGTTTTTTAGGTGCTATTTTTTGCATAGGTTTAAGTTTAATTCCATTAATTGTTGTAATCAATGTTACAGATGGAATGATTGATGGCATGACCCAACGCCTAATAGGACTTTCTTCTGGTCATGTGGAAGCTTTTATTTCTCCATATTTTGAAGGAGTTAGTACAGCTTCCCATTTTGAAAAAACTGCCTCTGAAGTTTCAAAAATTAAGGGGGTAAAAAACTGTTATCCAGAGGTTTCACTTTCGGCTCTTGCTACAGCAAACGAATATAAAACTGGTGCCCAAATACGTGCCGTAACAAAAAATATATTTACTGAAAACCAAGATTTTGAAACTCTGTTTGAATTTGTGCAAGGCTCTGCAAATGATTTTGGAAAAGAAAAAAATGCAATCATTGGTAAACAAATATCAGAATTGCTATCTGTAAATGTGGGAGATTCAATAAAAATCATAACAACAAGGACTGTTGCTGGAAAAACAGTTCCCAAATTAACAACTTTTAATATTTGTGGAATTGTTACATCAGGATATCAAGAATTAGACGCGTTATGGGTTTTTGTTACATTAGAAGATGCGTATAAAAATCTTCCAGTAATTTCTTCTAAAATAATTACAAAAACAGATGATGACGGAAATGTAAAAAAATATAAATCAATTGAATCGAATGCAAGTTTTTTACTAATGGCAAATTCTACAGATGCTTTTTCTCCAGAACTTTCTGAAGTTCAAAAAGATATTCAAAATTATTTTGGAGAATATGCAAACGTTTACAGATGGAATCAAGTACATGAGTCTAAATTCCAAAACTTTTCTTCAACAAAAGTTATGCTAGTTTTTATTATGATTTTGATTGTTCTTGTAGCTTCAATAAACATTTCTTCTGCAATAATTATGATTGTTATGGAACGGCAAAAAGAAATTGCAATTCTTAAAAGTTTTGGAGCATCTTCAACAACTGTCACCTTTGCTTTTTTAATTTGTGGAATTTCATGTTCAGTTGGTGGCATATTAATAGGTGTTCCTTTAGGATGTGTAATTTCGGTTTTCTTTAATCAAATAATTTTTGCAATGGAATTTTTATTAAATTTTGTTTCGCATATTTTTTCAGATACAAATATTCAATTGTTAAATCCAGAATTTTACTTGCAAAACGTAAAAGTAACAATTTCTAGCGGAACAGTTATTTTGATTTGCTTTGGGACAATGATTCTTTCGCTTTTAGTGTCAATTATTCCTTCAATCAAGGCTGGAAAAGAAAAACCATTAGATACTTTAAGAAAAAATTAATTTTGAGGAAGTTTAATGAAAGTTTGTTCTGTTTGCGGAAACTCATTTAATCAAATTACAAAAGAAAAATTGTTTGGATGTCCCGAATGTTTTTATACTTTTGAAGATGAAATAAAAGAAATTTTTAAATCTTACAAAATAACTCAAATTTATTCAGGGTCTTTACCCAAAAGATTAAAAGGTTATAAATCAAATTTAGTAAGTAGGGTAGATACGCAATTAAAACTTCAAGAAGCAATAAAAAATGAAGAATACGAAAAAGCTGCTTTGTATCGTGATTATTTGAATGTGTTAAATAGTCAAAAAATTGAATCTGGCGAGGATGATTTAACCGAAAAATCAAATGAATCAAAAAAGGAACAACAAGATGTCTAAAGGTCAAAAACAAACTGCTACACAAAATAATCAATCTGAACAAAAACCTTGGTATATTGTTCCTGGTCAAAATGAAGATGTAATAATTTCTTCTAGATTAAGAGTTTGTCGCAACTTAAGCGATTTTATGTTTCCTCATAAGCTAATTTCCGAAGAAAAAGATAGAATAAAATCTTTGCTAATTGAAGCCATAAATTTTGATAATAATAAAAATCTGAATTTTGATTTTGTAGATGTTTCTCAGTTGTCAGATCAAGGTAAAATGATACTAATGGAACGAAATATTTTGTCTATGGAAGAGTGTCAGGCTTTGTTTGTCTCTGAAACAGGAAATTTTTTTTGCAGAATAAATGAAACAGACCATGTAAAATTGGCAGGCTATAAAAGTGGACTTAATTTTCAGCCATTATTTGAAGAATTGTATTTTATTGACGAAAAAATGCAAGAAAAAGTTCAATATGCGGCAAATTTTAATTTTGGCTATATCAATTCTTCAATTAATAATACAGGAACAGGATTAAAATGTTCATTTTGGTGTTATATTCCTGCAATTGTGTTTTCAAAATCCTTAGAAGAAATAGAAAAAATTGTTTTAGAAAAAAATTGCATCTTAAAACCTGCAGTTCAAAATAAATACAAACATGATTTTCCTATTGCTTTATTCGAAGTTTCAAATGTAACTTGTCAAAAAGGAACAGAATTTGATCAAATGGCAGAAATTTTGGCAATTGCTGCATTAATTTTAAAAACAGAACGAAAGATTCGTGAACAACTTGCCGATAATAGTAAAACGGTAATATTAAACTTTGTAAAACAATCTTATGCAAAATGTGCATATTCTTTGTTATTAGAATATAACGAAGCATTAAGTATTATATCTGCCTTAAAATTTGGACTTCATTGTAAGTTTATTGCTGGTATAGATGATAATACATTAAACAGTATGATTTACAAACTAAAACAAAATCATCTTGATTGTTTGACACAAAGTTACAAATTTGAATTTGAAGATGATATAAAAAACAACAAAATATTACAAATTCAAAGATTAAGAGCCGTAATATTACAAGAAACTATAGAAAAAATACAGTTTACTTGTTAGAGGTTTTTGATGAAGACATTTTCACCACGATCTAAAAAGATTTTGGGTGCATTGGCACAAGATGAAGCAAGAAAATATGGATCTAAACAGATTTATCCTGAACATGTCATTCTTGCAATAATGAATCTAAGAGATTGTTTAGCAAGATTTGCAATTGTTAGCTTGTTAAAAGATGCAGAACTTATTACAAAGTTTAATAATGAATTAAAATACCTTTTTGAAAGTGAAAATTCTCTTCCAACTTTGGATGAAATTCCAAAAAGTCGTAGATTTGAAGTAATGTTAGATTTAGCAGACATTGAATCTACCGCATTGCACAACGATTACATCGGAACAGAACACCTTTTATTGGCCGCCATGCGAGAAGAAGGTGGGTTCGTTTCTTCTTTTTTTCAACGATACAATATAAAAATAATGGATGTAAGATTTTTAGTGATGGATCTACAGAACAAAAATCTATCTTCTATTCAACAGTTTAGTGCAGAATCTGCGTTAGATTCAATTTTTAAATCAATTTTTGATTCATCTCACGGAATTTTTGACAGTCTTGACGAAGAAAAAGAAGAAAAAAAGAAAACCGAAGAAGAGCAATCTTTTTTAACTGAATATAGTCGTGATTTAACAAAAATGGCTCGTGAAAAAAAATCTGACCCAGTTGTTGGGCGTTCAAAAGAAATTCAAAGAATAATTCAGATTTTGTCTCGTAGAACTAAAAATAATCCTGTATTAACTGGGGAGCCTGGAGTAGGAAAAACAGCAATTATTGAAGGTCTTGCACAGCATATTGTTGACGGTCTTGTTCCAAATGATTTATTAAATAAACGAATTTTATCATTAGATTTAGCTGCTTTAGTTGCAGGTACAAAATATCGTGGTGAATTTGAAGAAAGAATGAAAAAAATGCTCAAAGAATTAAAAGAAAACAAAGATATCATTCTTTTTATAGACGAACTTCACACAATTATTGGTGCTGGTGGAAACGAAGGAACAATGGACGCTTCAAACATCATGAAACCAGCTCTTTCCCGTGGTGAAATTCAAATTATTGGAGCCACAACTACAAAAGAATATACGAAACACATAGAAAAAGATCTTGCTTTAGAAAGAAGATTCCAAATTGTAAAAGTTGAAGAACCAACAGATGCAGAAACTGAAGAAATCTTAAATGGAATTAAGAAAAAGTACGAAAGTTATCACAGAGTAATTTACGAAGATAACGTAATTCCTTCTATCGTAAAACTTTCAAGAAGATACATTCCAGAAAAAGTTCTCCCAGATAAAGCAATTGATATTTTAGACGAAGCTGGCGCTGCAAAAAAAATTCAAGAAGAATCTCGTCCATCAGAATTTTTAGAAATTGAAGAAAGAATTGCAGAATTAACTGAAGAAAAAACTAATCTTGTAAACCATCAAGATTATGAAAATGCCGCTTTAGTTAGAGATAAAGTTATTGAATTACGACATCAGTTGGAAAATTATTCAAACAGATGGATGCAAACAAATGGAAATCAAAGAAAAATTGTTACTTGTAATGATGTAGAAAAAATCATAAGTAATATGACAGGAATTCCTGTTGAACAAATGACTTCTAGCGAAAGCCAAAGAATTTTGAATATGGAAAACGAATTGCACAATACAGTAATTGGTCAGGAAAATGCTGTAAATATTATTTCTGGTGCAGTTAGAAGAAGCCGAGCTGGAATTTCTTCTCCAAAACATCCTGTTGGTTCTTTTTTGTTTTTGGGGCCAACTGGTGTTGGAAAAACCCAACTTGCAAAAGCTTTGGCAAAATATTTGTTTGGAACAGAAGAATCTTTAATCAGAATTGATATGTCTGATTTTATGGAAAAACATACGGCTTCACGTTTAGTTGGGGCTCCTCCTGGATACATTGGCTATCAAGAAGGTGGCGTTTTAACAGAAAAAGTAAGACGAAATCCATATTCTGTAGTTTTATTAGATGAAATTGAAAAAGCTCATCCAGATATTTTTAATTTATTGCTTCAAGTTTTAGAAGAAGGGGAACTTTCAGATAATATTGGTCATACTGTAAACTTTAGAAACACAATTATCATTATGACAAGTAACGCAGGAGCAAGACAAATTACAAACGAAGGAAGAGTTGGTTTTGGATTTAACACAGTTGATGTTTTGCCTTATGAAGAAATAAAATCAACTGCCATGAACGAGTTGAAAAAACTTCTTAGTCCAGAACTTTTAAATCGTATTGATGATGTAATTGTTTTTGACGCTTTGAAAAAAGATGAAGTTTCAAAAATACTTGATATTCAAATTGCAGATTTGGCTTCAAGATTAAACGAAAAAGACCTAAAAATTGAAATTACTCCAAAAGCAAAAGAATATTTAATTCAAAATGGGTACAATCCTTCAATGGGCGCCCGTCCAATGAAGCGTTTGCTGCGAAAAGAAGTGGAAGATCCATTATCTACAGAAATTTTGGCAAATTATGGCAAAAAATATAATTTTGTTAGAATTAGTTGCAAAAATGACAAAATTAATGTAGAACTTTTGAATAAAGATATTGAAATGGAAAATATTACTACAAAGGTTCAAGTTTCTAATTCTTTGAACAAATAGTAGAAGGTTTCATTTTTAAGGATAATTAATGAAAAATACAAATTACTTTTCTCTTAAAAAAATATTGGTTTTTGTTGTTTTTATGTTGAGTTTGAATTGTTTTGCTCAAAGTCAACAAGAAAAAGTGAGAGTTGGTGTTTTGCATGGACCAAGTTGCATTCCAACAATTAAACTAATTGAAGATTCTTCTGATAAATATTCTTTTGAAAAATATGCCGATCCACAAGCGTTACTTCCAAAACTTCTAAAAAATGAAATTGATATTGGATTTTTACCTTTAAATGTGGCTGCAAAAGTTTACAATTCAACAAATAAACAAATTGTATGTCTTGCCGTTAGTGGAAACGGAAATCTTTGTATAATTTCTAAAAATTCAAGAGTAAAAAAATTATCAGATCTAAAAGGAAAAAGTGTTTTTATTGCAGGGCGAGGTGCCACTCCTGAATATATTTTTAAATATATTTTGAAAAAAAATAATATCTCTTATTCTGATGAAGAAACAAATTCTTCAAAAGTTTATTTAGATTATTCAATTCAAACAGCTAATCTTGTTCCATCTTTAATTTCAAGAAAAATTGAATTTGCGTTAGTTCCAGAACCTTTTTCTACAATTGCAAAAGTAAAAGATAAAACTGTAAAAAAAGTAATAGATATTCAACAAGAATTCGAAGATATTACTATCAAAGATAATACTTTTCCGTTAACTGTTATTGTAGCAACATCAGATTTTATTAATAAAACTTTGGAATCAGCGGAAGAAGAAAATCAAATTGATATTGGAAAAGAATTAGTTTCAAAGTTTTTAGAAGATTATGAAGATTCTTACAAATGGACAATTTCTAATTCAGTAAAAGCTGGAAAATTATTTGAAAAACATAATATGGGTCTTGCTTCTGGAATTGTTACAGCTTCTATTCCAAATGCAAATTATGTATTTATAAAAGCAAAGGATGCAAAAAAATCTTGCGAAGATTTACTTACTATCTTTTTACAAAACGATGAAAAATCAATTGGTGGAAAATTACCAGATTCCGATTTTTATTATTAATTGATTATGAAAAAACATTTAAAAGTATTAATTACATTATTTTCATTAATAGTAATAATTATTTCGTGGCAGGTAGCAGCTAATGTCATAAAGTCATCTTTGATTTTACCTTCACCAACTTCCGTTTTTTCTACAATGTTAAAGCTCATTTTTAAGTCTGAATTCTGGGAACACTTTTTTTATACAATGTTCAGAGTTTTTACTTCTTTTGCAATTGCATTGTTTTTAGGGGGAATAATTGGTGTTTTTTCTGGATTGAATCCTTTTATAAAACAATTTTTTAAATTACCATTGGCAATCATAAAATCCACACCAGTTGTAGCCATAATTTTGGTAGCATTATTTTGGTTAAAATCAAATACAATACCAATTTTTGTATCTGTATTAATGACTTTGCCGATTATTGCAACAAACGTAACAAATGGATTTTTAAATGTAAACAAAAATCTATTACAAATGGCAAATTTATATAATTTTACTTTTTTTCAAAAGTTTTTTAAAATTCAACTTCCTGCTGTAATTCCATATTTTGTAAGTGGAATAAATTCTGCCTTTGGACTATCTTGGAAAGTTGTAATTGCAGGTGAAATTTTAAGTTTACCTCAAAAAGCAATTGGAACTGTTTTATCAAAAGCACAAATTCATCTTGAATCACACTTAGTTTTAGCTTACACAATTTTAATTATAATTTTTAGTTTTTTAATTGAAGCTTTAATATCTTTTATCATAAAAAAACTTTCAAAAAGGTACAAATGGAATTATTAAATATAAAAGATTTATCAATCAGACATAAAGAACAAATTCTCTTTAATAAATTTAACCTCACAATTCAAAGTAACACAAAACTTGGAATTTTTGCTCCCACAGGTTGTGGAAAATCAACTTTATTAAACTTAATTTCAGGGTGCATTGCTGAAAATTCAAATTTAAGTATTTCTGGTATAATTCAAAAAAAAGATAATTTGCAAATTTCCTATGTTTTTCAAGATTTAAGGTTATTAGAAAATATTTCTGTTTTTGATAATGTTTTTATTCCATTAAAAAATTGTTACAAAAAAGAAGTTGCAAAAACTAAAACTCAAAAAATTTTACAAAGTGTTTTTTTATCAGATAAAATTAATCAAAAAGTTTCAAATCTTAGTGGAGGGGAAAAACAAAGAGTTGCAATAGCTAGAGCATTGAGTTTTCCTTTTGACTTATTGTTATTAGACGAAGCATTTCATGCTCAAGATGAAAATAAAAAACAAGAACTCTTATCTTTAACAAAAAAAATAGTTGACCAATCAAAAAAAGCTTTGATTATGGTTAGTCATAATAAATCAGAACTCGAATCTTTATGTGAGCAAATAATTGATGAATCAATGTTTTATCTTTAGTTTTGATTCTTTGTTTTGTTGTAAATATACTTTTTATCATTTATAATAATATATCTATTAAACAGAAATATTGAGGTTATCATGATAAAAGAATTTCTTGAATATAAAGTGGTTAGAAACAATGCTTTAAAAATTGCTCATAAAATACATCAAGATGGATTTATTCCTGATGTAATTTATTCATCTTTAAGAGGTGGAGCATATATGGCAAATGTAATTAGTGAATATTTTAAAATTGTTACAAAGTTAGAAAAGCTCCATCCCGCATTGTACGCTGGTGTTGTGGGACGTTCATATTCAGATATACAACAACATACAAAAGTTTACATTGATGGTTGGACATATCCTCCAGAAAATTTAAGACCAGGAGATAAAATTCTTTTAGTTGATGATATTTTTGATTCCGGAAACACAATAAATTGTTTGGTTGAAGAATTGATGAATACAAAAGGAATGCCAAGATCTGATATCAAAGTTGTTGTTCATGACTACAAATATTTTACATATTACGAAAAACAACTCCCAATTCAACCAGATTATTGGTGCCGAAAATTTGAAATTACAAAACCAGAAGAAAATCGTTGGATTCACTATTTAAGTCACGAACTTGTAGGATTAACTTCAGAAGAATTAGAAAAATATTATTATTCAGAAGATCCAGAATTAAAAGAAATTCTTGGACCTTATTTGGGATTGTAATTATCTTTATTAAAAAAACGGAGTATTAAATGAATAAAAAAAGTTTACTGTTTTGTTTTTTGATATTTCTTTCTTTCTCTAATCTTTTTGGTCAGATAAATGTTATAAGTCCAATTCCTGGAAAATGGGCAAATAAACAAATTTTGTATATTCAAACAGATCCATTTGAAAAAGCTGACTATTTTTATTCTGTTGATGGTTCTTCACCAAAAGAATTTGGTTTTGCTTATGACGGACCAGTTTTATTAGATACAGAAGGAAAAGTAACTTTAAAAATTGCAAAAGTTACAGAAAATAGTATTGAAGAGCAACGAGTAGACTTTGAAATAGAACAAAATGATGGATTTAATACTTCTTATGAAGATTTAATTACCTCTTTTTATTCCTCAGGATTATTAAATTATAGTGCTGGAGCTGTAATTTCTATTCCATCAGAACTTTCATACCGTTTTGGATCACAAAATAAATCTTTTTTGCAAGGTCAGGAACTTTCCTTATCAAAAAATACAACTCTTTCTAGATACTTACCTTGTGAATTGTATGATTCTTCAAAAAATTTAAAATGGCGATTTATTATTAAAACAATTCCACAGTCTTTAGGAATCTATTCTAAAAGGGATTTACCATTTTATGTAACAGATTGGAATACAATCACTTTTTCAAATCAAGATTATATTTACAAGATTGATGATGGAATGTGGAATTTACCAAAAGAACCTGTATTTTTAGACAGAAACGAAAATCATATCATTTATTGGCAAAGCATTAATTATGAACAAGGAAATCCGGTGGAATATTTTGCATTGCCTAAGAAACCTGAACTTCAGATTCAAGTTTCCCAAACTGGTGCATATACTTATAGTTTGGTTGGAGATGATTCTTACACATTAGCAATAAAAAATGATGATTCAATTGAAATAAATCAATTGTTTACAGAAATTGGAATAGATACTTTTGTTGGCGATAAAATCTCTGGCAATTTACAGCTTCAAGCATATTCTAATTCAATTTACCAAGGTGATTTTTTTCAATCATACGAAGTTGATAAAAGGCTTCCTGAAAAACCAGAAATTTCTTCAAATGTAAATTCTTTTTATACAAGACAAAAAGTTGATGTTGTAATTTCTGGTGATGAATCTTCTGATTTATATGTTAGTATCAGCAAGCCTTTTACTTTGGAAGAAATTGATAAAAATTATCTAAAAGATGATGATTTGTTTAATTCAGTTCAATTTGAAGAATTTATAAAAGTTCCAAATAATCACAAAATTTCATTTATTCCAAAATCAGAAAATGTTGAATTTTATAAAATAAAAGCTTATAGCTACAATGGAAAAAATAAAAGCGACGTTAGTGAATATAGCGTAATAATTGATATGTACAATTATTATTTTGATTCCGAGTCTACTGTGGAAAATCCTGACGGAACTTTATCTAAACCATTTTCAAATTTTGAACAAAGTTTAGAAACACTTAATAAATCTCGTTCGGTGGTGCTTAGAGTAAAAGGTGATTTGTTGATGCCACCAAAAAAAGTTATTTTAAATGCTAATTGTTTAATAAAAAATGATAATAATGCAGTTTTGGTTTTTCCAGCAAATAGTTCTTTAATTGTAAAAAATTCTAGTTTAGAAATAAATGATTGTAGAATTAAAACAGATGAAGCAAGTTTACATAATGAAAAACAAATGATTCCAATTATCAAAATGGAAAATGGTGTTTTAACTTTATCAAATTGCGAAATTGTTACAAGCTTCTTAAAAAATGGAACAGTTTTTGACTCATTTAATTCTGTTGTAAATATGAATAATGTAATTGTTTCTGCAAGATCAAATTCATATATTTCTTTATTATCTGCTGTAAAATCAAGAATTAATATCAAAAAATCTACTCTTGCTTGCGATTCCGAAACAGCAATTTTATTTTCTGTAAATGATTCTATTTTTGAATGTCAAACTAACACTTTAAGAGTAATTGGAAAGAGGGGAAGGGTAGCAGAATTTTTTAATTCTCAAGCAAATGTTATAAATAATCTAATACAATGCGAGCTACAGAATCAAAATCCAAATAATGAACCATTTTACTATAATAAAGAATCAAAAGTTGAACTTTCTGGTAACGATATTTATTAATTTGGATGGTAAATAGAAATGTCAAATAAAATAGTTTTTACAGTAGGGTTTGATGAAGCTGGTCGGGGGCCTTTAGCTGGTCCTGTTTGTGCAAGTGCTGTAATTTTGCCAAATGATTTTCCAATTGAAATTTTAAATGATTCAAAAAAGCTTTCAGAAAAAAAACGCATTTTGGCCGAAGAAATAATTAAAGAAAAAGCATGTTATGGAATTGGTCTTGTAGATAGCGACACAATTGACAGAATAAATATTTTAGAAGCAAGTATGCTTGCAATGAAAATTGCTTTTGATAATTTAAAAGAAATGCTTCCTCAATTTTTAGAAAAAAATGGATTAAAACTTGAAGATGTTTCTTTTTCTGGAATTACTGACGGAACAAAATGTCCAGATGTTGCAATTGAATGCAGATGCGAACCAAAAGCCGATGCAAATTATCCTGCTGTTATGGCAGCTTCAATTTTAGCAAAAAATTGTCGTGATAGGATTATGATTCAAATGGATAAAAAATATCCCGAATATGGATACGCAAAACATAAAGGGTATCCTACAAAAGAACATAAAGAAATTTGCAAAAAAATAGGACCTTCTCCAATTCAAAGAAAGTCCTTTAAGTATTAATTTTTTTTTAAGAATTACTCTTCTGTGTTTTCTGTTGGTTTTTTAGAAACAACGTGAATTCTACCAGTGCGTTTAATTCCGTCATCTGCTGGAGATTTTCTTTCACCTTTTACACGATAAACTTTTTTTCCAGCTGCACCCTTAGAATATTTTGCATCTTTTGCAGCTCTTTTTTCCTTTGCAGCCTTTTGTTTTGCTTTTCTGTCTTTTTCAATAAATTCTAATGATTTTTCCATTCCTTGAAGGAATTTTTGCATATCTTCAGAAAAAATTGCAATTTGGTGACGGTCAAAATCTGCACCATCTTTGTTTTTGCTTTCTACAATTTGAAGAAATACATCACCTGTACGGTTTTCTTTTACATTGAAAAAATAAGAACGATTGTCCAAAAAGATTTGAGTTGTAAAAAGTTCTCCACGTGCTCCCATAATAATACTCCATTTTGATTATTTTTATACAACAAAGGAAAATCCCTTATTTAATTGCACAAAAGAACCTTCCCTAGTTATAATTTTTTGAAAAATTAATGTAGTAGTTTTATAACATAAAAATAAAAAAAAATCAATAAAAGCAAAGGTAGGTTTGTTTTAAACACTTTTTACATCTATTTTAAAAATTGTTGATATGCTCCCAGTCGTGCTGCTTTGGGTCAAAACCGCGGGCTAGCCCGCTACACGCTGTTTTGCGGTGTTTAATATAC
>JAFXDY010000226.1 GCA_017521105.1 Treponema sp.
ACACGATGTAGAAATTGCTCACTACTTTAAAGAAGATGACACAACTTACATTGTAAATGGAAATGCTCCAACAGACATAATTTTTGAATTATTCAATCACGAAGATGAAAAAGATAATTTTGAAGCAAACACTGTCAGCGGCTGGATTTTGGAATACCTTGGAGAAATCCCAATTTCTGGCACAACATTCAAATTCAAAAATCTTCAAATTGACATTTTGCAATCAACAGTAAAAAAGATAAACAAAGTTCGAATCTCTTTACAAGAAGATAATGAATAAAAACACTGTCTAGTGCTATCTAATAATAAATTATTAGATAGCACCATCTTTACACACACCTCCCCTAATTCACAATTCTTAATTCACAATTCTTAATTCTTAATTCCCTATTTCCTTCCCCAGTTTCCAGTTGTCACCAGCTCCCATTGTTACAAACAAATAACCATTTTTATCTTCTGGTAAGGGTTTTGCAAGTTCGCTTAAAACAAAATCTTTTGCGTCCAAAACTTCTTCAAAATAAAAAACATTTTCTTTATTTTTAAAGTTTTTTTGAACTTCATCAAACAAAGTTTTTCCCGTAATTTCAAAATCAGAAGGATTTTCTCTTGCAGAACTGTAAATTTTGTGAAGGATAACCATATCTGCACTTCCAAAACTTTGTGAAAATTCTTTTAATAAACTTTGAGTTCTTGAATAAGTGTGGCTCATAAAATCAACAATAATTTTTCTGTTTTTGTAAAAATTTCTAAAGCCTTCCAAAGTTGTTTTTACCGCAGTTGGATGGTGTCCGTAATCATCAATTACAATTACATCATTATTGTTTATTTTTAGTCTAGAAACAATTTCGCTACGACGTTTTCCACCAGAAAATTTTTCAACACCAAGGGCAATAGTATCAACAAAATCAATAGGATTTTTTCCAAAATGTTCAATAATTTTGCAAACTAAGGCAATTGCTGCAACTGCATCCAAAACTTCGTGAATTCCTGGAACAGAAAGTTTAAAATCTTTATCTCCAAAACATTTAATCTTAAAATACTGTTTTCCGTCATCAATTTTTCCCAATGAAATTTTAAAATTAAAAGAATCACAAAAATACGTACGGTCAAGGCACGCTTCGCTCAAGGCCTTGACTCGTACGTTTTTAGGGTTTGCATTAAACCCTAAATCACAAGAAAAATCATTTATGCCATAAGGAATAAAATTAATATCACCGCGTTTTGATTTTGCAATTAAAGCAGTTTCAACAGCACCTTTATCATCAGAACAAAAAATTAAATTCCCACCAATTGGCAACTTGCAAATATAATCAACAAAAGCATCTCTAATACTTTCGTAAGTTGGATAATAATCTTGGTGATCGCTTTCTACAGAAGTTAAAATGATATTTTTTGGAAAAAATTCCATAAAATGGCGTTGATATTCACAAGTTTCTGCAACAAAAACAGAATTTTTCCGATTTTCTGCATTTGAATCAAGTTGTTTAAATGCATCGCTTGTAAAAGTGCAAGTGTCCCCAAAAGATTTGATTTTTGAACCAACTAAAGTTTGGGTTGGTAAATCTAATTCTTTTAAAATTGTTCCAACTAATCCTGTGGTAGAAGTTTTTCCGTGCACACCGCAAACTCCGCAAGAATAATACAAAGAACTATAACTTCCCAACGCTTGTGTATAAAGCAAACATGGAAGATTTTTTTCTACAGCAGCTATCAAATCTGGATTTTTATCTAATTTATAAGCAGAAGAATAAATTACATATTCAATTTTGTCTGTAATATTTTCTTTTGAAAAAGTTTTTACTTTAATTCCAAGACTTTCAAGAATTTCATCAGTGTAAAATCGCTCTTCAACATCAGAACCAGTAATAATTGCTCCGTTGTGATACAAAATTTCCACAAGAGCAGCCATACCAGTTCCCTTAATTCCAACAAAATGAATATGAATCCCAGAAAGATTTTCTGGCAATTTATTTTTTATATTTCCAATATTTTCCATAAAAGTTGTTCCCAAAAAAATTAAAAAAGTATGTTGAACATTATAGTGTAAAAATATGATACATTCTATAGGAAAAAAAATTGTACTCCTAATGATAAGTTGGGGTGATTTTTTTTAGTAATGACAAAAAAAGGTTACTACGCAACGCATAGTAACCTTGAAAGATGTAAATTTATATACTAGGAGGACATCCTTAATATACTAAAACTAAACCAAACTTAAATAAATTTGATCTGCCAAACCAAAACCTGCATTTTTTGTCATTGCTGTAGCATATTCGTCAAAAAGCATATCTTCATAAGTTTGTTGTGCAAAATCAGATTCTTGGCTTTTCAAAACAGTTTTTCTCATTTCTGAAAGCATTTGTTTTACAAAAAAGTTTTCTAATTCCAAGGATTTTTCATACAAAACACTAGTTTTGTCAATTGTTTTTGTCTTTACATTAGAATTTGCTTGATTAGCAGCAGCACCAACAGGCAATGCATTTTTGTCTTTTTCAGAAGAAAAAGTACCTGCAAAACTTGTAGAATAATCTCCATTCAAACGACCATCTTGTGCAATTTGACTAGAAGACAAAGTACCACGACCATCATTTTGTTTTTGCAATCTTTCAATCAATTCAGAAAATTTTGCATTATCTGAATTTGTTTTTGCCGATTGCAACGCACCTTTTCCGTTTGTAATGCCACTATATGTATTTTGAATTAAACCAACATTCATTTTTTACCCACCAAAAAATTTAGGTTCCCGTGTCTAGCACGGGAATGACAGTTTTGTCGTTCTCTGAATTAACAAGAACTTAAACTATCGTTTTAAGTTTACAGCTGTAGAAAGCATAGTATCACTAGTTTGAATTGCTTTACTATTAAATTCATAAGCACGCTGAGCAACAATCATCTGAACCATTTCATTTACAACAGAAACGTTACTCATTTCCAAAAACTTATGTCTAGTATCACCAAAACCTTCATAACCCGGACGACCAGGAATTGCTTCTCCACTAGCATTTGTTACTTTGAACAAATTGTCCCCTTCTGCTTGCAAACCAACAGCATTTGGAAATCTATAAAGTTCAATTTGTCCAACTTCCACAGGATCATTTCCACCATTTACTTTTACACTTACCGAACCAGTTTGTGTAATATTCAATGTAGAAACATCAAATCCTTCTGGAAGAATAATTTCTGGCATAACTCTAAGACCATTATTTGTAACAAGCTGACCATTTGAGTCAACCTTAAAAGAACCATCACGAGTATAAGCATAACTTCCATCATATTGTTGAACACGGAAAAATCCTTCACCAACAATTGCAACATCAGTATCTACACCAGTATTTTGCAAAGAACCTTGATTCATAATGCGCTGTGTAGCACCAATTTTTACACCAGTTCCCTGCTGAATTCCAACAGGAGTAACAGTATCTTCTGTTGCAGGAGTTCCTGCCAATTTTACATTCTGATAAATTAAATCTTCAAATTCTACTCTCTGTTGTTTATAACCAGTTGTATTTACATTTGAAAGGTTGTTTGAAATTGCATCGATATTTGATTGCTGCCCATTCATTCCTGTAGCAGCTGTCCATAAACTTCTTACCATAATTTTAACCTCTTTCAGTTGAAAAAAGGACAAGCTAAAAATTGCAGTGCAATTTTTTTTACGCTTTCCTATCAAACAACGACCGCCAGCGGTCGTGCACACCCCTTCTGCGGAACACATTCCCGCAACGCCTTTGACAATGCGAGCTCAAACGCCGCCCGCGCATCTTCTAATTTTGCTTACACACTATTGCAAATCTGCAACTTTGCTCCAAAGTGTACTCATCATAGAATCTTCCGAAGTAATTGTCTTTTGATTTGCTTCGTAAGCTCTATTTACTTCAATCATCTGAACCATCTCATTTACAACATTTACGTTTGATGTTTCAGAATACCCTTGCAAAAACTTTGGACGTTCATCACCTTCTGCAATATAAGCAGGACCAGCAATATCATTAGTTGCATAGAAGCTTTCGCCCATTTTTTTCAAATATCGTTCGTTATCAAATCTAACTACTTTAAAACGGTCAATTTCAGTAGCATCTTCTTCAGAAATCAAAACGCCATCTTCATTAACCATAAATTTGTCATTATCAACATATATATAACCTTTTTCACCAAGAACAGGATATCCGTCCTTAGTTTCCAAGATTCCTTCTTTTCCAATTAAAAAATTACCATTTCTGGTATAACGTTCCCCATAAGGAGTATCAATAACATAAAAACCTTTACCACTCAAAGCAGTATCTGTTTTTGTATTAGTAATTTTGAACGAGCCCTGTGAAAAATCAATAAAATTTTCATTAGTTTCCACACCAAGCCCAAGTTTACCCATAATAGGAGCCGCATCAGCACTTCCCATTCCATTTTGAATTGAATAAACACCATCAAAATTAGTACGTCTTACAAGCAATTCCGGAAAAGATTTTGACACAGTAATATCACGTTTGTAGCCTGCAGTATCAACATTCGCAAGATTATTAGAAATAGCATCCAAACGATTTTGCTGTGCATTCATTCCAGAAGAACCAATGTACCAACCACGAATCATACATTCCTCCATAAAAATTAAATTTACATCTATGTAATTTATCGGGATTCTAAAAAAAAGGTTTAGAAGAAATTATGAATTATGAATTATGAATTAAGAGATATGGAGTTTAAAGGGACACAACTTAATTCTCTTTCTTAAAAAAAGGAACCAGCTATTCCCCTAATGTCTATTCAAAACATCACTTTAGTACGTTTTCAGGACAAATGAAAGTGATGCCCGAACAAGACGGTGGGCAAAGTTTTCGTCATAGACATAAGTAAAGTTATGGTTTAGGTTGTAAGAGGTGTAAAAATCTGTCATTTTTGGATTACTTTGAACAAGATCTTCAAGTGACCAATATTTGATTATTTATAGGTTTTTCTATTTTATTTTCATTAAGTTTCCACATAACCATTGGATGATTTTTTATATTTTTTAGTATGTATTCATCAGAAAAAAGCAATTCTGGTTTATATATCTTTTGCTTAAACAAATCC
>JAFXDY010000023.1 GCA_017521105.1 Treponema sp.
AAGAATATTTACCTTGGTGAAACTCGCATTGTAACAAAATTGAATGCAGGAATCGAGCCAACTTACCAAGAGGAATATTACAAACAGTATTATTACCACAGTGACCACTTGGGAAGTGCAAGCCTCATAAGTGATTACCAAGGTGATGAATATCAAAGAATCGAATACACTCCATACGGTGAAACTTGGGTAGAAAAAACACAGAATACAGGACTTGAATATCTTCCATATAAGTTTACAGCCAAAGAACTAGACGAAGAAACTGGTTTATACTATTATGGTGCTAGGTACCTTGATCCAAAGTATTCGATGTGGTTGAGTACTGACCCTGCATTGGGGGAATACATCCCACAAGCTCCAGTAAATGATGAAATTCGTAAAAATAATCAGAATTTACCGGGAATGGGCGGAATTTTTAATCACATCAATAGCAATTTGTATCACTACGCTGGGAATAATCCGATTAGGTATATTGATCCGGATGGAAGGGCTGTAGCGCCTCTTTTTGCAAAATTACACAGACGCCCCGACAAAGAACTTCCAACAATTGACAATGTTGATACAGGAAATAATGTAGCAGATGTAATTCTTGCGGGGTTTGCAGGTGTTTGGAATATCTTTGCAACTACTTACAATGGTGGAGTAAATCTTGTTTTAGATTTATCTGACGCAATAGACATGGGTATAACCTGGTGGGATGAGAATGTTGGTATCTCCTTAACTAGCGGAGGCCTACGCATGGATTTGGATGCATTGGCCTTTATAAGCGGTGCAAATCCACAATTAGTTGCAGAAGCTTCTTTGCAATTATCTGCAACTTTGGATTATTTAACGATTTGTATTCCTATCGAATCAAAATTTAGAACTGTTTTAAATATAATTCGTGAAACAGGAAAAGCGCCAGACGGATATTATTCTGGTGGCAATTTTTTGAACAGGGAAGGACTTTTACCAAGTGTGGATAAAGCAGGAAATGCTATAACTTATACAGAATATGATGTTAATCCTTTTATAAGCCATAACAAAAGGGGTTTGCAAAGACTTGTAATTGGATCAGATGGATCTGCTTGGATGACGTTAGACCATTATCAAAGTTTTACACAAATTGAATAGGCGGACATTATGAATAAAAGAGAAAAAACATTAATATATAATCTTAATGCGGAAAAAATGAAAACAAAAGATGAGTGTATGGAACAGTTTGCTTCTGTATTTGGCTTTGATGAATCGTTTGGGTTTAATTGGGATGCTTTGCATGATTCATTAAAGGATATAGATGTTAAAGATTTTGAAGAACTTAAGATTATAATTGACAATTCTAATGAAATATTGGCTGAATCTGATAAACAAGATTTTGATAATCTGATTTCTATTCTTAATGATATAAAAAAATTTTATTCAAATGATTTTGACGTAGATAAACCGTGGGGGCATAGAAAAAAAATAATCGAAATTCTATATAGATAAATAAAAAAGATGGTATTTAGTAAAAATTTCTTCTTCCCACAAATACTAATTGATGGGAAGAGTTTGAAGAAAAGCATATTTTTGACGATATAAAATTGAGGTGTTTTTATGAAAATAGAATGTATCAATTTAATTAAATCAAAAATGGCAAGAGATTTGTTACCAGAACAATTAGAAAAACTGGAAAAAGTACTTTATGAAGTACTTTTAGAGAAAAAACAAAAAATATCTTCTCATAAAGAAAGAAAAAGCTTAATAAAAAATTATATAGCTTCAAAAAAGATAGAAGGTTGTTCTAAAAGAACAGAAGAATATTACAGTACCACACTGCTATTTTTTGAGAAACATATTAATTGTGATATATGTCTGGCGAAAACAGAAGATATTAGAGAGTATTTAATTAAATATCAAAAAATTAACAATTGTTCAAACGTAACACTTGATACAGTAAGAAGAATATTGTCTAGTTTTTATAGATGGCTTGAAGAGGAAGACTATATAATAAAAAGTCCAATGAAAAGAATACATAGAATAAAATCTCCTGTTATAATAAAACCTGCGTTTACAGAAGAACAAATTGAAGTAATAAGGAAATCTGCTGTTGATAATTTAAGAAATCTTACTATAGTTGATTTTTTATTATCTTCAGGAGTAAGGGTAAGTGAATTAGTTAATTTAAATAGATCTTCTGTAAACTTAAATACAAGAACTTGTGTTGTTTTTGGAAAAGGTGCAAAACAAAGACAGATATATTTTGATTATCGAACAAAAATTGAGTTGGAAAACTATCTAAAAAGTAGAAAAGATAAAAACAGGGCATTATTTGTAAGTTTCCGCAAAAATAAAAATGGAACATATAACAGACTTACTGTTAATACAATTGAGAAAATAATTCGGGATATAGGAGAAAAAACAGATATTCTAAATGTCCATCCTCACCGATTTAGACGTACTTTAGCAACACGAGCAATAGATAAGGGAATGCCAATAGAACAAGTACAAGTTTTATTGGGGCATTCCAAAATTGATACAACATTAAAATATGCTAATGTCGAACAAGAAAATGTTAGATATTCGCATCAAAAATATATTTGTTGAGTAGTATAAATTTGTAACAATTGCTATGGTGGTTACTTAGAATAACTCTCCTCCCTTCATAAGGTCCGGCAGGTTCTTGTGAATAATGCCGTTACGATGCTGGATGGGATCGCTTCTGGTAAGGACATATTTTGGATAGTTATCTTTAATTGATTCAAGCGGCTTGTATTCACGCTCCTCAGTTTCCGGGCTGGACATGATTGTCATACAAATCTGAAGGTATGCGTAATCAATGTCTTTTCGGAGAATGAAGTCACAGTCCAGTTTCCCGATACGGCCTACACTTACAGAATAGTCGTTCGAGCGTGCATAAACATAGGCAACGTTTTCCATAACTGGGCCGTAATTGATGCGGTTGTCTGTATTTGTAGAATAGTAAAAGCCCAGGTCGGAAAGGTAATATTTCTTTTCTCCAGCTATGGATTTTTTTGATTTCAAATCAAAGCGGCTGCATTCATAAAGAATTTTTGCGTCACAAAGAATCTTGATATAGTTATTCAAAGTCTCCCGTTTGATTTTTGTGCCGTCCTTTTCGAGAGCCTCAAGCATGTTTGTAAGGCTTGTAGTAGCTCCAAAATTATTTATTAGATACTGCTGTATTTTCTGGAAAACAGATACATTTCTGATTTTTACCCGGCGTTTAATATCCTTCTGAAAGATTTCAGAAATAACTCCTGTGACATATGTCTTTTTATCTTGCAGGGAATCATACTGAACGGCCTTTGGAAATCCGCCTTCCATAAGATAATTGTCAAATTCCTGAACCAGATTCTGATTGATGTTCTTTTTTAGGAAAGCCTTCATACCAAGATATTCCTGGAAGTTCAGAGGAAACATCTCAAACTCAATGTATCGTCCCGTAAGCTTTGTAATAAGCTCGCCGCTTAAAAGATAGGAATTTGAGCCTGTTATGAAAATTGAAATATCACCTTCATCCCGGAATCCGTTAAGGACTTCTTCAAAGTCAGTTACATTCTGAACTTCATCAATGAAAAGATACTTGAGACCTTCAACTTTGATATTGTCTTCTATTAATTTTTCCAGCTGGTCCGGAGTTTTGATGCTTCTGTAACCGCGCTTGTCCAAATCGAAATAGATTATGTTTTCTTTCAAAACGCCATTTTCTTCAAGTTCTTTTGCAATAGTCAGCATAAGGCTTGATTTTCCGCAGCGTCGGACTCCTGTAATAACCTTGATGATTTCCGTATCGTTGTAAAAGCCGCGGATTTTCTTCAAATATGATTCACGCTTGTAATATTTCATAATGCACCTTCTGGTTTTATTGTATGTACAAAAAGAAATAATTACAAGTTAAAAGGGTTGTATTTTTATAAATTTTGAATATTACCCCCTTAAACCGCCGATATTTAATAAAATATTAGTTTTAAGGAGTCAGTATGGTAATACCTTTTGAAGATGCAGTAATCGCCTGCCTTAATGAAATGCGGAAGTATTATAACTGTGAGAAATCGGTTAGCTGGATTTTTCACAAATATTATGTAGCATTTTTTATGTCTACTATGTTATACTAACAGCATTTCCAAGAATTGAAATAAATACTAAGGTAGCATAAAAAAAATAGTGTAATATGCTACCAACAAAAGAGGTTGTGTCATGAAAAGAAGGAATTTATTATGGATTGTTTGTTTAATCTTATTTTGTTCATGTGCCTTTTCTAACGATTACAGTATTTTTAGAAAAGATGGATTATGTGGAATAATAAACGACGATAGAGAAATTATAATGCTCCCAACTTATGATTGGATAACCATTAATTCAAATTCAATTGTATGTTCTAAAGATAGAACTGATGAAATTTATAATCCAAAATTTAAATTATTGTTTTCTGGAACGTGGGTAAATCTTACTTATTATAACGACGATGAGATTTTGATAAAAGAATCTATGTCTGCAAATAGAATGTTATTGAATCTAGAAACAGGAACTTTGATTGATTATGAAATAAAACAAAATTATTCAGAAGAAAATGGATATAGAGAAAACTTAGGGTTGGTTTGGAGGGAGAATAACGGCAGATACTCTTATAGCATAGTTGATTCTGAAGGAAATGTAATATTAGCAGATATCGAAGATGCCCATAGTTGTTATACAAATGGTATGATTGCTGTTATTATGCGTGATGGCAAGTCTGGTTTTGTGAACAAAAAAGGTGAAATGGTTATAGAAGCAGATTTTTATATTGAACCTTCAGATGTAGGCCCACGAAAATATCCAATAATCCGATATTTGTTTAATGAAAATTATGCCTTGGTAAAAAATAATGAACAAAAATGGGTTCAATATAACATCAAAGGAAAGGTGAAAGAACTTCCAAATAATATAGAACCTGTCGAATATAGTTATGAAAATGGGTTAGTTCCTATTATTAATACAGAAACTAAAATGTGTGGTTATATGAATCCTAAGTTTAAGATTATTATTCCTTTTAAATTTGAAAAAGCAGAAGGCTTTGTAGGAAAATACGCAGTAGTAAAATATAACGGAAAAGATGCAGTAATCGACAAAAAAGGAAATATTTTTTATTCAGAAGACTTAAAATAGTAAGTAAAAAAATTATCATTCACAGCTTGCCACGATTTTCTGAACGAAAATCTCGCAATGACAGACAGTTATTTTCTAAGAATTCCTGTCATTGCGAGCGTAGCGAAGCAATCTAGTGAATGAGTGAACACTAGTCAAATGGATTGCCACGATTTTCTGAACGAAAATCTCGCAATTGCGAGCGAAGCGAAGCAATCTATAATGCGCAAGTTTTTGCTTGCAAAAACTTGGTAAGTACGCTTTGCGTACGACTCATTGCGAGCGTAGCGAAGCAATCCTGTGAATAATTGAATATTCACATTTATAAAAGTTTTTGGAGAATTGTTTTATGAAGCGAAAGCTGTTTGTTATTCTGTTTTGTTTTAATCTTTTTAGTCTTTTTTCTTATGACGGAATTATGACGGGAGAAAAAAATCTAAAAGTTTTGCAGACTAAATGGTTTGATATTGTTTTTCCAGAAAGTTCGGAACAGTCGGCAATTATTTTGTATCAAAATGCAGATTCAATTTACCAAGAACTTGCGGAAATTTATGGATTTCCTTTGCAATTTAGAATGCCTGTAGTTTTAACTTCAAAAGTTGAACAAATGAATGCTTATTGGTCGGCTGTTCCTTATAATCACATTGTAATTTATGACACAGCTTTAATTGATGATTTAGCTGTTTTTTCTGAAAATTTACTTTCAATTTTTAGACACGAATTAACTCACGCTTACACATACAATCTAAAAAATAAGTTTTGGCGTGGCGTAGGATTTTTTGGTGATCTTATAAATCCCGCTTATTTGTTTATAACTTCTGGTTGGGCAGAAGGTGCCACTTTAACAAGCGAAAGTGCCGGTGGAGAAGGGCGACTCAACAACGAATTTGCAATGCAAATGGTTAAGCAAGCAAAACTTGAAAACAAGTTCCCAAAATATGCAGACGTGCAAGGGGCTTCAGACAAATATCCTTCGGGAAGTTTTTACTATTTTAACGGGGCTTTTAATCAGTGGCTTCAAGAAAAATATGGAATGGAAAAATACGCCGCTTTTTGGTACAAATGTGTAAACTTTCAAACAATTTCCACAAGACTTGCCTTTAAAAAGATTTATGGAATTAGAATTAACAAAGCCTGGGAAGAATTTAGAAAAAGTTTTGAAGTTCCAAACATTCCTGCAAATCCTATTGAAACAAAACTTGTAAAAGATTTTTTTGAACATCAAAATCAAAATTATTCTATTAATAATAATTCCAGTTCAGTTTTTTCTTCACTAAAAATCAGTGAAAAGGGATTTGCGTATTTAGATTTAAAAGCAAACGCTGTTTATTTTGTTCCAAAAGAAAATTTTGCAGACAAAAAAATCAAACCTCAAAAGCTTTTTTCTTTGGCTGGCATTCAAAGTATAGATTTTTCTTTTGATGGAAGATTTATTATTGCAGAATTTTTGGATTATTCAGATGTTTCTGTAAAAAAAGGATTGGCTTTGTATGATTTACAAAATAAAAAGTTTGAATTTTTAAAAACTAAAAGTGTGTTTTATCCTTCTATTGTAAAAAATAACGACGGCTATTTTCTTGTGGGTGTAAAATATAAAGATCAGCAATATTCTTTGTATTTTGAAAAAATTAGAAATCTTGATGGAAAATCTTGCACAGAAGAAAGTTATGATGTTGATTTAGATTTTCAAGTTTCGGCAAATTATTTTACAGATTTACAAAACGGAACTTTTGCTTACGTAAAAAAATCAAAATTAAATTATTCTATTTGTGTAAGTGATTTGTCTGGTAAAGTTTTAAAAGAATTTTCTTTGCCACAAAGTGAAGAAAATCAGATTGGACCAAATTTTGATATTCGCTATCTTTCTTTTGACGCTGCCGACAATTCTTTAATTTTTTCTTGGTGCAAAAAAGGAACAATGCCACGTTTTGGTTCTCTTAATTTAGAAACCGAAACTTTTAATCTTCAAAAATCTGATTTTTCTGGAGGCGTTTATTATCCAGTTGCTGTAGATTCTGGCACAATCATTTATTCTGGAGAATTTTACCGTCAAAACAGAATATTTTTTGCAGATAAAGATTTAATTTTGGAAGATTCAGAAAAAATCAATCAAAAAACTTTATCAAAAAGCAAAACTGAATATGAAATAAAAACTGAAAATGCAGCAGAAAATCAACAGAACTTAAATAATTCAGAAAATTATGACATTTTGGCATCTGCAAAAAATTATAATCCTTTTAAATTTATGAAAAGAGGAATCTTTTTGCCAATTAGTACAATGCAATCTTTGTCTTTTTCTGATGAAAGTTCCGCATCATATTTGTTGCCTTGGGGAATTACATATATCACTTCAAATCCTTGGTTAAATAACACAATTATGGCAACAATTGGTTATGGTTATGAAACAAATTCTTGGGGTTTTGACATTGCTTATTCTACACAAAGTTCTTCTTCTTTGCTTTCTTTTTCTTCTGAACTTGCCACAGAATTTGACACAAAAGGCTGGAAGCAATCCAGATTATATTTAACTGGTGGAATAAATCTTCCTTTTGGAAAAGTTAGTTCAATTAATTTTTCTGACACTGTAAATGTTTTTGTGGGGCGAGGAAATACTATTAATTATGACATTAATAAGTCTTTCTTTTCAATTCCTGCACCAGGTTATGCTGCCAGCACCGATTTAAGAAACTTTTTGTATGTTGCAAATCAGTTTGGGGTAAGTTATTCAAATATTCATAAAATAGGGGCTGGAAAACATGAAAAAGCTGGATTTGCAATTGGTTCAATTTTTGTACTTGGTTATTTAAAAGATATTTCACAATCTTTGAGCCAAGAAAG
>JAFXDY010000227.1 GCA_017521105.1 Treponema sp.
GCAGATAATCTTGAGACGAAGCCCCAAGGTGTGAGCCTTGGGGCTTTTTGTTCCGCAATGAGTCTCGCCCTGTCATTCCAGATTTTTCAATGGTTTTTCTACCTCAATTTGCGAACTAAACTTGACACAATCAACTTGCCACCCTTTCCAAACAAAAGGCCGTTGTATTTCTGGGATAGCAATTTCATCTGATTTGATGAAGTTTAAGATTTGTTTTACTGTGTAATCGTGTACTGTGTATTTTTCGGACATGGGAGGCTCCTTATGATGCTTTAGTTATGAATAATCTTATTTATTTCTTCAAAAAAATCATTTATTTTCTCAAACCAGTCCCTTAAACTTTTCACTGTAACTGTTGTATTTTCACCATGTGCTATTTTATGTCGATTATCTACAATTGAATTAATAGCACCAGCATATTCATCATATTTCTGACAATCTTTTAATTTAGTTGTCCAATTTGTATCAAATGATGATAAAATATCCTCAATTTTTTTCATTTTTAGGTTTGTAGTATGTTTATGAGTTTGTGTTATAAATCTTACAATTTTTGGACTATTTCTAACTGAAAAATATTTTACAAGCATATGGATAAAGTTTTTTTCTATATACCCAGAAATAAGAATACATAAATATCTTGATAAATTTGACTTTATTTCATCATTATTTCCATCATCATTTAATGAATTTATTTGTGTAATTAGGGAATTAATTCTTATTTGAAAACTTTGCTTTAATTCGTTACTCATTTTACTTCATTTATGTAGGAAATCGCTAAATCAATTCTTTCTTTTAATGGATTTGTATGATGTGTTTTTCCTGTTTCTATATTTCTTAAAAAAACTTGATTATTAATCAATTCATTTATTTTTTCTTTATAAGTTTTTTCATTAACAACAGAATATCTAGACAATCTATTATATGTTCCAACGAAAATAGCATCTAAAATTGCAAGATTTAATATACCCTTAGGTTTAAAAGTCTTATCACCGAGAGTAGATATAATTTTAAGAGAATTTTCAAAGATATTTATTACATCAGACAAATCTTCTTCTGTTTTTGCTTTATTGGTGTTCATAAAATCATTTAAAAATTGCTTCATATTTCCAAAATAATTTTTATAATTACAGCATAGAGATAATAATCTTAAAATTACTTCTTGATTTTTTTTTCTTTTGTCAGAAATTCCAAAATAACTAGTATAAAATTCATTTTCCGATAATTTTTTTAGAATTTCCTGAAATGGTCCATGATATATACATGCTCTAATTTCCTGTGGAGTAAGTTTTACCCCTCCAGTGTTTAGCCGTTCAAATATCAGATAAACAGCATTATAATTTTTTTCTTGAGGGTCATCTGCTTTTACGACTGTAGCATGAATAAGTGTATCATCAAGTTTTAATCTTGACTCTTCGTCCAGTTCATCAATGAATTTATCATTATAGAGAGGATTTACACCACATAATTTAAATTTTTCCCCGTTTGGAAATTCTTTACGATAAAAAGAACGAATTGTTTCTAATCTTTGAAATCCATCAATAATAATCTGTTTGTTATCTTCTTCTTTATGCAAACATACACTTGGGATTGGAAGTCCCAATAACAAAGATTCAATAAATCTTGAAGCACCTGCTTTATTCCAAACATAGTTTCTTTGAAAGTCAGGAAGATAAATTGATCCAGCATTCATACGTCTTACAAGACCACTTACATCAAAATCAATACCATAGCTACTTAGATTGTAGGTAGCAACAAATTCCTTTTCTTCTTGCTCATCATCTTCAAGATTCTCTTCATAATCAATCATATTTTCCTCCAACCGTTTAATATATTATACCACTCTTTTTCCTTAATTACTTGCACAAAAATACTATTTTTGTGCAAGTAATTAATACATATTTGATCTGCATTGTATCTGTCATTTCTATAGAAGTATGCGTCAATGTAAAATTAGTTAACATTATTTATGTTTCTGAATCTAAAATCACATTTTCATAAAATCTGATACCTAGATTGTTTAAAAATGCTCCTCCAGGATTATCAAAAAAAGTTCCTCCTCTTGGCAAATATAGAAATCCGGATAAGACTAATGATGAAAAATCTCCATTTACCCTCTTTAGTTCAAGTTCCTTATCAAAATTTTCTTTCCTGCTTGAGTTGTCTTTACATTGATAATACAATTTTAATGCAGAAACACTTGTAATGGGATTCAAAGACCCAATTGAAAACTGAATGGCATTATATTCATCTACAGTAAATGTTTTTTCTTGAAAAGTTGAAACAAACATTTTTGCAAGCCATTTTGCTTTTATTTCTGTTTCATACTTGTCTAGAGAAAACAATGTCTGTTCCATTACAAAATCTAATTTCTTTTTTGAGCCACATATTTCTTCTAGTTTTTCTTTGTAATTCTTGTCTAAAAATATACCACTGTCTTTTATTGGTATGATAAATGCGTTGAACTTACGGATAGAAAGAATTGTGGAAATATTCGAAGAAATTTTTATCCCTGAAATCATCCATCTTAATATAGGAATATCGGCTAACATCGATTCTTTTCCTGTCAGTGTCAAAATAGCAGCTTTCATATTAATTTGAGACAAATCGGCTACAGTTTCTAAGAGATTAGAATTAACTGCCTCTATAACTTCATTTGTTGCAACATAGTCATTATTCTCTTTTTTGTTCATTCTTACAACTCTCCACGAAACGCACGTGCTAAAATAGACTTCTTCAACAAATCTATCTGCTCCATATAAAAATCATTTTGGTTTTGAATTAAACCATTTTTAATTCTGTCTATTTCACTTTTTTCCATAATTTTATTCCTTTATATATTTCTTTAATACAATTATAAATTATTCTCTATATAGGATTTAATAATGTTTACGTTATGTATAAACTCTTGTGCCTCTATTATAGAGAAGTTTACATCTCCATGCACTGCATAATTTCGTATGCTACTAAGCCGATATATAAAATAAAGGAATTGTCTTGGTAATTTTTCTTCCTCAACAAAACAATTAACCATATTACGAATAGGAACATGCTTTCCTGTCTTATTATATGTTTTATTATATTTTTCTCGTAAAGCTGTTTCAAATTGCAACCAATAATAAAGAATTGCAAAATTTGGATTATCAAATAATAACTCATCATACTGTTGCTTTTTTGATAACTTTTTATCCTCTCTACTAAATTTGCTTAAAGATTCTGTTATTGGTGCCATTTCTGCTTCAAAATCCGCATACTTAAATTTTCTTATTCTTGTTAATAAATCGAAGAAAGGAATTTTTATGATTACAAAAAAAATTAAGATAGAGACAGGCCATGCTATATTAGATATTAATTCTACGACTTTTTCAGTAAAAAACTGAACATATTCATTCATAAATATACTCCTTTATTCCTACAACTCCCCACGAAATGCTCATGCCAGAATAGACTCCTTCAATAAATCTATCTGCTCTAACACTGCTTCAGCGGCTTGTTTTGCTTTGTTTTCTTTTTCTATGATTATATCAAGAAAATTGACAATTGAAAGTTGAAAAATGAAAGGTGGAAGTTTTATAGGAAAATTACCTATTATTTTCCCACTTAAGTTTAATTGATTTCCACCAACTGATTGTTCTCGAATTTTGTGATAATTGCACATAAAGTAATAAAACAAAAATTTGTTATACAGTTTTTCTTTTGGTTGAAGAACACAAACTGCTTGATTTGTTGTCATAGGCTTTTTTATAATTGCAGCTCTTCCTCGTGTGACTCCCATTCCATACATTGCAACTACAACAGATTCTGCTGGAAACATTTTTGCAGAACTATTTGCAACACCATCATCTGTGATTTTCTCTTCTGCATCATAAATATCATTCCAATCAATTTCACCTGTTTTTAACCAGGGTATATCTCCATTTTCATAATATTCTGGATGCGATTTCGAAGGAGTTCCGCCAGACCCTAATTTACAACATTTACCCAACGTCGTTTCTTCCCAATCCTCCTCTTTCAGTTTTTCGTTTTCAATTTTCAGTTCGCCTGTAAACGCTTTGTGCAGAATAGCGGCTTTGCGTGTTTCAAAACCATCTACCACATTTTGGGCTTTTTCTTTTGCTTCGTCCAATTTGGCAAACATTGATTCTATACGATTTACAATACGTTGTTGTTCGGCAAGAGTTGGAGGAAGAGGGAAAGGGATTTCACCAAGGTTCTTACGAGATATTCGTAATCTCGTTGTTCCTGTACAGGAAGTTTTTACCAAACCGTCATAAACATGTGATTGTGTATAAAAACAAAACCATTTTTTTTCTACAGCACCTTCAAAAAGTCTAACTATTGCACAATCAACAGCAGTAATCATACGATCCTTTAGTTGAGGAATTATACAAGCCCGTCCAACAGGTTCGGGAAGCCTTGAAATTAAAATATCACCAGCAAAAATTTCAGTACAATTTAATCTTTCAAAAGTATTTTCGGAAATATAACGACATTTATCATCTTTATCTCTAAAAGTTCCTTTTCCGATATTTCCAGTTTGAATTAATCTAATTCCTTCTGTTGATTGGTCTTTGCTTTCAATCCAATCCCCATCAGAAAAAGTTCTACACACATCCCCCAATCGACACCACTTCCAACCTTCCGGCAATTCATATGGTTCGACTACGCTCACCATCCGTTGAGAACTTTTCATATTTTGGCTACCGAGCATAGTCGAGGTATGTTCCAAATCACTTTTCATCTTTCAATTCTCCGTTGATTCTTTTGTATTACATTCACCGTAGCTCACCGACCAGTTCATTTCGGTTGCCGAGCCTGTCGAATCGGTTGCTGAGCCTGTCGAAGCACCGTTTTCAGTTTCTGCTTTTTCATCTGCTAGTTCTGGATGTTGCAAATAAAAGTTTGCTTTTTCTTTTTCAATTTCTAGTTTTAATTCTTCTTTTGTAGGCATATAAGGCATATATTTTGCCATAAAAATTTGTTTTGAATCGTGAAGAACAGAATATCTTGCA
>JAFXDY010000228.1 GCA_017521105.1 Treponema sp.
TGATTATCTATGCTGTAGCGTCCATCTTTAATAGAAACTACGCAATTTGATTTTTTACGAGACACAACAGTAATTGGTTCTCCTGTGTAACAACCAAGGGAAAACAAAAAAGAATTCAATTCTTCATCATCTGTAACGATATTTTGAATAATGTATTCTTGACCTTCTGTTGCTTCGTTTAGTGTCATTTCGTTTACCATTTATTCCTCAATTTTATTAGTTATAACTAACAACTATTCCAAAAAAAAGCGTTAGTTTTTACTAACAATTATATTATACAAATTTAATTCAGATTGTTCAACTGAATTTTGAAAAATCTTTATATATTATAACTGTTTTGAAAAGTGTTATTCTTTTGTTTATGTGTTGATAATTTATCGGTTAATGTGTATAGTAATCCTATGGCAGATAAAAAATTCACAGTTCTTGATTTGCTTAATCTTGAATTATCGGGACACGATGCATTGTATTTAAAATGTATTGGCGGAAGACGTGGACTTCCAAAAGCAATTACTGTTCCTGAAATAAATCGCCCTGGACTAGCTCTTTGCGGTTTTTACGAAAACTTTGCAGAAAACAGAGTTCAACTTTTTGGGCGTGGTGAAGCTGCATATTTAAATCAATTACACAAAGAAAAAAAATCAGGTTCGTTAAAAGACTTTTTTAAGCCTGAACTTCCTTGTTGTGTTTTTTCTTATAATCTTGAACCTACAGAAGAGTTTAGACAATTAGCTGAACAAAATTGCTGTCCTATTCTTCAAACTGAACTAACTTCTACAGATTTTACAATTCGTCTAAATCGTGCTTTTTCAAATGTATTTTCTCCAAGACAAACAATGCATGGGGTTTTGGTTGAAGTTTACGGTATTGGAATTTTGCTTACGGGGCATTCTGGTGTTGGTAAAAGTGAAACTGCTCTTGAATTGATTGAACGTGGGCATCGCCTTGTAGCTGATGACATTGTAGAAATTCATTGTGTAAACGGAAACATTCTTTTGGGCCGTGGTGCAAATACTATGATTAGTCACCACATGGAAATTAGAGGTCTTGGAATTATTAATATTTCGCAACTTTATGGTGTTGCTGCAATTCGTGATCAAAAAGAAGTTCAATTGATTGTTCATCTTGATAATTGGGATTCAAATAAAGCTTATGATAGGCTTGGTACAGAACAAGACTATAAAGAATTGTTGGGTGTAAAAGTTCCAGTTATTACAATTCCTGTAAAACCAGGACGAAACTTGCCAATTATTATTGAGGCGGCATCTATGAATGAACGTCTTAAGAAAATGGGATATAACTCTGCTCGTGACTTTAATCAGAATGTTCTTAAATGGATTGAAACTGGAGAAGCACAAGCAACTTATTATGGAAATAATGATTCATATTAAAATTAATAAAAAAGGAAAGAAAAATGATTGAAAAAATGCTTACAGTAAAAAATCGTGCAGGAATTCACGCCAGACCAGCAGCAATTATTGCACAAACCGCAAACAAGTTTGAAAGTGAAATTTCAATTGGCCGTGAAGATGGTCTTGTTAATGCAAAATCAATTATGGGTGTTATTACAATGGCCGCAGGTTACAATACAACACTCAAAATGATTGTAGAAGGAAGCGATGAATCAGAAGCTGCAAGTGCAATTGAAGCATTATTTGAAAGCAAATTCGAAGAAGAATAATAATTAATTTTGGAGGCAAATATGAAAGAAATTACAGAACGTCAAAAAGAGGTATTAAATTTTATTTCTCAGTTTACAGAAAATAATGATTATCCTCCAACAGTAAGAGAAATTAGTGATAATTTTAAAATTTCATTAAGAGCTGTACAAGATCATATTACTGCGCTCCAAAAAAAAGGATATTTGACACAATGTCAAAAAAGAGCTCGTTCAATTAGAGTTCTTACAGATTGTAGAGAAAAAGAATCAAAAACAATTTTAGAAAAAGTTCCAATTTTGGGTACAGTGGCAGCAGGAAAGCCTTTATTAAGTGAAGAAAATTTTGATGGATATGTAAATTTGCCAGAACCATTTGTCCGTCCTGGAAAAAGTTATTTTGCATTAAGAGTTCGTGGGTTAAGTATGCAAAATGCTGGAATCTTAGACGGAGACTTAGCTGTAATTGAACAAACAAATACAGCCGTTGACGGACAAATTATTGTTGCAGTTATTGATGACGCAATTACATTAAAAAGATACTATAAAGAAGCAAACAGAGTTAGATTGCAACCAGAAAACCCAGATTTTCAGGCAATTTATTGTCAGGACGTTAGAATTGTTGGAACTCTTGCAAGCATTGTAAGAACTTATTAATTTTTGTGATTTATATGGAAGCACCAATTTATTTATTCACAGGACCAGAATTTGGAAAACGCAATGATGCTGTAGACGCTGTAAAAAAAGCTTTTATAAAAAAAGTTGGCGAAATTGATGAGCATTCATTTTATTTGTGCGAAACTCCATTTAGTCAAGTAATGACAATTTTGCAAAGTGGAACTTTGTTTTCTAACGGTGTTTTTGTTGTTTGTAAAAATGCAGAATTGTTAAAAAAGAAAGACGAACTCCAAATGATTTCTGAGTGGTTAGAATCTGCGGAAGGTTCGGCAATTTTAGTTCTTGTTTCTGATGAAATTTCGGTAGATTCAAAATTAGAAAAAATTGTTCCAAACACAAAGCAAAATAGACAAAAATTTTGGGAAATGTTTGAAAGCGACAAACTTCCTTGGGTTATAAACTTTTTTACTAAAAATGGATATTTAATTACAAAAGATGCAGCACAGTTAATTTTAGATTTGGTTGAAAATAACACCGAAGCTCTTAAACAAGAATGTTCTAGATTTTTTGTTTGTTTTGAAAAAGATCACGAAATTACAGAAGCAGATGTAGATTCAATTTTAACTCACACAAGAGAAGAAAACGTTTTTTCTTTGTTTAATCAAATGTGTAATACTTCTGTGTCGGATGAAAAACGTTTTGAAAATTCCCTTGCAATTTTACAAAAGATAAAACTTTCTAATGATTCATCTTCTACCAAATTATTAATAGGTTTGGCCAGTTGCTTTAGAAAATTAGAAAAATGGCATATTTTGCACAATGAAAATCCTTATATTGACGATTTTGAATTAAAGAAAAACGGTTTTTCTGGTTCAATAATGCAAAAGCAATACCGAAACGCTGCAAAAATTTGGTCTGTGGGGCAGGCTGCAGCTATTTTGGCAAATATTTCTGCTGTAGATATGGAAATTCGTTCTGGTGGAACTTTAATAGAAAATACGCTGCTTAATACATTGATATATCAAATAGTACTAAAAAAAGGTGCTTCAATTAACAGTGTTGATTTAGATATTTAATTCCAAAGAATTTAATAAATTTTTTAAAGCAATTAATTCTTCTTTTGTAAAAGTAATACCTTTTCCCATTTTTTGTTTATCTGGAGACCAACTTCTTAAATCATATTTGCCAGGACGTCCGCCCCAAGAAACAATGTTTAATTCTGTTTTCCAACCTGCTTTACTTTCTGAAATTGAACCAAGTTCTTCAATAATTTGGAATGAAAAATCATCTGCCATAAAAATTCTCCTATATGCAAAGTTTTCAATTGTACTATTATTATTTTTATAGTAAAATGAAAAATAGTAAAGTTTAAAGTGAGGATATTATGAAAAAAGTTACCTTATTATTAATTTCTATTCTAACTTTTTTAATGTTTATTTCTTGTGGATCAAAACCAGATCCTGAAACTGCTAAAGATCCTGAAGCACCTGTAGTTACTGAAGAAGCAGTTGTAGAAGAGGATGCATCAGATGTTGACAATGAGAGTTTACTCAAGAAAGTTGAAGACGCACGTACATTGGCAATTGAAGCTGGTGCAGATAAGTATGCCCCAGAAATGTTTGCAAAAGTTGAAGAAATGTATAAAAAACTTCAAGAAAATTCTGACGGCAAAAATGCGGCTGCAGTATATGCAGACTTAGAAAAGCGTTATTCAATTTTGGCTGATTATGCAAAAGCAAAATCTACAAAAGAAAAAGTAGATTCTGAATACCTTTCTACTTATGCTGAAGCAACTTATGCTGAAGGTGTAATTTTGTTAAAGGCTGCAGAAGTTGCTTTTAGTAATGATGCTGCTTTTGATGATGAATTAGCTAGTGTTGCAAAGAATGCTTATATTAAGTTCAACAAAGTGTACTTAATTGCATACAAGATGATTGCTCAAAATGAAAGAAGTTTGGCTTTGGATGCAAAAAAAGATGCAGACAGTGTAAAAGCTAGTGTTTCTCAAAAAGATCGTTACAAGGTTGCTGCTGATGAATTTTCTGCAGGAGATTCTGCTTATTCAATGCAAAATCCAGAAAGTGCATATAATCACTATTCAAAAGCAAAAGATGCATTTACAGAATTGTACGCAGATGTTTACGAAAAACGTGCAGAAGCTCAACGCATTATGGAAGAAGCAAAAAAACGTGTTGAAGAAAGTAACACATTTGCAGCAGAAGCAGATACTCAAGCTCCAATTAAAGAACCTGTAGAAGGAATTGAAGAAGCAGATGCAGTTCTTCTTGAAGAAGATGAATATGAAGAAGTTGAAGTTGTAGAGTTTGAAGAAACTTTAGAAGACGAAGAACTTAAAGATTATGAACTTCCAGAAGAAGTTGAAGAATTAGTAGAAGATGTTGAAGCAGGTGTAATTGATGCTGCTGATGCAATTCAAGAACTTGAAGATGAACTTGTGGAGGTAGAAAAATGAAAAAGTTTTTTACTAGTGTTTTATTATTTAGTGTAATAATGTCAGTTTTTGCAATAAGTTATACAAATAATACTTATCAAAAACTTGCTAACGAATATGCAAAAAAAGCAGAAATAGCTTTGGATGCTGGTCATTATGAAGATTCTGTAAAATATTCAAAACTTGCAGAAGAAAATGCAATTTTGTCTAAAGAATATACAGAAATGATGCTTGCAAGAAAAGATGCTGAAGACAAAATTAAACTTGCAAAAAACAGACTTGCTTGGGCAGAAAAAATTGATGCACCAAACATTTATCCTATGGCTTATACAGCTGGTAAAGAAAATGTTGAAAATGCAGATGCATCTTTTAGTGCAGAAGATTATCCAAAGGCTACTGATTATGCAAATAAAGCTTTGGCAGCTTTGGACGGAATTGTTGAAACAACTCCACTTCCAGAATTCTACATTGTTCGCCCTTGGGCAGAAACAAAAGACTGTTACTGGAATATTTCTGGACGTCATTATGTTTATAACAATCCATTGCTTTGGGAAAACTTGTATCAAGCAAACAAAGACAAAATGCCAAAACCAGAAGATCCAAACCTTATTCACCCTGGTATGAAAATGAAAATTCCAAGCATTACTGGTGAATATCGTAAAGGAACTTACGATTCTAAAAAAGAATATAACGCTTACGGTGAATAATTTTGGAATGCGACAAGGGGTGTAGCACCTGCCGCAGGCAGTTCCGAAACGAAGTGGAGGAATGAGCCGAATAGGCGAAGTGCGAAAGACCTGTTTTTTGATTGTGACGAGCTTGCGAGGAACAATCAAAAAGTCGCCCTTATAAAAAAGAAAGACTGTGTTCATAAGTTCGGATGAATTTGTGGATGCGGTCTTTTTTTTTGTGTTTAAAACTGATATTCTAAAAATATGATGAAAAATATTGTAAAAGTTTGTTTGTTGTTTAGTGTTTTAATTTTTGTGGGCTGTAAAAAAAGTGATGTAAAAAACGGTGACAGTTCGGGGCAAAAAAAAGTTTATAATAGAATTGTTTCGTTGGCACCAACTTCTACAGAAATTTTGTTTGCAATTGGGGCTGGGAATCAGGTGGTGGCTTGTTCAGATTTAAGCGATTTTCCGGAAGAAGTGAAGAATTTGCCAAAAGTGGGCGGTTTTGATGGAAAAACTTTGAGCCTTGAAGCAATTTTTTCTTATGAGCCAGATTTGGTTTATTTGACAAATGTGATGCACAATTTTTTAATTCCCCAGTTGGAAGCGAATGGAATTGATTATTATATTTCTTATGGTGATTCAATTGAGGGCGTAAAAAATGAGATTTTGGAGATTGGAAAACTTACGGGGCATGAAGCCGAAAGCCAAAAAGTTGTTGAACAAATTGACAAGGATTTGAATTTTGTAAAAACAAAAAATATTTTGGCAAGTGCCTATTGGGAAGTTTGGAATGCGCCTTTTATGAGTGCGGGGAAAAAATCTTTTATTAATGATTTGCTTGGTTCGGCAGGAATTAAAAATATTTTTGATGACATTGACGACGCTTACCCAATTGTAAGCGAAGAAACTATAATTTTGCGTCAGCCAGAATTGATTTTAATTCCAAAAAATAGTGGACTTTCTGTGGAAGCTGTAAAAGGCAGAAAAGGTTGGGAAGAAATTCCTGCGGTAAAAAATGGAAATGTTTTTATTGTTAATGATGATTTGCTAACTAGAGCGGGGCCAAGAATGGGGCAAAGTGTAAAAGAACTTTATTCTATTGTTCAGGCTGTTTTAAAATGAAAGAAAACCGAAAAATTTGCATTAGTTTTATAATTTGTTTGATTGTTCTCTTTTTTTGTTTTGCGTTGGCGGTTGGTGTTGGGGCGGAAAAACTGAATATTTTTTCTGTAATAAAATCTTTTTTTGTTTCTGAATTGTCAGATAGTTCTGCAACTTCAAATTTTAGCAAAATTATTTTTTTGCGGCTAAGGCTTCCAAGGACTTTGCTTGTTTTATTAACTGGAATTATGCTTGGAGGTTCTGGGGCAGTATTTCAGTTGTTTTTTAGGAACCCTTTGGCTGAACCTGGAATTATGGGAATTTCTTCTGGGGCAACTTTGGGTGCTGTAATTGCTAGCGTTTTGGGGTTAGCTGGTGGAAGTTTTATTTCGCCAGTGAATATTGTTGCTTTTTTGGGAGCTTTGGCGGCCGGTGGTGTTGTAACTTTGCTTGCAATTAGGAAAAGCCGGCGAGAATCTACTGTGATGCTTCTTTTGTGTGGAACTGCTTTGGGAACATTGTATTCTTCAATTTCTTCTGTAGTTTTGCTCACTTGTAATAGGGAACTTCACAGCATTTACACTTGGATTTTGGGAAGTTTTAATGGCCGCGGCTGGAACGAACTTTCTTTTTTGATTATTCCTGCAATTTTATCTTTTGTGTTAATTTTTAGAATTGCTCCATCCTTAGATTTGCTTTCTGGTGGAGAAAAATCTGCAATGTCTTTGGGCGTTGAAGTTGATAAATTGCGTATTTTGGTTTTAGTTTGTGGTGCTTTATGTGTTTCTTGCGCGGTTTGTGCTGGTGGTACAATTAGTTTTGTTGGTTTAATTGCTCCTCACATTGTAAGAAAAATGCTTGGGGCTAAAGCCAAAGTTTTAATTCCTTTTAGTATGATTTTTGGGGCAATTTTGCTTTTACTTGCAGACACTTTGGCAAGAGTTTTAATTGCTCCTTCTGAATTGCCAGCGGGGGTAA
>JAFXDY010000003.1 GCA_017521105.1 Treponema sp.
GTTTGTAAGTGAAACAACAATTACAGACACAGGATACTTTAAGTTTGACTTAGGACCAGATTTAATTTCTGAAGGAACACATAAATATTATGTTCAATCTATTTTGAAGAATGGAACAAGTGTAAATTCAAGAGAACAAACTATTACTTATAGTCCTGTTGGACCTTGGATTACAATTGATAACTTTACTTATGGAGACTTTGCAACAGACCGTCCATATATTAGAGGTCAAGCTGGATATTCTATTAGCGAAGATGAATTATTATACTCAAAAACAAAAGAAGCAACAAAAGAAGAAAAAGACGCTGTTGCAACAAAAAAAGTTGCAAAAATTGAATTAAGTTTTGATAACGGTAAAACATTTGAAGTATTGTCTACAAACGAAAAATGGATGTACCGCATTGAAAACCAAGATATTCACGAAGGTTTCCATTTCTTCTTCCTAAGAGCTACAATGGAAAACGGCGAAACTGCAATTACAAGATGTATTATTCAAATTGATAATACAAAACCTGGTGTTCGCTTAATTGCACCAACTCAAGGTGGAAGATACAATCAAGCATTAGACTTCTCTGGACTTTCAAATGATGATGTAAGACTTGAAAATGTAACTTTGGCTTTAAGAAAAGGTGATAAAGCTTCATACGAAGTGCCTGCATTTATTCAAGGTTTGTATTTAGACTTCCACTTCTGGGGCGCATCTTTGTTTGATATTGGTGCCGGACTAACATTCTTTGATGATAACGTTCGTCTTCAATTTCAATGGGGACAATTTACACAGTCACAACGTGATGCTGTATCTGGATTATTTAAATTAGAAAATACAGATATGCGTTACGGTGGAAATATTTTTGGTCTGAAATTGCTTGCAAATATCTTTACATTGCCATTTAGTTATTTCTTTGGACGTGACTGGGAATGGTTATATGCATCATTTGCTTTAGGCGCAAACTTTTCTTTATTTACAGAAACAAATAGTGGAAAACCTCAATTCTTGTCTGCATTATTAGGACAAATTGAATTCCCAAGAATTCATCTGAATAATCTTAAAATGTTCAGTACCTTCTCGTTCTATACAGAAGGTTCTTTGTGGTTCATTCCAACTGACGTTTCTAGTGATGTAGAGATTCAAAGTATTGTTCCGCAAATCTCAATTGGTATTAGGGTAAATATCTTTTAATCAAAAAAAAAGGAGGGCTTTATGAGATTTGAAAAAATAAAGAAATTTATTTTGTTACTGATGTGTTTCTTATCAACAAGTTCAATATTTGCTCTTGAAGAATATGTTAGTGATGTGTATAAAAAAATTGATACTGTTTTTACAGCAAAGTCAGAACCTCAATTGTATGACGTTTTGGAAACAAACAAAAATGATAAATATTATTATTTGATTGAAAATTATACAATGAAAAAGATTCGTAGATTAATTGTAAATAACGATTATGATTTTGCAATGGTTGCAATTATAGTAGTTATTGAAAACAATCTTGAAAATGAAGAAGCTGTAGAAATGTATTCTGTAATTTCTGACGCTTATGAAGTTCAAAAAACTTATGAAGCAGAACTTGAATATAAACGTCAGGTAGAACTTGCAAGACTTGAAAAAGAAAAAGAAAAGCATCGTGGTGCTGTAGAAAAAGAATATGTTTCTGCTAAGAAAAACGAAGGTGGTTCAGTTTATGTTTCTGGTAAAGAAACAAAGCTCTCTAGTTATTGGTGGAAAGCATCACTTGGAATTGCAGATTTTTCATATTTAAAAGATGTTGGTTCTGATGTAAATGCATTAAACTACGGAATTTGTTTGGATGTTGATTATGAAAATTCCACAAATAATATACTTTGGGGCTTTGACTTTACTGGTAGTTTTAGATTCCTTGGTTTTGGTAAGGAAAAAAATATGATACCTTTAATGGTAAATCTTGATGTTGGACCAAAATTAGGCTTAGCAAATATTTCTAAGAATTTTTTTGTAAGAGCGGGATTTAGTGCAATGTTAGCAACAAAAAATTCTAATGAAACTGGCATTTTGGAAAATTTTATTACTCCTTATATTGGGCTAAATTATCAAAGATTGATGTTGGGAAGCGTAAATATTTCTGCAGGATTAGATTATTATGCGGGACATCTTTATACTAAAGGCATAAATTTTGCTATGGGTGCAGATGTAAATGTTTCGTTCCCTTTTGCAGAATTGGAAAGAGTTAAATTAAATTTAAATATTGGGTTAAAAGATAAGTTCTTCTTGAAAGAATCTGGAATTGAAAATAGAGCCAGCATCAGTTTGGCAATTGGAGTTGAAAATGTTATTAAATAATATTAAGAAATTTTTGGTTACTTTTTTAGTGGTGATGTTTTCTATCAACTGTTTTGCAGCAACAACAGATTTGTCTACAAGATTTCTTGATAAGGCAAATGAAGCATACGAAAATGGCAATATTGATGATGCTTACAAGTATGTGAATCAAGCCTTGGCTGTTGCAAAAGACGAAGATTCAAAAGCTAACGTTTTGTATTTTGCACAAACTGTTTATGCTCAAAAGTTGCAAATTCTTCAAAAGAATTATGATGAAATGTCCTTTATTGATGTTCAAATGAATTTGGAAAAACATCCAAATGTAGAAAACACAAAAATCAAAAAACTCATAAGACAAATTGAAGCAGATCTTGAAAACAAAAGAGAAGCTGAACAAAAAGCCGATGTTGCTGCTCAGCGTCAAATTGAACAAGAACGTTTTGAAGCTCAACAAAGTTCTATGGATGCACAAGCAAAAGCTATGACAGAGCAGGCTAAAGCCATGAAAGAACAAGCAGAATCTGCAAAACAAAGTCAGGCAGAATTTAAAGAAGCTTTAGAAACAGGTTTAAAAGACATGGGCGAAGCTTTTTCTGAGTCTGCAAAAGAGACAAAAAAATCAACAACTGTAATTGCGTTTTCAATTATTGCAATTGCATTGTTAATTTTAGTGATTGTTGCCGTAATTGTTATAGCTGTTAAAAAAGGATTCAAACAACAACAAATTCAACAGGAGCAATATGTACAAGCGTTCAAAATGCTTGCTGCAAATCAAAGCCAGACAAACAGAATTATGCTTGGTGGTGTAACAGATTTGTATGGTCAAAATCCAACATTGCGTTTAGCAGGTTCTTCAACATGGGGTGCTGCCGCTGCATTACCAGATATTGAAATTACAGAAGAAGATGAAGAAGAATTAAAACAACTTGCAGTAAAATGTGAAGAAATTGGTGCAGAAATTGACTCTGTTACAAACCGTAAAAACAACTCAAAAAATGTTAGTGAACTGGTATATAAACTTTCAATGCAATTAGGATTAACACCAGGAATGGCAATGCTAAATTTCTGTGCTGCAATGATTTACGATGCAGGGTTCTTAGCCCTTGATTCAGAGTTAATAAATGCAACAACTTTGACAGATGAACAAAAACAAGAAATGAAAACTCACGTAGAGTTGGCAGAAAAACATTTGGATTTTGTTCCTAAAAAATATTGGAACATTTTTGAAGATGCTGCTATGAAACATCACGAAAATATGGACGGAACAGGATATCCTAAAGGGCTAAAAGGTGATGAAATTCCACAAATTGCTAGATTAATTCGTGTTGCCGAAAGTTATGTATCTTTATCTAGTAAACGTAACTATCGTGGTGCGTTAGATAAAGAATCTGCAATTCAAAAATTAAGAGAACAACCAGAATTGTATGATATTACAGTTGTAGAATGTTTGGACGCAATTGTGTAAAACATTTCTTAAATAGAATAAGAGGCGTTTAAAAATTTTGTTATGTTGATTCTTTTCACCATAACACGATTTTTTAAACGCCTCTTTTTTTTAATTAATACAATAAATTTCTAATTATTATTATATTTATTCCGATACTCTGATTATGACTATTCTAATTATTGTACTTTGTTTATTTATAAATGTATCTTTTGGTTATGCTCAAGAAATAAAAGAAGTAAAACCTCTATATCAACTGCCAAATAAAGCAAAAATAGTAGAGGAATCTTCTTCAATGATAGGAAGTTTCCTTGTTGGCTCAGATTCGGGCTTGTATAGGATTTCTGCAAATGATAAAGCTTTGCCACTTTGGACAGAAGGGCGAGTTGATCAAATTATAAATCTAGAATTTCCAACTGCCGAAGGACAAATAAAACCCGCTTGGCTTATGCGAACAGATAAAGGCCTTTTTATTACTTTTGATTTAAAAACTTTTGAGGCAAGAAACGAAGGTTTATCTTTTTTAACAATTAAAAAATATAAAAATAAAGAAAAAACTCTAGAAAAACAAATTCAGGAATTAAAAGATATTGCTGCCAATCCTTTGAATAACAGCGAATTGGTAACAGCAACAAAAGATAACGTTTATTACAGTAATGATGCCGGTTTATCATGGAAGAATTTAGGTTCAATGAGTGGCGCAACACCAGGCGTAAAAGCTGTTTGCGTTGCCACAATTGAAGGCGAATCTGTTGTGTTTATGAGCCATCCAATTTTTGGACTTTCTTATTGTTATCCAAACCGGAAAAATACAGCATGGAATGACGTTGCTGCTGGTTTTGAAATGATGAAATCTTTAACGTCGCCAGATGAAATATCTGATATTTATCCAGTTTTGCGTACACAGGCAGATGGAACAGTAAAAACAGAAATTTATATTTCTCAAATGTACATTCCAAGAATTTATAAATTTGATTGGCAAAACAAACGTGGTGAATTAATTTATTCAGGTTCTGAGCCTGCAGATGCAATTGATGGCCTTACTTGCATAGACAACGTATTGATGTACACAACTCTAGAAGGATTTGGCGCTCTAGATTTAGATACCTTGCAAAATCCTGGAAAGCCTGTAAATGAAGAACAATGGCATCAAGCCTTTTCAAAAGTTCCAGATACAATCAATACCGCTTGGATTCCTGCTGGGCGCAGTGGATTTGGTTCAGGAGTATTGTTTAATGAACTTTGGCTTTTGTATCCTGGCTCTGTAAATTCTCCTTATGCAGAAATTGCAAACGGTAAAAAAAGTATTTATGCTTCAGCATATCAGTGTAGAAATCAGGCTGGAATTGATAAATTCATTAAAGTTATAAAAGACAGAAATATGAATAGTGTTGTAATCGACATGAAAGACGATTACGGTTTGTTGCGTTACAATTCAAAAAATCCTCTTGTATTAGAAAAAGCAAAAACTTCTATGTACGCAATGGATTTAGATCACTTTATTAGCGAATTCAAAAAAGAAAATATATATTTAATTGCAAGAATTGTAACATTTAAAGACAGAACACTTTCACGCTATGCAAATGGAAAATATGCCGTTTTAGACAAAACAACAAACCAACCTTGGCTTGGAATCAAAGGCTACGAAGAAATAAAAGACGAAGCTGGAAACGTAACTGGCAAAGAAGCCACTTATTACGATGAACATTGGGTAGATCCATATTCAGAAGAAGTTTGGGAATATAACATAGAAATTGCAAAAGAATTGATAGAACGTGGATTTGATGAAATTCAATTTGACTACATCAGATTCCCAACAGACGGCTACAATTTACGAAACGCAAAATATACTTGGCAAGACAAAGGAATGGACAAAGAAAGTGCTTTAATTTCATTCTTGTCTTATGCCAGAGAAAATATTCAAGCCCCAATTGGAATAGACATTTATGGGGCAAACGGCTGGTACAGAAGTGGAACTCGTACAGGTCAAGACGCAGAAATGCTTGCAGAATATGTTGATGTAATTGGACCAATGTTTTATCCAAGCCATTTTGAACAATCATTCTTAAATTACGCACCAGTGGCAGACAGAACATACCGAATCTATTACTACGGTTCATTCAGAAACACAATTATGTGCAAAAATAGAGCAATAATTCGCCCTTGGGTTCAGTCATTTTATTTGAATGTTTCTTACGACAGAATGTATTATGATTCAGACTATATAGAAAAACAGTTTTTTGGTTGTCGCGACTCAATAGATCGGGGATATATGTGCTGGAATAACTCTGGAGAATATGGCGTAACACCACCAGATATTGAACAAACAAAACCATTTACAGGAACAGCCCCAGAAGCCGACGGAAAATTCAGAAAGCCTGCTTTGGGAACAAAAATGAAGCCTTTGTATATAAACGATTCAGATTTATCTGTTTTAGACAGCATAATGTATCCAAATTACGAAGATTCATATCACGACAGTTCCTATACCCCACTTTTACAAATACCAAATAAAAGGTAAAATTGTAAAAAGATTTTTTGTCATTGCTAACAATTCCCTGTAAAGCAATGACAAAGTGAGGTTACAAAATGAACGCTTCTCAATACACACCAGAAGAATCAATTTCTTCAATTGCAACAGCCTTAGCACCAGCCGCTTTAGGCATTGTTAGAACATCCGGAAAAGATTGCATCCAATTATTAAGCAAAGTTTTTTCACGTCCAAAGGCACTTTTGCAAGCCCAAGGAAACACTTTAGTTTACGGATGGATTAAAGATGGCGACTCACGTATTGACGAAGTAATGCTTGCTGTTTACAAAGCCCCAAAAAGTTTTACCGGCGAAGACATGGTAGAAATTTTTTGCCACGGAGGCCCAGCCGTTGTAACAGCAATTCAAAATTTAATGCTAAAAAGCGGATTCCGAGCCGCAAACCGTGGGGAATACACATTCCGCGCCTTCATAAACGGAAAAACAGATCTTACAAAAGCCGAGGCCGTAAAAGAAATCATAGATTCCCACACAGACGCTTCTCGTTCCCACGCAGTTGGCCGCCTAGCAGGAAGCCTTTTTGAAGAAATCGATTCAATCAAAAAATTAATCATAGACACCCTTGCCGCAATTGAAGTAGAAATCGAATATCCCGAAGACGAAGAAACAATTGCCGACAGTTTTGACAAAACAGATTTAGAAACAGCCCAAAAACGCTTAAAATCCCTTGTAGATTCGTGGAAAAGCGAAAAATTATATCAAGACGGGGCTCGCGTAGTTTTGGCAGGCCGCACAAACGCCGGAAAATCTTCCCTTTTTAACGCAATTCTAAAAGAAGAACGGGCAATTGTAAGCGACATCGAAGGAACA
>JAFXDY010000229.1 GCA_017521105.1 Treponema sp.
TATAATGTAAATTCTATTACGAAATTTCTTATCAATCTAAAGAATTTAATAAAATAAATCATAAGGAAAAAATAATGGCTGCAGAATATGGTGCTGGTAGTATTCAAGTTTTAAAAGGACTAGAAGCTGTAAGAAAAAGACCAGGTATGTATATTGGTTCAACTGGACCAAAAGGACTTCATCATCTTGTTTACGAAACAGTAGATAACTCAATTGACGAAGCAATGGCAGGATTTTGTGATAGCATTGTTATTGCTCTTGAAAAAGATGATATTGTTCGTGTTGAAGATAACGGACGTGGTATTCCAGTTGATATTCACCCAACAGAAAAAATTAGTGCATTGGAACTTGTATTAACACGTCTTCACGCCGGAGGAAAATTTGATAAGGGTTCTTACAAAGTTTCTGGTGGTTTGCACGGTGTTGGTGTTTCTTGTGTAAACGCACTTTCAGATTGGCTTGAAGCAACAATTTATAAAGATGGTCATATTCACAGACAAAAATATGAAAGAGGAATTCCAAAAACAAAAGTTGAAGTTATTGGCGATACAGACAAACACGGAACAACAATTCGTTGGAAAGCTGATAAAACAATTTTTACAGAAACTACAACTTATGATTTTGATGTTTTAAAAGATAGATTAAGAGAACTTGCTTTTTTAAATAGTGGAGTAACAATTATTTTCCGTGATGAAAGATTGGAAAATCCAAAAGAAGAAGTTCTTAGATATGAAGGCGGAATCAACGAATTTGTAAAAAGCATTGATGAAGGAAAAACAGTAATTCCTGGTGAACCAATTTACATCAACGAAGAAAGAGATGATGTAATTACAGAAATTTCAATGCATTACAATACTTCTTTTGCAGAAAATATTAGAACTTATGTAAATGATATTAACACTCGTGATGGTGGAACACACTTAGACGGATTTAAAAATGCCCTTACATTTGTTTTAAATAAATGTCTTGAAAACAACGAAAAACTCAAAAAACAATTTGAAAAAGACACAAGCGACAAAAGCAAAAAAGGTGAAGAAAATAAAGGCGAAAAACTTATGGGCGAAGATGTTCGTTCAGGTTTAACTTGTGTAATTTCAATGAAAGTTCCAGAGCCAGAATTTGTAGGACAAACAAAAGACAAACTTGGAAACACAGAAGTTGCAACAATTGTAAATCAAATTGTAAAAGAAAAATTAACTTTATTTTTTGAACAAAATCCACAAGTTACAGAAACAATTCTTAAAAAAGCAATGGACGAAGCAAGAGCCAGAATTGCTGCTCGTAAAGCAAAAGACAATATGCGTAAAAAGACAATGTCTGATAGCTTTGGGCTTCCAGAAAAACTTGCTGACTGTTCATTAAAAAATCCTGAACTTTGTGAAGTTTACATTGTCGAAGGAGACTCTGCCGGCGGTTCTGCAAAAAAAGGACGTGACCCAAAAACACAAGCAATTCTTCCACTTTGGGGAAAAATGCTTAACGTAGAAAAAGTTCGTCCAGAAAAAGTAATGAACAATGATAAACTTGAGCCAGTTATTGCAACACTTGGGGCAGGTTTTGGAAAAGATTTTAATATTGATAAATTGCGTTATCACAAAATTATTATTATGGCTGATGCCGATGTTGACGGAAGCCATATTCGTACTTTGTTGTTAACATTCTTCTTCAGATACATGCCAGAACTTATTGAAAAAGGACACATCTATTTGGCAATGCCACCTTTGTTTGGAATTAAAGTTGGAAAGAAACCTCCAATCTATGTTTATTCAGACGAAGAAAGAGACAGAGTTTTAGATTCTCTTGGTGATGTTAAAGCAGATGTTCAACGCTATAAAGGTCTTGGTGAAATGGACGGTAAACAACTTTGGGAAACAACAATGGATCCTTCTCAAAGAAAAATGCGTGTAGTTACAGTTCCAGATGCAATTGCCGCAGATAAGATTTTTAGCGTTTGTATGGGCGAAGAAGTAGAGCCAAGAAGAAACTTTATTGAATCTAATTCAAGTTATGCAAATCTTGATATATAAAAAAGCAAACTAACACTCGTTAGTTAAAATATAAAAAGGAAAAAAAGATGGAAGAAATCAAAACACCAGAAGGTGGAACAGTAATAAAAATTCCAATTGAAGACGAAGTAAAACAAGCCTATATTGACTACTCAATGTCGGTAATTGTTCAGCGTGCTTTGCCAGATGTTCGTGATGGTTTAAAACCGGTTCACCGTCGTATTATGTATTCCATGGATACTTTACATCTTGCAGCTGGTGGAAAAACAAGAAAATGTGCCACAATCGTTGGTGAAGTTTTAGGTAAATATCACCCACACGGAGACGCTTCTGTTTATGATGCTTTAGTTCGTCTTGGACAAGATTTTGCTCAAAGATATACAACAGTAACTCCTCAGGGAAACTTTGGTACAATTGCCGGTGACCCTCCTGCAGCCTACCGTTATACCGAAGCAAAAATGTCTAAAGTTACAGAAGAAATGGTTTCTGATATCAACAAAGAAACAGTTGATATGGTTCGTAACTTTGATGACACAACAGATGAACCTTCAGTTCTTCCAGGAAAATTTCCTTTCTTGCTTTGTAACGGTACAACAGGTATTGCGGTTGGTATGGCAACAAATATGCCAAGCCACAACTTGCGTGAAGTTGCCGCAGCCATAAAAGCTTACGTAGAAAATCCTGATATTAGCATTGAAGAATTAATGCATTATGTAAAAGGACCAGACTTCCCAACTGGTGGAATTATTTACGGAAAAGCTGGAATTAAAAAGGCATACACAACAGGACGTGGAAAAATTACAATTCGTTCAAAGTTCACAATTGAAACAGACAAACGTGGAAAAGAATCAATTGTATTTACAGAAGTTCCTTACGGTGTTAATACAACAAATATTATTCGTCGCATAAAAGAACTTGTTCGTGATAAACAAATTGAAGGTGTTACAAATGCCAACGATGAATCTTCAGACAGAACAGGAATGCGAATTGTAGTTGATTTGAAAAAAGGTGCAATTACAAAAATTGTATTAAATCAACTTTTTGCAAAAACAGATTTACAGTCAAACTTTGGTGTAATAAATCTTGCACTTGTACCTCAAGATAAAGAAGGTGCACCTCGTTATGACGAACCTGGAATTTATACACTTCCTTCTCAATATTTAAAACCAGAAGTTTTAACTCTTAAACAATTAATTGCTCATTTTGTAAAACATCGTGATGAAGTTATTACACGCCGTACAATTTATGATTTAAGAGTTGCAAAACATAGAATGCATATTTTGCAAGCGTTGATTACAGCAATCAACAATATTGACGAAGTAATCAAAATTATTAAAGAAAGTAGAGATACTGAAGCTGCAAAACTTGCATTACAAAAACGTTTTGAATTTGACGAAGAACAATCACAAGCAATTGTAGATATGCAACTTAAACGCCTTACACATCTACAAATTGAAGACCTTCAAAAAGAAATTAAAGAACTTCAAGCTTGGATTGATTACCTTGAGGACCTTCTTGCAAATCACAATAAAATTTTACAAATCATTGTTGATGAAACAAATGAACTTGCAGACAAATATGGTGATGATAGAAAAACAGAAATTGTTGCTGATGAAGTAGAACAAATCAACGTGGAAGATATGATTAAAGACGAAGACATGGTTGTAATGATTTCTCGTCTTGGATATATCAAACGTGTTTCTGTAGAAAAATATAAAAAGCAGGGAAGAGGTGGAACAGGAAGCAACGGAACAAATCTTCTTGAAGATGATTATGTAAATCAGTTGTTTATTGGTTCTACAAAAGAACATTTGTTGTTCATTACAAATATTGGAAAAGCTTATTGGGTAAAAATTCACGAAATTCCAGAAGCAGAAAAAACAAGTAGAGGTGCTCACATTAAAGGGCTTTTACAAGTTGGTCCAGATGAAGAAATTACAGCAATTGTTTCTTTGATGAACTTCTCGGATGATTTGTACATCTTTATGACAACTTCAAATGGTGTTGTTAAAAAAGTTAGATCTAGCGAATTTGCTAGAGCAAAAACTCGTGGAATTATTGGAATTAAACTTAATGATGGCGATAAATTAATTAGTGCAATCGCGACAAAAGGTGATTCAGATATTATGTTGATTTCTCGTCGCGGAAAAGGTTTAAGATTTAAAGATAGTTCTGTTCGTTCAATGGGACGTGCTAGTTGTGGTATTAAAGGAATGAAACTTGCTGAAGGTGATGAAATTGCCGCAGCAGTAAAAGTAGAAGACGACACAAGCATGATTCTTATGACAGAAAAAGGATACGGAAAGAAGATTTCTTTTGATCATTATTCTGCACATGGAAGAGGAACTGGCGGACAAAGAGTATTTGGAAACACAGAAGGAAAAGGCGAAATTATTGGTGCTTTGAATGTAAAAGATTCAGATGAATTAGTTTGTATGACAAGCCAAGGAAAAACTTTAAGATTCAAATCAACAGATATAAAAGAGCAGGGTGCTGGAGCTTCTGGTGTAAAAATTGTAAAAATTACAGAACCAGATTATCTTGTTGGAATTGATAAAGTTGAAGAAAAAAAAGATGATGAATAATCAAGAATAAATCTTTTAGAATCCTAAACAATTTTATAAGTTGTTTAGGATTTTTTTTTGCACTTTTAATCGAAGGTATTGTCATGCGAACGAAGTGAAGCAATCTAGAAATGTTAATTATTTTGACTAATGAACATTAGTTAATAAAATAAACTACCTAACGATTGTTAGTCTATTTTGAGTTGACAAAAATATATTTTTATTTGATAATATACATAAGGGTAATAACTATAGAAAATAGTTTAAGGGTGATACATCAGGCAAAAGGACTGGTTGATTTTTCAACCGGTCCTTTTTGTTTTTAAATGTTTCACGTGAAACAGTAGATTGAACGAGTTTTCCACAGATGTGGATAAAACTGGGGATAAAGTGGAAAACTTTTTAATATTGTTGAAAAGTGTTTTTTGGTGTTTCACGTGAAACACAAAAGAAAGTTTTTTTCCCCAAGTGTGGATAACTTTGTGGAAAATGTGGAAAAGTTTTTGTAGATCAAAAAAACAGTTTATTTGTTTCACGTGAAACAAATCATTTATAAAAAGTAAAATTAATATTCTGAAAAATAAATATTAAATATAAATAAAATGTAAAAGACGTTCTGATATTAGCTGTGTTTCACGTGAAACGGAAGGATGAATAAGTTTTCCACAGGTGTGGATAAGTCTGGGGGAAATGTGGAAAACTTTTATAAGAATTACACAATTAATTTCTTTTTTTATTGTTTCACGTGAAACAGTGTAGTAGAGAAGGTTTGAGATAAAATCATAATAAGAATTTGATTCTGCAAATTAAATATATAAATTTCACTAAAATACATATTCTTGATAATATATGTTTCACGTGAAACGTTTGTAAAAA
>JAFXDY010000230.1 GCA_017521105.1 Treponema sp.
AAATGGTGGCAGCGTAGCGAACCATTTGACCTAAATCACAATTCCTTAAAAGTTCGATAGCATCTTTTACAGTTCGCTTGACTGGGAGCGTCTCAACGTCATTGTAGTTTTTGTATCAAATAGTGTTTAAAATAAACCTACCCTTTTTTGTACACAATTGCATCATTTTCAACTGTGGCGGTTAGTTTATCTCCTTCTTTGATAGTTCCAGAAAGGATTTCTTTTGCCAAAGTGTTTTCAACGTAAGTTTGGATTGCTCGTTTGATTGGTCTAGCTCCCATTGCTGGGTCATAGCCTTTATCACTAATAAAATTAATGACTGAATCGTCAAAAGCTAATTCAATACGTTTGTTTTCTAGTCTTGTTAAAACTCTTTCAATTTGAAGTTTTACAATTGAGTTGATGCAATTTTTGCCAAGTTGTTGGAAAATTACAGTTTCATCAATTCTGTTTAAAAATTCAGGTCTAAATGTCTTTTTAAGTAAGAATTGAATTTGATTTTTTACTTCCTCTGGAACTTCAGAATCATCATTTGCTGAATTATTTTCTGCAGCTTCCAAAATTAAATCACTTCCAAGGTTGCTTGTTAAAATGATAATTGTATTTTTAAAATCAACAATTCTACCTTGACCGTCTGTTAATCTTCCGTCATCCAAAACTTGAAGCAAAATATTAAACACATCTGGGTGAGCTTTTTCAACTTCATCAAACAAAACAACACTATATGGTCGGCGACGAACAGCTTCTGTTAATTGTCCACCTTCATCATAACCAACGTATCCTGGAGGCGCCCCAATCAATCTTGTAACGCTAAATTTTTCCATATATTCGCTCATATCAAGGCGAACAATTGCTTTTTCATCATTAAACAAAAAATCTGCCAAAGTTTTTGCAAGTTCTGTTTTTCCAACACCAGTAGGACCAATAAATAAAAAGCTTCCCAAAGGTTTGTTAGGATCGTTCAAACCACTTCTGTTACGACGAATTGCATCAGAAACAACTTGAACAGCTTCATTTTGGCCAACAACTCTTTTGTGCAAAACATCTTCCAACTGAAGATATTTTTCTTTTTCGCCAGCAAGCATTTTGTTTACAGGAATTCCGCTCCAACTGCTAACAACTTTTGCAATATCTTCTTCTGTTACAGATTGTCTAAGCAAAGATTCCCTGCCAGATTCAATTTTTTCTTTTTCATTTTTTTGAGCTTCTGCTAATTCTTTTTCAATATTTGGAATGATGCTGTATTTTAATTCTGCAGCCTTTTCAAGATTTCCTTCGCGTGTATATTTTTCTTGCTCAAAACGACTTTGCTCCAATTTTTCTTTTAAGATGCGACTTTTATCAATTGTTTCTTTTTCATTTTGCCACTGAAGTTTCATTGCATCTCTTGTTTGAGAAAGTTCTGCCAATTCTTTCTCTAATTTTTCAAGGCGAAGTTTTGAAGCATCATCTTTTTCTTTTGAAAGAGATTGTTTTTCAATTTGAAGTTGCAAAATTTTTCGCTCAACTTGGTCTAATTCAACCGGCTGACTTTCAATTTCCATTTTTAAGCGGCTAGCTGCTTCATCAACCAAGTCAATTGCTTTGTCTGGCAAAAATCTTGATGTAATATAGCGATTAGACAAAGTTGCAGCAGCCACAAGAGCCTCATCTTCAATGTGAACCCCATGATGAATCTCGTATTTTTCGCGTAAACCACGCAAAATTGCAATTGTACTTTCTACAGAAGGTTCTTCACAATAAACTTGTTGGAATCTTCGTTCTAAAGCAGCGTCTTTTTCTATGTATTTTCGGTATTCATCTAAAGTTGTTGCTCCAATTGAACGAAGTTCGCCCCTTGCCAATGCAGGTTTTAAAAGATTTGAAGCGTCAGTTGAACCTTCGCTGGCACCTGCTCCAACCAAAGTGTGAAGTTCATCAATGAACAAAATGATTTGACCTTCTGACTTTTGAATTTCATTAATTAAAGCTTTAAGACGCTCTTCAAATTCTCCACGGAATTTTGCCCCAGCCACAAGACTTCCTAAATCTAAAGCCAAAAGACGTTTATTTTTTAAACTTTCTGGAACATCACCACTGGCAATTCTTCGGGCTAGACCTTCTACAATAGCAGTTTTTCCAACTCCAGGTTCACCAATAATTACAGGATTATTTTTTGTTCTGCGACACAACACCTGCATTACGCGGCGAATTTCTTCGTCACGACCAATTACAGGGTCAATTTTATCTTGACGAGCCAAAGCAGTTAAATCTTTACAATATTTTTCTAAAGAACGAGTTTTACTTTCTGGATCTTGGCTGTCTACAGTTTGATTTCCACGAACAGATTTAATAGCTTGCAAAATATTTTGATGATTAATTCCCAAAGATTTTAGTAAATCTGCAACTTTACCATCTGATTTTGCAATTGAAAGCAAAAGATGTTCTGTAGAAAGAAATTCGTCATGCAAAGAAGCCATTTCTTTTTCGGCTTTTGCCAAAACCTTTTGCATTTCTGAAGAAAAATAAACTTGATTTGTTCCAGAAACTTTTGGATTTGAAAGAATAATGTCTTTTACTTTTTTTTGTAAATCTAAAGAAGGAATTCCAATTCGTTCAACAATTGGTGTTACAAGTCCTTCTTGTTGTTCCAAAAGAGCCAAAAGCACATGTTCTGTAGAGATTTCGCTATTATCATTTTTAATTGCAATTGATGAGGCTTCTTGAAGAGCTTCTTGTGTCTTAATTGTAAATTTTTCGTAATTCATATTCTACCTCCAAATAAAGTCAATTACATTATTTTGTTTAGATAGAATTTAATAAAAATTTAAAACAAAGACAAGTTTTATTTTTTTAACTCTGATATTCTTCTTTTAAACCATATTCGCAAAATGCCGAAACAATTTTTGCATACTCAATTTGTTCAATTGATTTTTTTGTATTTTTGTAAAGTTTAATTTCTCCAGTTGCATTCCCCGATTGAACAACATTTAGCAAATCTCGTTTTCCATCTGGATATTCCAAATTACGATTATAAAGTTCTTTTATACCACAAAAAACATCTAAATCAATAATCCAGTCTTTGCTTGTAACACTAACAGTCCAGTGTAATCGTTCATCAGATTCTTCATGTTCCTTTGAAAGTTGCGAACAATTCCACACAACTGTATATTGGGTATCATTTTTTTGAGCACAAAAATCTAATTCAATTTCTTCAAAATTACAAATTAAAGAAAGCTTATTATTAAAAATTCCTTGCACAGCAAAACCAGATTTTAATAAAGGTTTACCAGAAATTAAACTCACAAGGTTTGAAGATGAAATGTGGAACCAAGTTTGTGGAAATGTTTTTGACCAAAATCTATCTACATAACCACAAGATTTTTGATAATTAACATTATATTCAACACCATCAAAATTTACAGAACCCTCAAATTTTGCCAATAGACCATAAGGAATCCATTTTTCATTATTTTGTGAATAACCATTTACTTTAGAAGCTTCAACTTCATAGTTTAAATTCCATGAAGCGTAACCACTTTCACAAAAATATTCTGGATGATCTAGAAGTTCTGCTTCGTCAATATTTATAAAACCATTAATTCTATTTTCGGAAAATAATTTATTTCCAGATTCAACTTTAAATGGTTTATTTGAAAAGGATAATTTATTGACAGGTAAATATGTGCATAATTGTTTAGAATTTTTTCCTAATTTACAAATTCTAATTACAGCGTAGGTAGGAGTTAAAATTTTTTCACCAGTTAAATCAATAGAGTCATTATTACCTGTAAGAGCATATTGTAAATCTTGTGGTGAAACTTGAACCTTAGGGGTATACCCCAACACACAATCATTTGGATTTTCTGTTGGATTTAACAATTCCAATTCAACAAGAAAACACTGTTCTGAATTATTTATAGTATTGATTCCTGTAAACAAAAAACGCCAAAAATTCACTCCGACTTTTTTGCGAGAACCATTTAATCCGTATTTTGCTAAAATTAAACTCTTTTTTGAAGTACTCATGACTAAAATTTACCTACCCGTTATAATCTTCGGATTTTTTTTAGATAAACTTCAGTCTTTTTTTCCAAAAGATACAAAATTAGTCAAAAAGGCTATCTATAGATTTGTCTAATTGTTCTTGTTCTTTAGGGAAGTTTGCATTCAAATATTCAAAACATTGAATAGCAGCTAATTGAGCATGTTCATACCAAATTTTATATAATTCTGGTTTTAAATCATCATCTGGAAAAGGAGCACCTTGTACATCCGAAACCAAACTTCTAAGCATTTTAATAACTTCTAAATTCTTCTTATCCATAACTCTTATATTATATCAGTATTTGTGGAATATTGCTAGCAAATTGTTCAGTTTTATCAACACATATTAATTCGTTGTGGTTTTCTTTAAAGTTTTTATACAATCTTTTTGCTGCATTTTGAACATCTTGTGGAGTAATTTCCAATAAATATCCAATTTTTTCTTTGATTAAATCTGAAGTGCGACCATATAGATAAAAAATCAAAGCGGACTCACCTCTTGCACTTGGACTTTCTACAACAATGCTATCGCTATAGGTAGAAATTATTGAACATTCCACATTTTCTTGTGACAAAGTAATTTCCGAGAGTTCTTTAAGTGATTCTTCAAAAACCTTTATGCTTTTAAGTGGTGTTGGGTCACGCCAAGAACGCATTGCAAAATTTTTTCTAACTGGATTTACAGAACATCCGCCACCATAAGCTCCACCAGTCATTCTGATTTTTTCCCACAATTGATGACCATTCAACCAGTTTGCCAAAACATCTTCTGCAACAGTTTCTTTTGTAAAGTTTTCTGAACAAGGTAAATTTACCAAGGCATTTCCTGAATCTGTGTTTGTTTTAAAAACTTCAAGAATTGATTTTTCTTCATTTTCCAAAGCTTTTGATTCAAGTTTTGCTTGATAAAACAAAGGTTCAAAATCTTTAACTGAATAATCTATTTTTGGTTTTATTGGTTTTAATTTTGTTTTAATTGCAAAATCTTTAATTTTTGGAAGCAACTTTTCTAAAGATTCAGAATCTGCTGTAATGTGAATAATTGCCCCTTGATCTAAAATGTTTTGGTACATTTGTTGCAATTTTTTTAATAGATTTTCAGAATCTTCCTCTTTATAAGAATCAACATAAAAATAATTTGTAATCCCATGTGTTAATTCTTGAATTGCACAAGGAACAGAAAGTTTTGAACTTCCTCTTACAGAAAGATATGAACTTTCATTGCCAATAAAGTTTGTTTTTGTATAACTTTTTAATTCTTTTAACAAAGTTTCGAAATGTTCTTTATCATTAAAATCCATTGTTGTAATAATTTGGGACAAAAGTGATAAAGATTCTTCTGTTTTGTCTGTTAAAAATCTTCCAGAAAGTCTTAGCCAACATCTGTCTGTAATATCTTTATTTTTATAAGTTTCAATTATTTTTAATGATTTTTCGTTGCCACCAACAGTTCCTGTAAAGAAATTTGGAATAAAATCTCCCATAATGTTGCAAACTTCGGTTGTACAATCTTTCCAGTTTTTTCCGCTCCAGCCAAGTTCACCAAGAACACCACGTAAAAGTGGCATATCAAGCATTTCCTTTGGAGAAAGACAATCAAATGGAAACATTAAATTTAAGTAAACTACACCATTTGTTTCTTCTTCACTAATCAAAACAGGCAATTCAAAAGATTTTTTTTCTTCACAAGGATTTGGCAGTTCAATAAAAGTAGGTTTAATAACTGGAAGATTTAAATCTGTTGGCAATTCCGAAAGTTTAAGATGAGGAATGCAAGAAAGTTCTTCTTCTGTTTCTACTTTTTGCTGATATGCGTGAAGTTTTTCTAATTGAATTTTTAATTCTTCTTTATTTGTTGATTTTTCTAATTTTTGCAATAAAAGTTTTTCTTTTTGTTTTCTTTGTTTAAAATATTTTGCAGAAGGAACAATGCAAAAATTATTTGAATTTTTATTATCAATAAAGTTTTCTTTTATGATATTTTTGATGTAATCTGGATTTTTAATAACATTTTCTTTTAATTCTTCAAAATCTTCTATTGGATGGGTGTTTGTATTTAAATCATAACCTTTTGTCCAAGCAGCAGAAACTAAAGTCATAAAACCTAAGGAAAGTGGATTATGAAACCTTACAACTTCGTGCAAAGAAAAATCAATTCCCATAAGTGCACTGTTTATTTCTTCTTGTTTGAATCCATTGTTGTAAATTTCGTGCAAAGAATCTTTTATAAGTTTGTAAACTTTTTTTTCGTTTGATTTTTTTACACCACTTAATCCAAAACCAAAAAGTGATTCTTCTATGTTTGCAGTTAAATTTCCACACAAAGATGATAAGTCGTCTCCAAGATTGCTTTGTTTTAATTTTAAAGCCATTGGAGAACTATCGCTACCGAATAAAAGTTCTGATAAAAATCTTTTTTGAATATTTGTTAATTTTGAATACCAGACTGTTCCTACAGTTGCACCTGTTTCCCCATTGTTGGGAGCAACAGCTTTTGTTGTGCCAGATTTTTTTATGTGATTTACAGAATACAATTCATGCATTTTTTTTGTAAAAATTGGTTTTGAACTATGTAATAAAACTGTGTCATAATCAACTTTTCCAAATTTTTCTTCTAGGCGGCAAATATATTTTTGGTTCAAAAAATCTAAGTGAGTTGTAGTTGGAATGTTTCCCCACAAAAATAAAAGACAATTTGAAGGTGTGTAATATTCTTTGTGATAATTTGTAAATTCTTCATAAGATAAATGTGGAATTTCTAAAGGGTCTCCTCCAGAATCAAAACTGTACAAACTGTTTGGATACATTGATTTTAAAACTGTGGAATAGACAACGCTATCAAAATTAGAAAATTCACCTTTCATTTCGTTGTAAACAACACCTTGAATTGAAAGTTTTCCTTTTTCATCTAATTCTAAGCGGTGGCCTTCCTGCTGAAATGTTTCTTTTGTTAAATTTGGAAAAAAAACTGCATCTGCGTAAACATCAAACAAATTGAAAAAATCAGATTGAACTAAGGATGCGGCTGGATACAATGTTTTATCGGGAGAAGTTAATGCGTTTAAATAAGTTTTTACACTTTGATTATCTAAAGTATTAAAAGGCTCTTTTAATGGAAACTTTTGAGAACCACACAAAGTTGAATGTTCAAGAATGTGAGGAATGCCTTTTGAGTTTTTTACAGGTGTTCTAAAATTAAAGCCAAAAAGATTTTCTTTATCATCTTTTAGAACGTGATAAACTTCAAGGCCAGTTGTTTTGTGACGCAAAAACACAGCCTTGCATTTTTCTTTTGGAATATCATCAATTTTTAAGAGGATAAAACCATTGTATTCCTTACCGATGTTAGAATTGTCTGTAAAATCAAAGTTATTCATAAAAGCATCCTCTAAAAAAGATTATCGGGTCAAGCCCGATAATGACATAAATTGTTGCCCGATAATGACATAAATTGTTGCCCGATAATGACATAAATTGTTGCCCGATAATGACATTACAATTGAAAAATTAATAGCCTACATTCAAACCGCCAACTTTAATTTGGAAGTGGCTAAATTCCATACTAAAGCTTGCACGTCCTTGTGTTGCCGAACGCAAGTTTGTAGTAAATCCGAACATATTTGCCATTGGAGCTTGGGCGTGAATTACTTCACCAGTAGTTTTTGAATCTTGCCCCATAATGTTTCCACCACGTTGGCTTAATTGGCTAGAAGCTGGCCCTACAAATTCTTTTGGACAAGAAATATCAACATTCATAACAGGTTCCAAAATCTGAGGATTTGCCGCATTACAAGCTTTATCAAAAACTTGAGCAGCACAAGCTTCAAATGCAAAAGTTGTAGAAGTTAATTCGTTGTAATCAATTGCAGTAACTTTTACCCCAACATCTGTACAAGGATACCCATATTTAATTCCAGAATCTAAAGCATTCATAAAGCCATTTTTAATTGCTTCCATAATTTCATCTGGAATATTGTTTTGTTTAACCAAACATTCGTAAGAGTTTCCTGTTCCAGTTGGAAGATTTTCTACAGTAATTGTTAAACCTGCTGTATTTTCTTTTCCTGCCAAAACTCTGCTAAAGTCTTCTGAAGCTTGGGCTGTTCCTCCAACAGATTCTCGATATGTTACTTGTGGAGCACCTACATTACATTTTACGCCAAAATCGTCTTTCATGCGTGTTACAAGAACATCAAGGTGAAGTTCTCCCATTCCGCTAATAATTAGCTGACCAGTTTCTGCATCTTCATGACTTGTAAATGTTGGGTCTTCACGACTTAAAATTTCCAAAGTTTCATTCATTTTGTCTTTTTCAGACATACTTTCTGGTTCAAGAGCAACAGAAATTACTGGTTGGGGGAAAGTTGGTTGTTCAAGTAAAACATTAAATGCTTCAGAACCAATTGTATCGCCAGTTTGTGCAAGTTTTAACCCAATAAAAACAGCAATATCACCAGCTTGCAAACTGTCCATTGGTTCTGATTTATCGGCATGCATTCTTAAAATGCGATTTACTCTTTCACGTTTCTTTTTGTTTACATTAAAGATTTGAGTTCCTGCTTGAAGTTTTCCTGAATACATACGAACATAACACAAAGGTCCCATTTCTCTGTCGTATTGAATTTTAAAAACTAAACCAAGTGGCATTTTTGTTGCATCACAAGGAACTTCAACTTCTTCTGATTCATCTTTTTTGATTTTAATTCCTTTTGCAGCAGGAACATCTGTTGGGCAAGGAAGATAGTCAATAATTGCATCAATTAAAGGTTGGACTCCCTGATTATGTCTTGCACTTCCCATTACAAATGGAACAAAAATTCTTTGAATTGTAGCTTTTCTGATTGCGGCTTTTAATTGTTCAACAGTAATTTCGCCACCTTCAAGATAAATTTCTGCAAGTTCATCATCAGAAGATGCAACTGTATCAATTAACTTTTCTTTCCATTCATTGGCTTGGTCAATTCTAGAAGCATCAATTTCAGATTCAATGATTGTTTCACCTTCGTCATCTGCCGACCATCGCAATTCTTTCATTTTTAAAAGGTCAATTACGCCTTCAAAATCTTGACCTTGCCCAATTGGAATTTGCAAAGCAAGTGTTTGAACTCCAAATTTTTCTGCAACATCATCCATTGAACCAAAGAAATCTGCACCAATGCGATCCATTTTGTTCATAAAACAAAGACGAGGAACGCTAAATTCATCAGCTTGCTTCCATACAGTTTCTGTTTGAGGCTGAACTCCATCAACAGCACAAATTACAGCTACAGCACCGTCCAAAACACGCAAACTACGTTCAACTTCGGCTGTAAAATCAACGTGCCCCGGAGTGTCAATAATATTAATTTGATAATTTTTCCAATAAGTTGTTGTGGCAGCAGAACAAATTGTAATTCCACGTTCTTGTTCTTGAGCCATCCAGTCCATTGTGGCTTGTCCGTCATCAATTTCGCCAATTTTGTGAATTTTTCCAGTGTAATAAAGAATACGTTCAGTTGTTGTTGTTTTTCCCGCATCAATATGAGCCATAATACCGATGTTACGCATTTTATCTAAAGCCATTTTTTACTCCGTATATGTGTAAATTCGCAATGCAAAGTTTTAATTACATAGTTAGTATAATGAATAATACTAAATTTATGGTTTTTTGAAAAGACAGAATATATTTTGTTAAAATAGTACAAATTTTACATTTTATTTATTGTTTCAAACTCATAGCCTTTTTTTATTAATGTGCAAATTAACAAATCTAAATTATTATACAAAGGTGCAACAACTTCTGCCGTAGAGTAACCAATTGGAATTGGAATAACAAGAGCTTCACCACTTTCTATTGCTTTAATATATTTTGTTAATATTTCTTCTATATTTAATGATTTATGTGATTCTTGCAATTCTATTAATTCGTTGGAAATTGAAATATAAGAATATCCTGTTTTTTCACCTGCAGATAAAACTTGTGGGTTTTCAAAATAGAAAGGTGCATGCCAATACAAAGACAATTCTTTTTTTGTTATTTGATAGAACTCATCTTCATTTCTTGCCAAACCACGACGCACAAAATCTTCATCAATAATAAATTCATTATCTGTTAAATCTATTGCAGAAAAAAACATAGAAGCACAATCAAAATTATAAATGCTAATTTGTTTTGTTTCTGAAGGATACCGTCTAATAAATTCTCCATTAATAAAAAATGTAGAATTTATATTATATTTATTTAAAGTTGTAATAACTTTTGAAATTCCATCTGAATTATCATAAGCATCAAAAACTAGAGCAATTTTTTTCTTATCAGCAATTTTTTTTCGTGTTTGAGAATATAAAACTTTTGTGGTAGGTTTATTTGTAAGAGTTCTAACATAAATTGAATTATCAAAATTTACATTTGTTGCGTTTCCAATAAAAACTCTGAATCTTCCGTTTTGTGTAACAGGAATTCTTTTTGTTGTTAAACCAATTTTTGACCAAGTTTTTGAATCTTTGTTGTACTCATAATCATCACCACTATTATTATCGCAAACAATTGTTCCTTTTACAGCATTCCAATACCCTGCTTTACAAGAAGACATTGCAATAACAACTTCTTCATTTGTAAATGTATTCCATTTTTTTACGCTTTTTGTTCCACCAACAATCAAATTTGTTGAATCAAGCCACAACACCGACGCCACGCTTTGTCCAAACATTTGTCCAACACGTTTCCAAGTTGTAACATCATAAACATAAATTGCATCTCCAGCAAAAAAAGCAACTTTTGTTCCATCAGGCGAAAGATAAGGTTTACCAGAATCTTCAATTTCTAAAACTTGCAAACTAACAGCAGAAATTTTATAAACAGAACCACGTTCGTTTACACTATCGTAAGGAAGTTTTTCTAGCCACAAAATTGGAGCATCTTTTCTGTCCCAAAAAACTGAATAATCTTTTAAAGTAGCTTTTGAATCTGTATATGGTTTTGAATAAACAACATCCATATATTCGCAACTTTCTTTTTTAGCTGTTAAATAGGAAAACAGTCGATTATTCTGCACCACAAAGATTCCTGTAAATTTTTTGTTTACACTAAAATAATCTGTTTGAGGATTAAACTGAAAAGGTAGTCGGCCAACAATTTTCCCCTGTCCTATTACGCCAGAATAAAGCCCTAAAGTATACAATTCCTTTAAATTAATTTTATAAAGCAAATAATCATCAACATAAGCCAAATGTTTTTCTGAAATTACTTCTATAGAATTAATTTTTCCTCTTCCAATTTTTCTATTTTTTTCATCAACTTCTATATTACTAAAATAGGCTTCTGGATTACAAAAATATACATTGTTTTCATTTTCATAGAACAAAATTGAACTGTCCAAAGACCATTTTACAGGAATTTTTTGGTAATCCATTAAAACGTTTGAACACAACTCTTTGATTTTTCCAGTTTTTACGTTTTTTAAGATTAAAGAAGCTTTTACGTCGCCAGTTGGTTGCAAATAACACATCCATTTTCCATCATTACTAACAGAATATGGTGTTAAAGGTAGATTTGTTTCTGGAATTGTTTTTGAATAACTTTTCCATTCAAATTTGTGATTTATAACATCATAATGAGCTGTTCCGTATTTATTTCTAATTTGAAGAGTTTTTTTGTTATTTAATAATTCAATTTGTTCAGGAAAACAAGTAAGAAATTCATGTGAAGGTTGTTTTTGACCATTTTGCAACTTAGAATAAGCCAAAGTTCCGTAAGTTTTTCCTTTGTGTAGAGTCTGATTAATTGTATATAAAACCTCATCAGATTCATTTATGTCTATATTATCAAAAGAAATGGCTGCAAATAATGGGCTTGAAAAAAAACTAAATAAAAAATAACATGTAAAATAAAATAAATACTTCTTCATACTTTGTTATCGGCATAAAAAATTAGATTCATTACTCAAATTTTATATTATAAAAAAAAAGATAAAGTTTCTGTAAAATTCTTCCGATAACTGTGGTGGAAAATTTTCAAGGGACACGACCTTCAAGCCCTTGACTCGGCCGTTTTTATTTATGCATTTCGGCACTCAACACCAAAATAGAAAGGTCTCGTTCCAAAGCTTCCAATTTTTTATTAAGTTCCATAATTTTAATTGTTTGTTCTTCGTATCTTTTTTTCTTTATAGTTTCAATAAGAAGTTCTTTTTCTGACATATTAGAAATTCTATCTGCTTTTGATTTTCCACACCAAGGACAAAAAATATAACTTTCGTTTACAGTTCTTCCACAATCTTTACAAATAATCATTATCAAATTCCTTTTATTTTAATACAGACATTGGATTTATCATTTTACCATTCTTATAAACTGTAAAATGTAAATGAGGCCCAGTTGAATACCCTGTTGAACCTACTAAACCAATTCTAGTACCTTGACTTACCCACATTCCCTTTGTAGCAATTATTTTTGACATATGTGCATACAATGTTTGATAACCGTTTCCGTGGTCAATAATTACATACAAACCATAAACTCTGTTTTCTCCAGTAGCAATTACTTTTCCACTCATACTTGCCAAAATTGGAGTTCCTGTAGGACAAGCCATATCTGTTCCTGTATGAAAAGATTTTACACCCGCAATTGGGTCAATTCTTGTCCCATAAGGAGAAGACCAACGGAATTTTGCAGCAATTGGCATAATAAATCGGTCGCCCATTGCAGTTTTTAAAGATTTTGAATCTAAACTTGCACCTGGCAAAAATAGTTGTTGACCTGCAGTTAATGTTTCAGAAGTCAATTCATTTACATCAAGCAAAGATTCTAAATCAATCTTATTTTTCTTTACAATTGAATCTAAGGAATCACCTTTTTTTACTGTATAAATAATTCCATCATAAGAAGGAATTCTTAATTTTTGCCCTGCAGCAAGTTGTCTAACATTTCCAATGTCATTAACAGAAATCAATGTAGAAATATTAGAAAGTCCAAATTTTTTTGTAATGCCACTAATTGTATCACCAGATTTTACTTTGTAATTTTGATATGTAACTGGCTGCTTGTAAGATAAAGTTCTTGGAGCAACTGTATCAACTTCTTTTGTAAGCCCAATAATAAATCCATTTTCATCATATTCAATTGAATTTTCCAAAGCAAAGGCAGACATTAAATTGTTTAAAATTTCAATATCTGATGATTCTTCTGTTTGAAACTCTAAAGGTCCTGTATGATTTTCAATATAATTTAAAAAATTATATGAAAAATGAATTGCAACAACAGAAATTATTAAACACAACAAAACAATAATAATTTTCTTTACATTATTTTCAATTACATTTTGAACAACAGAAATTCCCTGCCCTACTGAATAAAAAAAAGTTTTTAAATTTACTGGATTCTTAACTCTAGAAACAGTAAAATTTTCTGTAGAAGGTCTGTATGAAAGAGGATTAAAAATAACTGAAGATTCACTTTTATAATTTTTATTATAATTTCTTCTTGTTGTTTTTTTTGGCAATAAGACTCTTGATGATTTACTTCTATGTGAGTCTTGTACAAAACTAATAATTTCCATACAACTTCTATCGACATAAATTAATCATCAGTTTAGAATAGATTTTATGAAAAAATTAATTTTTTTTGGCATTTTGATTGGCATTTTTGCCAAAATTTTTATATTTGATTTTTTAAAGATTTCTGGAACATCTATGTATCCCACTTTAAAAAGCGAAAATCGAATTGTAATAAATAAGGCAGCTTTTGGTCTTCAAAATCCTTTTACAAAAAACTATATGCTAAAATGGTCCAAGCCAAAAAAAAATGACATTGTAACTTTTTTACATCAAGATAAAATTGTTATTAAACGTTGTGTATTAACAGAAAAAGATAGTCTAGAATTTTTAATAGATTCAGGGTATTATTTAATAATAGACAAAAAGAAAATACCTTTATCAGAAGTTCAATATTTGAATCTTTCAAAAACAACAGAAGTTCCAAAAGGATTTATTTTTGTTTTGGGTGATAACTTTTTGAATTCCGTAGATTCAAGAGATTACGGATTTGTTTCAATAAAAAGTATCAAGGGGAAAGCTTTAATTCATGAATAACTTTTTCAAAAAAAAGCAAATAATTTTATTTTTCGTTTTGTGTTCTCTTGTTTTAGTTGCATTGTTGTTTAGTTACGGAAAGTTGGCTGTTCAAGATTTACCAACTGTAGCTCAATCAAAGCCAACAGTAGAACGAGGTTCAATTGTAGACAGACACGGCTACCCTTTAGCAGTTCCAACAAACTTTTATCATATTGGTGTAACAGTAAAAGACATAAAAAATAAAGAAGCTTTTTCTAAACGAATAGCTGAACCACTTAGAATGTCATCAGATGAAGTTTTAAAGATTATTTCTTCTTCAAGAAACTTTGTTTATTTAAAAAAGAAAGTAAAACAAGAAACATACGAAGCTGTAAAAGAAATTACAAGCGAATTTAATTACAATTTTGTTACTTTCGAAAAGATTCCAGGCAGAAATTACCCAAATCACACTTTGGCTTCTCAATTAATTGGATACATGGGTGACGATGGCAAAGGCCTTGCAGGAATTGAATTTTCGCAACAAGATATTTTGCAACCACCAATTGAAGATTTTGAAAAACTAAATTCAACAAAGGATTCTTTAATTGAAAATCCAAGTGGAAAAAACATTTACCTTACAATTGACGCAAATCTTCAATATAAACTTGAACAAGTTTCTCACGCAACTTTAGATAAAACTCAAGCCGAAAGTATGATGTTAATTGCTGCAAATTGTAAAACTGGGGAAATATTGTCTTACGTTAGTTTGCCATCTGCAGATTTAAACGAATATGGCAATTCTGCAACAGAAACAAAAATTGACCGACCTGCAATGGTGGCTTACGAACCTGGTTCTGTATTCAAAATTTTTACAGTGGGAATTGTTCACGATTTTAGAGGGATTTCACCAAATGATAGCTTTCTTTGCGATAGAATGTATGAAAAAAGAACCGGTGGTGAAACTGTTAGAATAAAATGTCTTGAACATCACGGTTGGGGAACTGCGAGAGACGGTTTAAAATATTCTTGTAATGATATTTTGTGCCAAATTAGTGATCACATTGACGAAGAAACATTTATTTCTCGCATACGAGGCCTTGGTTTTGGAAGCAAAACAGGAGTTGAATTACCAAGCGAAACAAACGGTTCTGTAAAAGACACAAAAAACAGACTTTGGTCTGCAAGGTCAAAACCAACAATTGCAATTGGTCAAGAAATTAGCGTTTCTGCTTTGCAAATGGTACAGGCAGCAACTGCAATTGGCAATAACGGAGTTCCAACAAAGCTAACATTTATAAATAAAGTTACAAATAAAGATGGCTCAATCTACTCTGTTCACAAACCAGAATACAGAGAAAGAGTTTTTTCCAAAACTACAGCAGATTATGTTTTAAGTTGTATGGAAACAACTGCAACGGAAGGAACTGGGTCTAGAGCGAACATTGGTGATGTTTCAATTGGTGTAAAAACAGGAACTGCCCAAATGGCAGACAAAGAAAAAGGCGGTTACAGCGACACAGACTTCCTTTCTAGTTGTATTGCAATTTTTCCTGTTGAAGAACCAGAAATTGTTTTATACATAGTTGTAGAAAAAGCTAAAGGCGAAACTTATGGTGGTAGAATTGTAGCCCCAGTAATTGGTGAAGCTGCCGACATCATCATTGACCACCTTGGAATGAGTCGTGGTGGGGCAGAATCTTTGGAACACAGCGGATTAATTACAATTCCAAGTGCAAAAAATATTAAAATAGGAAAAACAGTTCCTAATTTTATTGGAAAATCAAAAAAAGATTTATTGCCACTTTTAGACAGAAACGATATTCAGTTTACAATTAACGGAAGCGGTTGGGTCACAAGTCAAACACCAGAAGCAGGCACACCAATTACGGAGAATATGACAATTGAACTCAATTTGGAATAACAACTTAAAATTATTTAATTCTCGCTTTCCAGATTTGTTTAATATTTTAGAAGAAACGTTTCAAATTACAAGTTTTAATTTAGAAACTCAACTTCCTTCCCTATTAATTCAAACTGCAAAAAATGGTGAAGTAACAGCTTCAGATAACGGAAAATTACTTCATTCTGCATACAATCCTTCTAGGGAAGCCCACAATTCTGTGTTTATTCCAGAAGTACAAGAAAACTCCTCTATTGTTTTTTATGGAATGGGGATTGGGTATCATTTAGTTGAAGCTGCAAAATTAATATTACAAAATTCAAACAAAAAAAAGCTGATTGTTGTGGAACCAAATCTAGAATATTTTTTGGCTTCGTTGCAGCTAATTGATTGGACTGAAATTTTTAAAGTAGAAAAACTAGTTTTGGCAATCAACTGCCCAGCAGAATCTGTTTTACCACTTATTGAAGACACAACAACAATTAACACAACTTTACAAGGTGTTTCTGATGCATTTTATTTTGACATCGCATCTTTTACACAACATAATCAACAATATTTTGAGTGCGTAAAAACAATAATTAGCAGAAACAAACACAAAAATGAAATTAATGCCGCAACAACAAAAAAATTCGGAAAACTTTGGAGTAATAATTGCAAAAAAAATGCAAAATATATAAATCAACTTGAATCTATTAACATATACAAAAATAAATTCAAAGATATACCATTTGTAATTGTTGCCGCAGGACCAACACTGCAAAAAAATCTTATAAATTTAAAAAAATTATATGATTCAAAACAATCAAAAAATAAAGAAGTAATTATTGTTTGTGTAGAAACAGCATTAAAAATCTTGCTAAAAAACAAAATAAATCCAGACTTTATTATTTTAACAGATCCACAGTTTTGGGCATACAGACACATTGCCGGCGCACAAGCCCCAGAAAGTGTTTTAATTACAGAACTTTCAACGTATCCTTCTGTTTTTAGATTTAATTGCAAAAAAATTGTATTGTGCGCATCTCAATTTCCAAACGGAAAAGAAATTGAACAAAAAGCTGGTTTTTCAACAGAACAAATTGGAGACTTAGGAAGTGGAGGTTCTGTTGCTTCTTGTTGCTGGAACTTTGCTGTATTTGCGGGAGCAAAACAAATATACCTTATGGGACTAGACTTATCTTTTCCAGGAGGGCAAACTCACATAAAAGGAAGTTCCGCCGAACAAACTTGGCACACAAAATCAAATCGCCTTGCAAATTCAGACAAATTTACAACAGAACTTTTACACAACGCCAACGTTTCCCTTGGTACAAATTACAATAACGCCCCAGTTTTAACAGACAGTCGCATGAAAATGTTTGCCTGGTGGTTTGAAAGTAGACTTGCATCACTTCCACAAATTAAAACTTACACATTTAGCAAAGAAGGATTAAAAATTCCAGGCATTGAATACATAGATTTTGAAAAATCAAATTTATAAATTAAGCCTTTAACATTTTTATTTCTTCAATGTAGCCACTTTGTTCGTTTGGTGTTTCCAAAATAAATGGCAAATGACACAACTTTGGATGTCTGGTTACTTTATACAAAGTTTCAAAACCAATGTATCCTTGTCCAATTTTTTGATGTCTGTCTTTGTGGGCTCCCAATGGATTCATGCTGTCATTAAGATGAATTGCATACAAATTTTCCAAACCAATAATTTTGTCAAATTCTTCAATTACGCCATCCAAATTAGAAACAATATCATAACCAGCATCCCATATATGGCAAGTATCCAAACAAACTCCAAGACGCCCTTTTAATGAAGAACCAAACTTTTGTTCAGCTAAATCATAAATCTGTTTTACTTCTTCAAAAGTTTTTCCAATTTCGCTGCCCTTTCCAGCCATAGTTTCTATTAACAATTTGGTAGAATTATTTTTTACAGTTTTAAAAACATCACAAATCATTGTGGAAGTTAAATCAATTCCAACATCACTGCCTTGCCCTGTGTGGCTTCCAGGATGAAAGTTATATAAAGAATTTGGAATATATTCTAAACGTGCAAAATCATCTATCATCATTTCTTTTGCATATTCTCGCAAACCGGCATCTGCCGAACAAGGATTCATTGTATACGGAGCATGAGCAACAACAGGAGCAAAAGAATTTTCTTCCATAATTTTACAAAGTTTTTGTGCATCTGTTTTATCAATATCTTTTGCTTTTCCCCCACGAGGATTTCTTGTAAAAAACGCAAAAGTATTTGCACCAACTTCCAGGGCTTCCAACCCCAAACCTTCTAAGCCATTTGCTGTAGATTCGTGATAACCAATATTTAACATAAGTTAATAGTGAATAATTTTCATAAAAAAGTCAAATAAAATAAATTCTTTTCTTAACCCAATTATAAAATATGACGATATTCAAAATATGAAAAGAAGAAATTTTCTCGTTTTAGTTGGACTTTTATGTTCCTTAAACTGTGGGCTTTTTGCCGCAGAACAAATGAATTATCAAAATTACGAATTGGATATGCTTTTGCACGAAATAAAAGGTCCTACAGCACCAATTGTAACAGATGAATACATAATTTTCACAGCAGATCCAAACAATCGCTTTGTTGGTATTGCCTTTGATTTTGAAAACTATCAAATTGTTCACCCATTTCAAGTTTTATCAAAAACAGATGATGAAGGGAACGTTTCTAGAAAACACATGTTCTTTTGCCTAGAACGAAAACACAAATATGAATCATTAAAATATCGCCTTGTGATTGACGGATTATGGGTTGCAGATCCTCTAAATCCAAATAAAGAATACGACGAAAACGTAAACTTATATTTTTCAAAACTCACAGATTTAGGCCAAGTTTACATCAACACAGAAATTCAAAAAGACAACACTGTTCGTTTCATTTACAAAGGCGAAACAGGACAAAAAATAAACCTTGCAGGAAACTTTTGCAACTGGGACCCATGGATTTATGAATTACAAGAAACTTCTCCAGGTTTGTACGAATTACAACTTCCTCTTCCAAAAGGAAAATATTTGTACAGTTACTACATTGGCCTAACCCCAGTTTTAGACAACACAAATTCAAACAAAATGTACACAAAAGACGGCCGCATTGCCAACGTTATTGAAGTAAATTAAACAGGAGCTTCCCTTTTTCAAAACTTCGTTTTTCAAAAGGTCGGCGTTTTCGCGGTTCCCTAACGGTCAGCCGCTTCCCAGTTTTGCATTTGCAAAACTGGTCCAGTGGCTCGGGCTTCGCCCGCCCGCTCAAGTGCCTAAGCCAATTCAGGCACCAATTTACAAAAACAAAACCTCACCTTCTTGATTAATTTCCTATAAAAACTATAATAATTCTCTATGAAATCTAAAGGCTTTTATTCATCTTTAGTTGCAATTGCAATTCCAATTTCTTTACAAGCACTTTTGCAAAACTTTGTAAATATGCTAGACACAATTATGATTGGTCGGCTTGGAAGCGTAGAGATTGCAGCTGTTGGACTTGGAAATCAAATATTTTTTATTTTAAATATGATTCTTTTTGGAATTACTTCTGGCGGTGGTGTTTTTATTGCTCAATTCTGGGGCAAAAAAGACCTTGCGGGAATTAGAAAATCACTGGGATTAATGACTCTTATTGCTTTTGTCGTTTCTTTTATATTTACAAT
>JAFXDY010000231.1 GCA_017521105.1 Treponema sp.
CCAGCAGATTTTAAAGATGGTTATGCATATCAATTTTTTAGAGAAATAAAAAAAACTTATGCTCCAGATGGCGGAAAAAACGTATATTTTAATAATGCAGGGTTAAGTGGAACTCCATCTTTGTTAGGTTGCGTGCGCTATCAAAGTGATGTTGTAAAACCAATGGGGCAAACACCAGATATTTTGATTATTGAATTTGCTGTAAACGACGGCGGCGAAGTTGTTTTTCAACGAAGTTTTGAAGCTCTTGTTCGTGATGCCCTTGCAGAAAATCCAAAAACAGCGGTAATTGCATTGTATGCTGCTGCAAATTACGGAAATACTTCTTCACAAAAAAAGCCAATTTCAGATTATTACAAAATTCCGCAAATCAACATGTTGGAAATTGTAAAATCAAGTATTTCAACAGGAAAATTTTCAAAATCAGATTATTACACAGATTCTGTTCATCCCACAAAAAAAGGTCACACAATGATGAAAGACTGTTTAATGAATCTTGTAAAAAAAGTAGATAACGCAAATCAAGACGAGCAATTTGATATTCCAAAAAATTATTGGAAATCGCCTAGTTTAAGTGGAATAAAACAGATTTTGGGTGAAGATAAAAACGTAAAAATTTCAAAAGGAAGTTTTAATCAAGTAGACAAACAATGTCAGTCAATCAAAAAAACAAATCAGTCAAACTTTCCTGTGAACTGGCACAAACCAATGGATTTAAAATCAAAAAATGAACCATTCACAATGGAAATAAAATGCAAATCTTTTGTTTTTGTATATAAAGTTCAATCAAAAAATTCATCAACAAGATTTGGAAAAGCCGAAGTTTACATTGACGGAAGACTATTTGAAACTTTTGATGGGGCAAAAGATGGTGGCTGGAATAACTGCGAACAAAAACTTTTATTCTACAGTTCAGAAACCCGAAATCACAAAATAGAAGTAAGAATGGCAGAAGGTTCAGAAAAACTTGGATTTACAATTGTTGCAATGGGATATGTAGAATAGAAATCTGTAAATTAACAATTATATTGTAAAAACTATTCTAAATCATTAAAATAGAAGCATTATGGAAAATACAAAGAGAACAGTAACTTGCGGAGATTTAAGAAAATCTGACGTAGGAAAAAGTGTAGTTTTAAATGGTTGGGTTAGTCGTACTCGTGACCTTGGTGGATTAATTTTTATTCGTTTGCGCGACCGTTACGGCATTACTCAAGTTATGGTTGGTGACAAAGCTAGCGACGAAGTTAAAAAAATTGCTGCCAGTTTAAAAAGCGAATATTGTATTGCTGTAGAAGGCGTTGTAAATGCCCGTAGCGAAAAAGACATAAATGCAGATATGCCAACTGGCGAAATTGAAGTTGAAGCAAAAGACATTAAGATTTTTACAACTTCACAAGAATTGCCATTTAGTATAGAAGAAGTTCGTCAAAAAGACGGAACTTTGGTAATTCCAAACGAAGATTTACGCTTAAAATATCGCTATCTTGATTTACGCCGCGACCCAATGCAACAAAACATCATTTTGCGTTCTCAAGTAACATTTGCAACTCGTGAATATTTAACAAGCAAAGGTTTTTTGGAAATTGAAACTCCAACATTCATAAAATCAACTCCAGAAGGCGCTCGCGACTACTTAGTTCCAAGTCGCGTTCACCCAGGAAAATTTTATTCACTTCCACAGTCGCCACAGCTTTACAAACAACTTTTAATGGTAAGTGGATTTGATAAATACTTCCAAATTGCACGCTGTTACCGTGACGAAGACGCTCGCGGAGACCGCCAACCAGAATTTACACAAATCGATATGGAAATGAGCTTTACAAATCGTGAAGAAGTTCTTGCAACAACAGAAGGAATGATGCAACACATCTTCAAAAAGACATTAAACTACGATTTGCCAGCTCAATTCGACAGAATCTCTTGGGAAGACGCTTTTGATTACTACGGAAGCGACAAACCAGATTTACGCTTTGACTTAAAAATGCAAGACGCAACATTCATGGCAGACTTAGCAGATTTTAACGCATTCAAAGCAGGGGCTGCAAATGCCGGCCGTGAAGTTCAACGCCACAAACGCAGCGGCTTAAAAGCACTTGTTGTAAAAAATGTTGCAGACAAATATAGTCGCAAAAATGTAGAAGCATTAGAAGCAGTTGCAAAAACATACAAAGCAAAAGGCCTTGCTTGGATGAAAGTAAACGCAGAAGGTGTTTTTGAAGGTGGAATTAGCAAATTCTATGCAGGAAAAGAAGCAGAAATCTGTGAAAAACTTGGTGCAGAAAAAAATGACCTTTTACTTTTTGTAAGCGACGAAAACTGGCAACTCGCTTGTACAGCGCTAGGTGCAGTTCGTAAACAATTGGGAAAAGACTTAAATCTTTATAATCCAAATGATGAATTCCACTTTGCTTGGATTATCGACTTCCCATATTTTGCATGGAACGAAGAAGAAAATCACTGGGAAACAGAACACCACATGTTCACACTTCCACAAGAAAAATATTGGGACACATTAGAAAGCGACCCAGGTGCAGTAAAAGGCGACCTTTACGACTTAGTATTAAACGGCTACGAACTTGCTTCAGGTTCAATGCGTATCAACGACCCAGAATTACAACAACGCATCTTCAAAATCGTTGGATTTAGCCAAGAACGCGCCGAAAAAGCATTTGGCTTCTTAGTACAAGCATTCAAATTCGGAGCTCCACCACACGGAGGAGTTGCTCCAGGCCTCGACCGCCTCGTAATGCTCATGCGCCACGAAGAAAGCATCCACGAAGTAATCGCCTTCCCTAAAAATAATATGGCAGCCAGCCCAATGGATGATTGTCCTGCGGAAGTAGACCAAAGTCAGTTGAATGACTTACATCTTGTGGTTAAGGAATAAAACAAAGCTGGGCTGGCGCCAGCCCAATGGATTGCGGGTTGATAATGAAATTACAACCCGCAAAACGTGAGAGTCAAGGCTTTAAGCGAACGATAGTGAGCGCGCCTTGACCGAGCGTACGATTGTCCAAGTTATGTAGATGACAGTCAGTTGGAAGAATTGCACATAGCAATAAAAGAAAAATAAAAGGCTGTGTTGTTTGGTGTCAGACAATGGGGCGTTCCCTCTCGCTCCTTTCAGTCGCTCAAGGTCGGCAGTTCCGCGGCTCAGTACCCTCGGCCCCCTGCCGCAACCTGAACGGTTGCTAAAGATTTGCTTCCTCTGGTCGCAAACTTTACAGGGTGGCTGCCTACGGCACCGCTCCATTGCCTAACGCAAAACCCTTTACTAAATCCCTAAATCTTCGCCTACAAGAATTACTTTAATTCGACCCGCAGGTTTACAAAGACGAGTTGTAACAAATTGATTACATATACAATCTTCACTCATACAATTTGCACATTCCCCAGTAATTTTACAAGGAGTATTAATTTCAAAACGTTGTGCATTTGCTGGAGCCGAAAAACCACGCACCCGATGATACGCAGCATCCAAATTTGGCACAACTTTATTCATTCCAGCCACAATCACCACCGATTTTGGCCCAAAACACAAAGCTGCAACCCTATTTGCCACACCATCAATATTAAAAAGTTGACCATCTTCAGTAATAGCATTCGAACTCATCAAAAAAGTATCACAACAAAGTGCTTCAACCATTAATTTTCTTCGCTCTTCTGGAGTTTTCGCCAAATCACGATCAATCATTTTGTGACCACTTTTTTCAAGCTCAGCCTTAAGCCCAATCTCGTCAATAGAAAACGAACCACCCCAACCAATGGAATCACCCTGAGGAATAATTTCCATAGCCTTTTTCACCGCCTCTTCCTTAGAAGAAACATAAAACGCCTCAAAATGACGCTTCTTCAAAGCCTCAACAACCTTCGGCCCCGATTTTTCATATTTTTGTTTAATTGCTTCAATCATACTCATAGTATACCGCTAAATCCCCCAAAATTCACCAAGTTTTTAAACGTCATTGCATGGAACAAAACTGCGTGGCAATATATAAATCATTGCAAAAAGCCTTGCAATTCGCCTTTCTATAAGTCATTGCGAGAAGCGTAGCGACGCGGCAATCCACTAAAACCTGCCAATCTCGCACGAATCTACACAATGATTTTTCATAAGTGGGAAATTTGTGGTATAATAAAAATCTAAAAAAAATAATTTTTATATTGAAGATCATTATTCCCAAGATACGGAGAATAACACCATGCACTACCACCACATCACCACCGCAACCTTTCTTTCTCGGCCAAATCGCTTTATTGCCCAGATTCGTCTTTTTGACGGCACGGAAGAAACTGTTCACGTAAAAAATACTGGGCGATGCAAGGAGCTCCTTATTCCGGGGTGCACTGTTTATCTTGAAAAATCTGAAAATCCCAATCGAAAAACTTTGTACGATTTGGTGGCTGTGGAAAAACGCTACGACCAAGTTTCTAACTGGGAAAATTATCCTTTGGCTTTTCGAAAGCGGATGAAAAACGGTGGAGAAAAATCTCTTTTGTTTAATATCGACAGCCAAGCGCCAAACAAGGTCGTGCTAGAGTGGCTTCAAACTCAGAACTACAGCAAAATCAAGCCAGAGTACACTTTTGGAAACTCTCGGGTGGATTTTTATTTGGAAAAAACTGATAAAGCCACAGGGAAAACCGAAAAAATCCTTATGGAAGTGAAGGGTTGCACTTTGGAAGTTGAGGGCGTGGGATATTTTCCGGACGCTCCAACGGAACGAGGCGTAAAACATCTTAATGAACTTGCCGCCGCAGTTTCTAAAGGCTACAAATCAATTTTGGCTTTTGTAATTCAAATGGAAGGTGTGGAAAAAGTTTTGCCGAACACAAAAACTCACCCAGAATTCGCTGCCGCTTTGGAAAATGCACAAAAAGCTGGTGTTGAAGTGTGGTTTTTGCCTTGCAAAGTCCAGCCAGATAATCTTTATATTGGCGTTCCCTCTCGCTCCTGTTAGTCGCTCAAGGTCGGCAGTTCCGCGGCTCGGTACCCTCGGCCCCCTGTCGCAACCTGAACGGTTGCTTTGGGCTGTCTAAAAAATTTAAATAGTCATTGTCATCTTCGGACTTGATCCGAAGATCTTATACAACAATCTCTAAATGTACTTGCTAGACAGCCCACAGGGTGGCTGCCTACGGCACCGCTCCATTGCCTAACGTAATTTACCCTTTCAAATATTCTACAATCGGATCAAGATACTTTTGGTCGGCAATGTCATAAGAATGACTCATCATTTTTACAGCTTCTTTATCAATTTCTCTCAAATCTTTTTTGTTAGAAAGCATCTTTACAAACATTTTCATCATCAATCTGTACATTGGTTTCATATTTTCGTAATTGAATCCACCAGGACAGTAAAAAACTTTTGCAATTTTCTTTTCGTCTTCTGTAAGCATCACATCCAAAGCCTTTGGAATATCTGGACTTTCCATTGGACTTCCGCCAGTTGCCCACAAAGCTAATTTTTTACCAGACGCAGCCCAAGAAGGCATTTTTTCTTTAAACCATTTTGCACCATTAATTTGAGCTGCACAAACCCAGCCACCATAAACAAGTGCATCACAATCATCAAAATTCACTTTTTTTGCTTCTTTTAAAGAATAAGCTTTTGCATCGCTTCCCAATTTTTCTTCAAGCCACAACGCATATTTTTTTGTAAAACCAGTTTCTGAACTATAAATAATTGCAGTTTTCATAAATCCTCCAAGTTACGTTGACCGTCTTTTCTTTTGCCATATAACTCTTTAACTAAATTATGTAATATATTACATAATTTGTCAAGTTTATTCATTTTATTTTGGGTTTTCCCAAATAATTTTGAATAAACTTTTAGATTTTTTGATTAAGGATAATGAATAATTTCTCTTGGTTTACTTCCGTTTGCAGGACCAACAATTCCTCGTTCTTCCATTTCTTCTACAAGACGAGCGGCTCTGTTGTAACCAATTTTTAATCTTCTTTGAATATAACTTGCACTTGCTTTTCCGGCTTGAACAACAACTTGCAAAGCTTGATCATACAACGGATCATCGTCATCTATTGGTTCGCCAAACAAATCTCTTGCACCAGCTTCATCATCATCTTCAACAAAAATTTCTTCATCAATATAATCTGGCTCGCCAAATTCTTTTACAGCATTAACAACATTTTCAACTTCTTGGTCACTAACAAATGTACCTTGAATACGAATTGGAGCTGGATCTACAGCCGAAGCATAAAGCATATCACCACGACCAAGCAATTTTTCGGCACCAACTGTATCAATAATGATATTTGAGTCTGTTCTTGAAGCAACCATAAATGCAATTCGAGTAGGAATGTTTGCTTTAATTAAACCTGTAATTACGTTTACAGAAGGTCTTTGAGTTGCTAAAACCAAGTGAATACCAACCGCACGGCTCATTGCAGTTAAACGAGCAACTATGCTTTCCAATTCTTTTCCACTTGTTGCCATTAAATCTGCAAATTCATCAATAATAACAACAATGTAAGGCAATTTTTCTGTGCAAATATTCTGTTCTTTTATTTTTGCATTATAGTTAGAAATATCACGAACTCCCATTCCGTCCAAAAGGGCATAACGACGTTCCATTTCGCACAAACAATATTGCAATGCTTGCAAAGCTTTTTTAGGCTCTGTGATTACTGGTGTTAAAAGATGTGGAATATTATTATAAAGTTTTAATTCAACAACTTTTGGGTCAACCAAAATCATTTTTACATCCTGGTAAGAACGTTTATACAAAATAGAAAGAATCAACGAGTTTACACAAACAGATTTTCCCGAACCAGTTGCACCGGCAATTAACATGTGAGGAGTTTTTACCAAATCAATTAATTGAGCTTTTCCCAAAATGTCTTTTCCCAAAATTACAGGAACAGCCATTTTTTTCCATTCTGGCAAATCCATTTCAATAATTTCTCGGAATCCTACAACCGAACGATTTTTATTTGGAACTTCAATACCAACTGCTTGTTTTCCAGGAATTGGTGCAACAATACGAACCGACTGAGCCGCAAGTGCCAAAGCAATATTATCTTGCAATGCAACAATTTTACTTAATTTAACACCTGGAGCTGGCAAAATTTCAAACATTGTTACAACAGGACCTTTTTTAATTCCAATAATTTCAGCTTCAATATTAAATTCTGACAAAGTTTGTTTTAAACTTAATGAGGCATTTTTTGTTTGTTCATCAATAATCCAGTATTGATCATCTTTATACGCTGTAAGCAAATTTGAAGGAATAACATAAGGACCTTTTTTTGTGGCTCTGTTGCCAATTTTTGCAGGATTTCCTTCAATTGCTTTTGTTTTTGGAGTATTTTCTATCTGCTGCGAAGAAAAGAAATCTGAAAGTTCATCTGCTGTTAAATTTCTTGCCGATGAATTTCTTATATTCATTTCTGAATCTTCTTCAACTTCATTATCAATCTGATTAAATTCTTCTATTTCTTTTTCCAAAAAGTCTGCATTGTCAAAGAAATTTTCCAATTCTGATTTTTCATTTTCTTCATCAAAATCTTCTTCAATTTCAGAATCATCTATAAAACTATCTTCTTTTTCTACTATGTTATAGTCTTTACGAATATCATTTTCCATATCAGAAAAAACACTTTTTACAGAAGAAGAAACAGGAATTGCCGCAGCAACTGCAGAAGATGCTAAAGTTTTTGTTGTAATGCCGGGAGTATTATTTCCGTGCATTGCCAATTCATCACGAATTCTAATTTTTTTAGCAAATTTTTCATTTTCAATAGCAGGTTTTTCTAATTCACGTTCAAAATCAGATTTTTTGTATTCTGCTTCTTCCTCTTCGGCAGCAAAATCTGGTGTTTCTACAAAATCATCCACAAAACCAAAATCTGTATCATCTGAATTTTCATCTAATCTAATTCCCGCAGGATATTCGCTTTTTGAGTTATCTAAAGTTTTTTTTTCCTCTTGAACTTCAGAAGATTCAAATTTTATTCCAGAAGGAAAATTCGATTTTGGAAATTGTTTATCACTATATTTTTCAATTATTTCATTTTGAGAATCTACAATTTCTTCTTCAAAAACATTTTCTTCAATTTCATTTTCAACTTTATCTTCAACAAAATCTTCATTTTCATAATCTTCTACAGGAGGAAATTGTAATGCAGGATCGTTTTCATCAATTTCTTCTTCTATTACAGCCTCTTCGTCATATTCTGGTGGCAAAGTTTCTGGAACAGGAGGCAAATTGTCCCATTTAAGTTCATCTTCAAGAATTTCTTCGTTGGCAATTGTTAAAGCAGCATATTCTTCTTGTGTAATTAATGAAGATTGATTTTCTGGTTCAGATTTTTCTTCAACAAATTCAGATTCAACAACTTCGGGTTCGTCTTCTGCAATTTGTGTTTTATCGTTATCTTCCAACGAAACATTTTTAAACTCTTTAATTTCGTTAATCAAACTTACAACTTCTTC
>JAFXDY010000232.1 GCA_017521105.1 Treponema sp.
CCAGTTTTAGAAAAAGTAAAAAAAGTGTATCCAGATACAATATTAGTAATTGTTGGTGGTGGGCCTGAACTTGAACCTTTGCAAAAACAAGCCGAAAATTTAAAACTTGCAAAAAATGTTTGTTTTACAGGGTATCAAAACCGTGATGATTTGGCTTATTTTTATAATTTAGCAGATGTTTTTGTTTTTCCAAGTGTTACAGAAACCCAAGGTCTTGTTACAATTGAAGCAATGATGACTGGGTTGCCAGTTGTTGCAATTGGTGAAATGGGAACTGCTGATGTTATGCAAGGTGATAACGGCGGGTTCATGGTAAAACATAATGCAGAAGAATTTTCTGCAAAAGTTTTGGAGTTGCTTTCTAATAAAGATTTGCATGAACAAAAAAGCAAAGATGCTCTGGAATGGAGCAAAAAATGGTCTTTACCAGATTTAACAAATCAGCTTGTTGATTATTACAAAGAAGCTCTGGAAATCCGTAAGCAAAGAAATGAAGCAAGAATCTAAAGAAAGTTTTAACGTAACAAACAATATTGATTTGCAAACTGTTGTTTTTACAACTTTATTAATAGAAAAATCTCCTCAGGCAATTCCACTAGGGGCAGCATGTGTTGCGTCGGCAGTAAAAAATCACAAGGCAACAAAAGATTTATGCAAATCAAAACTTTTAGTTTTTAACAAAGAAGACAAATCTTTTATTAATAATTCTCAAACTGATGACAAAGCCGCTTCTTACATTGCCCAAGAAATTCTAAAAGAAAAACCTGCCATCTGTGGGTTTTCAATTTTTGTGTGGAATAAATCTATTTTAGAAAAAGCTGCAAAAATCTTAAAAGAAAATGGCATAATTTGCATTGCAGGGGGCCCAGAAGTTACAGCTCATCCAGAAGTTTTTTTAGATTTTGATTACACAATTTGCGGTCAAGGAGAAGCTAAAGTTCCAAAACTGATTTGGAGCATCCTTTCAAAAAATCAAACACCACCGCCCCCTTCTTCTAAATCTGCCCAAACTTTAGATTCAGATTTTCCCCAAACTTTAGACAGTTTTCCATCCCCATATTTAGACGGAACAATAAATCCCGCTGAATACGAAGGTGCTTTGTGGGAACTTGCCAGAGGCTGCCCTTTTAAATGTTCTTATTGTTATGAATCAAAAGGGGAACAAAAAGTTTCTATGTTTCCATCCAGCAGAATAGAACAAGAATTAGATTTATTTGCAAAATTAAAAGTTCCACAAGTTTTTGTTTTGGATCCAACTTACAACGCAAATAAACAACGGGCATTGGAACTTTTAAAATTAATTGCAAAAAAAACACCAAATACGTTTTACTACTTTGAAGCCCGTGCAGAATTTATAGACAAAGAACTTGCAAAAGCCTTTACAAAAATTCCTTGTAGTTTGCAAATTGGACTCCAAAGTTCAAACGAAGAAACTCTAAAACTTGTTCACCGCCCATTCAACAGAAAACAATTTATTAAAAACATAAACATTTTAAATCAAACTGGAGTCACATTTGGTTTTGATGTAATTTACGGGCTCCCAAAAGAGTCTATTAATGGCTTCAAAGAGAGCATTAATTTTGCAATTTCACTTTATCCAAATAATTTGGAGCTTTTTTGCCTTTCTGTTTTACCAGGAACAGATTTATACGACAGAGCTTCAGAATTAAATCTAAAATTCCAGTCTGAGCCACCCTACAACATAATAGAAACTTCTCATTTTTCAAAAGAAGATGTAAAAAAAGCAGCAAAAATTTCAAATGCTTGTAACATTTTTTACAATCAAGGAAGAGCTGTTCCTTGGTTTAACACAATTTGCCAATGCTTAAAAATAAAGCCTGCACAATTTTTTATTTTATTCGCACAATTTTTGGAACAAGAAAAAATCAACATTGATTGCAATTCTGCCAGCCACAAAGAAATTGAAAAACTTCAAAAAGATTTTATAAAAAAAATCTTCACAGAAAAAAAATTGCAAAAGCAACTTGCCGTAGCCATAGATTTAATTAGTTTGCATGGAGCAATGTCTAGAAAAGTTGCCACAGGTAAATCTGAAGAAGTTTATTTATCATATCCTGCTGAATTTCTTACTTCTGAATACGCTTTTAATTTGGATTTTTTTGCAAATAATGTTATAATGAAGAAGAATAAAATAAAAACATGAAAACAATAGTTGTTTTAATTCACAGTCTTACAGTTGAATACGCTGTTCAAGTTTTAGAAGGCATTACAACTTATTACAAAGATAAAGATGTAAGACTTGTAATTTTTCAAATAAAAGATCCTCATAGCACATATTCCTTTTATGATTATCAGTGTTGGACAGGAATTGATTATCTTCAGTCTAACGAAATTGATGGAGTTATCATCATTTCTGGTTCCTTTGCTATGACAGTTACAAAAGAAATTTTTCAGGAAAAACTAAAAGTTCTAAAAAACAAACCTATCATTTCTATTGCAATGGATTTAGGAATGGAAGGTACAACTTATACAAAAATCCAATGTAATCAAGCGTTTTCTGACGTTATAAAGCACTTAATAGAAAAACACAATTGTAAAAAGATAGGTTTTATGTCTGCAAACCAAACAATTTCGGCAGAAGCTACACAAAGATTTGAAGCTTATAAATTTGCACTGGCAGATAATAAACTAAAATATGACGACAACATTGTTTTCCATGGAGCTTTTACACAAGACACAGGTTACAGAGTTCTTCGTGATAACTTTAGCACAAAAGAAGAAGTTAATTTTGATGCCTTACTTGTTGCAAATGATAATATGGCTCTTGGATGCATTATTGCACTTCAAGAACTAGGCGTAAAAATTCCAAAAGATGTAAAAGTTGTTGGATTTGATAATACAACTCATGCCTATATGGTTACACCAAAACTTTCTACAATCGATCAAAATATTTCGCAACAAGGTTACATTGCAGCAGAAAAGATGTTGCAAAAATTAAATGGCTTAGACATTCCTTCCGAAATTGAAATGCCACTTTCGCCAATTTATCGCCAGTCTTGTGGTTGTATTGATGAAAAGAATCTTGAACAAATTTATTTAGATTCAAACGGAATCTCTCACCCAGACTTAGACATAGAATCAATTGGTTTGCATGCCAGTGAAAAATATTATAATCTTGTTCCAAAAATTGATAACGTATATAGACTTTTTGATTTAATTAAAACTTCGAATTCACTTGAACAACTTTTCTACACAATGCCATATTGTTTAGATAACGCAGACATGGAAACAATTTCTGTTTGTTTTGCCGAAGAACCACAAATTTTAGAAAAATACCAAAAATTCGAAGTTCCAAAAAAAGTGCATATAAATATGCTTATTGACAATAATTCAAAACAGCAAGAATTTTCTCCGTCAATTTCATTTAATCCACTTGAACGAATTTTTCCAGAAGGTTTTAATAACAAACCAGGTGTATATTTATTCCAAACACTTTTTTCTGTAGAAAAAAATTATGGTTATTTTATTACAAAACTTACATCAGAAATGTATTCGGTTTACCCGTTGTTCTTGAAAATTCTAATTTCTTCAATGGCATTTTCTTATGAATACACACAGTTAATTCAAAATAATAATACTTTGAACACTGTTTCAAAAACTGATGAACTAACAACTCTATTAAATCGCCGTGGATTCTTTGATTTAGGACAAAAAAATATTGATATTGCAATCGAAATGAACAACAAAGGACTTGTTTTCTTTATTGATATGGACGGCCTAAAAATTATGAACGACACATACGGTCACGATATGGGAGACCTTGCAATAAAAACACAAGCAAAAGTTCTAAAACAAACTTTCCGTGCAAACGACATTATTGCAAGACTTGGTGGCGACGAGTTTGTTGTAATTGCAATTGGAATGGGAGCTGATACAATTCCAAAAATCAGAAAAAAAATCGAAAAAACAAACAAGCTTTTATCAAAGGAACAAAAACTACCAATGCCAATTTCTTGTAGCATTGGAGTGATTCCTTTTAACAAAAAATCAAATAAACTTGCAGATTTACTTTTAGACGCAGACAAACTTCTTTACGAAGAAAAACGTCAAAAACATAAAAATCGATAAATAAATTTACAGAGGAAAAATCTATGAACTCAAAAATTCCAACTAGAGATGAAGTTGAAGAAAAAAATAAATGGGATTTATCATCAATTTACAAAAGTGATGATGAATGGGAAGCAGCTTTAAAAACTTTGCCTGAATTAACAAAAAAGGTTGCAGAATTCAAAGGAAAACTAGGAACTTCTGCAGAAACTTTGCTTGAAGCATTAAAAACATTAGAAAAAGCAGAACTTCAAATGGAAACTGTATACCACTATGCGTCTTTGCAACACCACGCCAACGAAGACGATTCAGTTGCTACAGACAGAGAAGGTCGGGCAATGATGGCTTACACAGAAATGCAGGCCGAATTAAGTTTTATTGAACCAGAAATTCAATCAATTGATGAAACAAAACTTCGTCAATGGATTTCGCAACCACCATTTGCAGATTACAAAATATTTATAGAAAAACAACTCCACTTTAAAAAATATATTTTAAGCGAAAAAGAAGAACGCATTTTGTCTTTGCAAATGCAACCAGCTCAAACACCAGATGCCGCTTTTAGTGTTTTAACAAACGTTGATATTAACAAAACTTTTGGCACTGTAAATGTAAACGGCAAAGAACAACAATTAACAGAAACAACTTGGAGCGTTTTCCTTCACAATCAAGACCGAAAAGTTCGTGAAGAAGCATACAAAAAGTTTTATGCAAAATTTGAAGAACACCAAAACACCATCGCTGCCCTTTATGCAGGAAGTGTAAACCAAGATGTTTTCCAAGTTAGAGCCAGAGGTTATGATTCTTCTTTGCAAGCTGCTCTTTACGGAAACAAAGTTCCAACAAGCGTTTATCACAATTTAATTGAATGCATTCACAAAAATCTTCCAACTTTGCACGAATATTATTCAATCAGAAAAAAAGCCCTTGACGTAGACAAACTAAAACATTACGACGTTTATGTTCCACTTGTAAAATCTGTAGAAACAAAAACAACTTACGAAGAAGCTGTTGAAATTTGTAGAAACGCACTTGCTCCACTTGGAAAAGAATATACAGACAGACTTTGCGACGGACTTTTAAACGGTTGGGCAGATCGCTATGAAAATGTTGGAAAACGCAGTGGAGCTTTTAGTTCGGGATGTTATGTGGGAAATCCATACATTTTGTTAAATTACAACGAAGAAAATATTCGGGATGTATTTACAATGGCTCACGAAGGTGGTCACAGTATGCACAGCTGGTATTCTGTTCACAACAATCCTTTTATGTGCTACGACTACACAATTTTTGAAGCAGAAGTTGCTTCTACTTTTAACGAAGAACTTGTTTTTGAATATCTTTTGAAAAATGCAAAAGATGAAGAAATGAAAAAATATCTTTTGGCAATGCGTGCAGACGACATTCTTGCAACACTTTTCCGTCAAACAATGTTTGCAGAATTTGAATTAAAAGCTCACGAATTTGTAGAAAATGGAACTCCATTAACAGCAGAACTTTTGCGCAAAACATATCGGGAACTTTTGGAATTATATTTTGGCCCAGAAATGAATTTTGAAGATAATTCAGATATGGAAGGATTACGAATTCCACACTTCTACAGTGCTTTCTATGTTTACAAATATGCAACTGGAATTTCTGCTGCTCTTGCACTTGCTCACCGAGTTACAACTGGCAGCGAAAAAGAAAGAAATGATTATTTTGAATTCCTAAAAAGTGGCGGTTCAAGATATCCAATTGAAAGTTTAAAAATTGCTGGAGTTGATATGGAAAGTGTAGAGCCTGTTCAAGCAGCATGTAATACTTTTAAAGAAATTGTGGAACAACTAAAAGAAATAATGTAATTTTCTGTTGTTTTCAACTTTTTCTAAAGTTTTTATATATTTTCACCGATAATCTTCTAGGAGTTATGCAATTTTTTTGATATAATCATCCTAGGAGATTTTTATTGTGAACAAATCAGAGTTTAAAACTTTTTTAAGAAGTGTTCCAAAAGCAGAAATTCACATTCATATTGAAGCTGTTATTTCTTTGGCTGGAATTAAAAAAATGTACAAAAATCGTTTTGGCAAAGAAATGACAAAAGAAGAACAAACTGAACTTTTTTCATATAACGATTTAAACGGATTTATTCAGGCATTTTTAAAAGTTCAAGATTTATTTGTTTCAGAAAAAGATTTTAATATTGTATTTAAAGAATTAGAAAAATATTTAGTAAAAAATGGCATTTCATATTGTGAAGCATTTTTTGCTCCATCTGCCTTTATTAAAAAAGGTTTCAGTTACAAAAAGATGGTTCAAATTTTCCATAAACAAATTTCAAGAATAAAAGAAAAACATGGGATTACAATTAAATTATTAATGGATGTTAGCCGTACTTTTGGTTGCGATAATGCAATGAAAAATTACGAAATGCTAAAATCAGTTCCATGCGAAGATATTATTGGAATTGGTCTTGGTGGGGCTGAATCAAAAGGACCAGCAAAAGACTTTGCCCCAGTTTACGAACTTGCGTTAAAAGAAGGCTACAAAGCTGTTGCCCATGCCGGAGAAGACGTTGGACCAGAATCAATTTGGGATTCAATTAATTATTTACATTCACAAAGAATTGGTCACGGAATTACAGCAATTCAAGACGAAAAATTAATGGACTATTGTGTTCAACAAAAACTTCCATTTGAAGTTTGTATAACAAGTAATACATTTACAAAAAAAGTTGTAAAACTTGCTCGCTTCCACCCAATCAGAAAATTTTTTGATAAAGGAATGCTTGTTACAGTAAACACAGATGACCCAGTGTTCTTTAAGACAACTTTGCTAGACGAATATTGGATTTGTTCAAAAAGCTTAAAATTCACAATGGACGAAATAAAACAATTAATTAAAAACAGTTTTATTGCAAGTTTTATTTCAGACAAAGAAAAAGCTGAATATTGTAATCAAGTTGAAGCTGCTTTTGCTAAATTACAATAGATACAATAAAAATGACAAATCTTGAAAAATATTATAACAAGTTCAAGGAAGAAAACAGACTAAAAACTCGCCACGGAAATGTAGAATTTTCCACCACATTAAAATATATTTTAGATTTCATTCCAAAAGATAAAAATCCAAATGAAATAAAAATTGCAGATATTGGTGCTGGAACAGGTCGTTATTCTGTTGAACTTTGCAACCAAGGTTTTGATGTTACCGCAGTTGAACTTGTAAAACACAATCTTGAAATTTTAAGAGCAAAACACACAAACGTAAAAACTTGGCAAGGAAACGCTTTAGATTTACATTTTTTAGAAGATGAAACTTTTGACGTAACTTTGCTTTTTGGTCCAATGTACCATTTGCACGGCGACCAAAATAAAATTCAAGCATTAACCGAAGCTAAAAGGGTTACAAAAACTGGCGGAATAATTTTAGTTGCTTACGTAATGAACGAATATTCTGTAATTTCTTATTGTTTTAAAGAACACAAATGGCAAGAAGTTGTAGAAAAAGGCGGCCTTTCAGAAGATTTTCACATTATTTCTACAGATGAAGATTTATACGATTA
>JAFXDY010000024.1 GCA_017521105.1 Treponema sp.
AGTTAGTCGTTCTAGAGTTTTTCAATTAAAACCATTAACACCTGAAGACTTAAAAAAAGCCGCAGAGCAAGCTATTTCAGATACAGAACGTGGCTACGGACACTGGAAAATTGTTTTTGAAGAAGGAGCTCTAGAACATTTAATAGAAACAGCAAACGGAGACGCTCGTTCTTTATTAAACGCTTTGGAATTGGCTGTAGAAACAACACCAGAACAATGGAATCCTAAAAATGACCCTCCAATTCCAAGTTGGGGAACACAAATCTACATTAGTAAAGAAGCCTGCGAAGAATCAATTCAAAAGAAAGTTGTGTTATATGACCGAGATGGTGACTATCACTACGACATAATTAGTGCTTTTATAAAAAGTTTGCGTGGACGAGATCCAGATGCAGCATTGTATTGGCTTGCAAGAATGGTTCGTGCAGGAGAGGATCCTCATTTTATTTTTAGACGAATGTTAATTTCTGCTTGCGAAGACACAGGAATGGCAGATCCTTACGCAATTTCTGTTGTAAATTCTTGTGCAGAAAGTTTTGACCGAGTTGGAATGCCAGAAGGAAATTATTTTTTGGCACATGCTGCAATTTATTTATCAACAGCACCAAAATCAAACAGTTCAATGGCCTTTTTTGACGCCCTTGACGCAGTGAACAAAGAAGATGCAGATGTTCCAAATCACTTAAAAGATAATTCTAGAGATGCAGAAGGTTTTGGACACGGAAAAGGTTATTTATACCCTCACGCATACAGAGACCATTGGATTGCACAACAATATTTGCCAGACACTTTAATGGGGCGTGTTTTTTACACCCCAAGCACACAAGGTTACGAAGGAAAAATCAGAAGCGATGTACTTTCAAGACGGGAGCTTCAAATTTCTAGCATTTTAGAAAAAGATGAATACGCAGGACTTGCAACTGCTCCACAAGAAACTGGTTCAATTAATAAAATTATTCCAGACAAAATTCAAAAATCAGAATTTGGTGCAAATCCAATTAGCGAATGGTGGATAAACGAACATTTTAAGAGCGGAGACAAAAAAGAAGAAAATCTTACGTTTAGTCCAAAAGACCAGTCAAAAGAAATTGCCCTTGATCGTGCAGACCGTTTTTGGCGCCAAAGATTAGATTCAAACAAATCTGAAGTTTTATTAAACATTCGCGACACTTTAACTACAATGGCAGACTTAAAACGCCACCACAGAAGTTTAATTTGGAATGCAGATTCAGGACTTTTGCTTTGGGAAATTGCACGAAAAACTCCAGAAGGTTACACTTGTGGAATCTGCAAAACAGAAAAAGGCAAACAAATTCTTGAACAATATTCCAGAACTTTGGGAGATTTGGACAGACCAAAACTTTTAGTGCGTCCAGAAAAAGCTCCAAAAGATTATCTTTCTTATGACGATTTTTACAAATTAATTTTAGACTTACAATACAGCGGAACTATTTTTGACCGTCTTTTCTTTGTAGACCCATTTGTAAATGAAAAATCAATTATGGAGCTTTCAAATTCAATTAAAATGATATTTGAAAATAAAATAGAAAAAGATGACGAAATTGGGGAAAATTTTCAGATTGAATGTCCTTTTTCAAAAGATTTTACTATTATTTTAAGTCAAAAAATTCCTTCGGAAGGACAAAAAATTAGCAAACTTGTAAAAGAACAAATTTTGAACGAACAAACACTTCCTTCTTTTGCAAAAACAATTGCTCAAATGGAAGCAGCAGAAAAAGAATTTTTTGAAGACAAAAAAAATGCTCTTTTTAATTGGAATGAAAACACAATTATCAAACAATTTGAAAAAAATGGCTTTAAAGTTGAATGTGCCGAACAAGTTATTTCAGAAAAACGACGAATTTCAAAAATTGATATAGAAAAATGGTTTAATCCTCAAACTTCAGCCTACGGAAACAAACTTTTTTCTTCAATAGAAAAAAAAGACCTCCAAAAAATCATAAATCTTTTGGAGGTCGCTTCTGAAAAAACAATCTTCAATTGGCAATCAAAAACAGTTTTTGTAAAAATTAAACAATTCTAAATGTTTCTGGAGCCCCCAAGTAAGAACTAAGCAACTTTTGGCCAGATTTGTGAATTACAATTTTTTGCAACACAAGATTTGGCGAAAGTGGATAAACTTTTAATTTGTTCATTCCTGCAAAACAAGGAAGTTTTGCTGTGCAAATTCTTATGCTATTTGTAACATCTGTAGACCAAGGTTCTTGGTTATCCCCCACAACAAAATCTGGTGAAACAACTTGAACAGTTTGATATTTTCCGTTTACGCAAATCTCAAATTCAAATTTGTTATCTTTGTAAGCAGGATTTGAAGGATTCAAATAAAAGTCAAAATCAAAAGTTGCATTTTCATTTACAACAAAATTGTATTCAAGGTGAGGTGCTTTTTTGCTGTTTGTAAAACTTGTTGTAACAGGAAAATATTTCATTGCAGATTTTGTTTTTCCATATTCTGGCAATTCTTTAAATCCTGTTGAACAAGCAGTATAATTTGCAGCTTCAATTGAAACGTAATTTGTAGTTTGAACGTAAGTTCCTTGTGGGAAGTTTACGTTTGGAACATTTGCGTCCACAAAAATATTAATCAAAATTCTTCCGCCGTGGCCATCAGTTCCTTGAATTTTAATATTTGCAGTTTTTTCTTTTGCAATTGCAAATAATTCTTTATTAATAGAAACTTCAATTGAATCAATTGATTGAACTTTTCCTTCTGTGCTGCTTAAAACAACCCAATCTTTATCACAAGAAAGTTTATATTCACAACCTTGTTTGCAACCAGAAGCAATTTTAATTACCGCTTTTGTTGCATTTGGATTTTTAAAGGAATCGATTAATAAAGTTTTTCGGCTCCAGTCTCCACCGCAAGTTGTAATTTCACAGCCGTCAATCCAAGCAATAAGTCTGTTTTTTCTTGAACCTTCTACTGTCATATAAACTGGATACATATTTTCTTCTTCGTTCCAGTGTGTAAAACCAAAGTGTTCCGACCAACCTTCTGCATACCATTTTCCGTTTTCAATTGAATCACATTCAGAAACTAATTTTTGGTCAAAATCAAGGCAAGCTTTTATTTCTTTAACTAAATCGTTTGCAGCGTAAATGCCTTTTGAAGCGTACCAATGATTTTTTCCTTGCAAAAGTTGCATTTTAAACACATTCATACTTCCGCAAGCTGGAAGATAAACTTGACTAAAGAATGCAAATTCATCTTTTTTAGATTTTTTAGAAATATTTTTGCGCACTTTTTTAGCCAATTCTAAAATTTCTTCTGCTTTTTCCAAGATGATATCAGATTCTTTGTAATTTACAGGATGGAATGTATTTGGCATTAAACATTCTGTGCGACGCATGTGAGTTAATTTTGTGTAGCCATTAATAATTTGGTAAATGTCGTTTTTGTCTTCTTCTGAACAAGAAGCAAATTGAGCGTTTATCCATTCTTTTGTGTAAGCTTGTGTTGTGTAATCAATGTTGCTAAATTTTTCGTAATCGTAAGCTAAATCTAAGAAGTAAGAAAGTGGGAATTCGTTTGTACAAACATCACCAACGTTTACAATCCAAAGTTCTCTAATTCCAAAGTCGTAAGCTGCTGTCATTTGTTCTTTTACTTTTGGAAGATATGATGTGTTGAACCATTCAAAACTGTATGGAGAACCGTGGTAGTCAAAGTGATAGTACATTCCGTAGCCGCCTTTGTGAGCGCGCATTTTTTCTGTTGGAACTGTACGCAAGTTTCCGTGGTTGTCATCACAAAGCATTAATGTAACGCCTTCAAGTTCTGGGCTGTCAATTAATCCTTTTGTGTGTTTGTCTCCATAAAAATATGGTTCAACTTCTTTATAAAGAGCAAGCATTCTTGGAACTTTTTGCAAATCTTCATTAACATGTTTTTTAATTAATGAATTTTGAGTTTTAAGAACATCACGAAGCAAATCAATATTGTCTTTTAATGTTGCGTTTTTAAGAATTGCAGTGTCGGCTTCTCCACGCATACCAACTGTAATTACGTTTTCAAATTTTCCGTTGCGAATTAATCCGTCTTCCCAGAATTTTGTAATTCCTTTTTCGTTAGAACGGAAATTCCATGCATCCCCGTAAACAGAATCTGGGCCACGAAGATAACGATATTCTTCACCTGCGCGGCAACAAGGTTCGTGATGACTTGCTCCCATAATTACACCAAGTTCGTCGGCAAGTTCTGCATTTGCAAGACCTGGACCATCATCGCTAAAGCGGGCAGACCACATTGCAGGCCACAAATAGTTTCCTTTTAAGCGAAGAAGCAATTCAAAAACCTGTTCGTACATTTGAGAGTTAAATCCGCCAAAGTTTTTGTTACACCAGTTTCCTGTAGCTGGCCATTCGTCGTTAATGAAGAATCCACGGTAGCGAACTGAAGGTTCTTTTGAAATGTAATTTTGATTTTCAATTTGAACTTGGTCTTTTTCAACAGGAAGAACATTTGCCCAATCAACAAGAGGCGAAACACCCATTAATTCAGAAAGGTGAAAAAGTCCGTAAATTGTGCCACGTTTGTCTGAACCAGCAATAATGATTTTATTATCTGTTACATTGAATAAATAAACTTCATTTTTGCCACGAACTTCAGAAAGATTAATTTGACCTGATTTTTCAAGGGATTCTATAATAGAAGAAGAACCAATTGTTCCAAAAATCAAAGAAAGTTGATTTTCTTCAGCAGGAATATTTTCTAAAGATTCAATTTGTTGTAATTCAGGAAGTTTTCCTACAACAAGTTTAACGTCATTGCAAACTTTATTTGCAATTTTTACAACACCAGAAAGTTCATTTTTATCACAGAAAAATGAAAAATTCGAGTCTTTATTTATATTTATCATATTCACCTCTTACAATTTAAATTATAACACAACTTTTGCAATTTTAGTGTATAAATATCTAAAATACTAGTATGTAAATAAAAATCTCTTTTCCAAGTTGCATATTTTTTAACATTTTTCTTTATTGTATATATGGAGGAAAAATGAAAAAATCAATTTATTTATTTTTATCAATCTTTATGATTTTTGGATGCAGTCTGGAAACTTCACAATGTCATAAAGAAAATGAAAACACCGTAAGTTTAGTTTGCTGGAATTTGCAAACCTTTTTTGATGCAGAAACAACAGGAACAGAATACAGCGAATTTATAAAAAATCCAGATTGGAACAGAGACGCTTATCAAAACAGATTAAACAGATTATGCAGTGCAATTTCTACATTAAAAGCAGATATTTTTGTTTTTCAAGAAGTTGAAAATTCCAACGTAATAATTGATATTTCAAACAAATTGCAAACGAACGCTTGGAATTCAAAAGATTTATGGCATTATTCTTGCTTTGCAAAAAAAGAAGGAACTAGCATTGGAATTGCAATTTTATCTAAATTTCCTTTAGAAAACTTAAAAACCCATTCTTTACAAATTCAAAGTCAAAAAGAAATACAACCACAATCTAGATTACTTGTGGAAGTTCAAGCAAAAATAAAAGAAAAAACACTAACAATTTTTGCAAATCACTGGAAGTCTAAATCTGGTGGGCAAGCACAAACAGAAATTTGGCGAGACTGGCAAGAATTACAAATGACACAACAATTACAAAAATGCAACCAAAATGACAAAGTTGTAATTTGTGGCGATTTTAACAGAGATGCTTGTGAATTTGTTTGCGATTTTTCTGGTAATTACAAAGACTACAACACCATCTTTCGCGGCGTTTCTGAAGAATGCAAGTCTATTGAAAATATAAAAGTGTATTCCCCATGGTTTTTACAAAACGGAAGTTACGCTACTCAAACTGGAAGCTATTTTTTTAATGATTGCTGGGAACGAATTGACAATATATTTTGTTATGGAGACATAAAAATTATGGGATTCTCTCCTAAAATTACCGAAAATTGGGCAACTTCAGAAGGAATCCCAAAAAAGTTTTTAATATATTCGGGAAACGGTTATTCCGACCATTTACCAATAATGTGCAACTTAGTTTTATAGCAAAAATTATGCTTGCAAAGCTGTTACAGCAACTGTTGCAACAATATCTTCAACTGAACAACCGCGGCTCAAATCGTTTAATGGTTTTGCAAAACCTTGACAAATTGGGCCAATTGCCATCCAACCGCCCATACGTTGGCAAATTTTGTAGCCAATGTTTCCGGCGTTGATATTAGGGAAGATAAATGTATTTGCATGACCTGCAACTTTGCTATCTGGAGCTTTTAATTGACCAACTTCTGGAGCAACAGCAGCGTCAAATTGGAATTCTCCGTCCAAAGCCAAGTCTGGAGCTTTTTCTTTTGCAAGTTTTGTAGCTTCTTGCATTTTTGGAACAGATTGGAAGAATTTATCATCGTTTCCAGAACCTTTTGTAGAGAATGAAAGCATAGCAACACGAGGCTCAATCCCTGCAATTTTTTTAGCAGTTTCTGCAGAAGCAATTGCAATGTCAGAAAGTTCTTCTGCACTTGGTTCAATATTAATTGCACAGTCACCAAATACAGCAACACCTTCTGGAACATATTTGTTTCCACATTCAGGAGCAACCATAATAAAACAAGAAGAAACAGTTTTGTATCCAGGTGCAGTTTTAATTACTTGTAAACCAGGTCTTAAAGTATTTGCTGTTGAGTGGCAAGCACCAGAAACAAATCCGTCGGCATCGCCAGCTTTTAAGATTAAAGCACCGTACATTGTGTGATCTTTTAAGATTGCAGCTTTTGCAGCAGCAACATCAGCATATTCAGGTTGGCCTGTTTTTTTGTTGATTTTACCTTCTCTTGCTTTAAATAAAAGTTCTGCATATTTGTCTGCATTTACATCTGTAGCTGGGTCAATAACTGTTACACCAGATAAATCTGCTGTAGAACCACTTGCTTTAATGTCGGCATCAGAACCAATCAAAATAATTTTAGCAATTCCTTCTTTTACAATTTTTGATGCTGCGTCTACAACACGTTTGTCTTCACCTTCACAAAGAACAATTGTTTTATTAGCAGCTTTAGATTTTTGCAATAATTCATCAACAAAAGCCATTTATAATACCTCTAAAAAATTAAAAATTATGTACTACTAGAATACTACTTTAAAAGGTTACTTTCAAGCACAAAAAAAACGCCCTCCCCGTGTTGGAGAAGGCGTCCTGTCACATCTGGGAATTGCGTAGCAATCTCAAATACGTCTGGTCAAGGCACGTTCGCTGGCGCTCATCTTAAAGCCTTTGTTCTTACAGAGCTTCGATTGTAAATTTATTTTAGTGGTGATATCTTTTCAAAATGCTCACCAGTAACGGCTAGATTCCACGCTGCATAGGCTTCTTCTTCATGTAATGCAAGCCAACCAACAACCATTTTTAATTGTTTTGACGGTAATTTACCAGCTAATAATTCGCCATCAATACCGATAGAAGCTTTATATTCCCCATAATAAACATGAACGTGGGGCTTGTTATGCTCTTTATTATCTCTAAACAGCATATAAATAATCATTCCTTCAAAGCGACTTAATTCTGGCATATATTCCTCCAAATCTTTTATGCAGAAACATCTTTTGTATATTTATAACTTTCCAAATAAAGAGTTTCTGTAGCTATATCAATTTGTCCATCCATCCATGACAAAAATCCATGTGTCACTTTTGCAGTTTTTCTATTTGCTTCTTCTTTCAAAGGTAAAAATGCACTACCTTTATCTAACAAAGTTGTAACATCAAAAAGTCTAGTTTCTCCAGTTGAAAAATCTATCAAAAGCATTCCATCTTCAAGTATTTTTATTGAAGAAACTTCAATGTCTGGAGTCAATTCACCTGCATAACAAATATCATCTATTACATACATAATTTTATCCTCAAAATTACTTACACAAAGAATACCTTAATTATAACAAAAAAAATCAATTTTTTGGAGTAAAAAAACCTAATATCACAAAAAAAACGCCCTCCTATTTTGAGAGAGGGCGTGATGGGTTCTCAAGTAAAGCTAAAATTTTATTTTTATAAATACATTATCTATATTCTATCGAAACACCTTTGATAAAAGAAAAATGCTTATCTCCAGTAACAACTGTTAAATTGTAAGCCATTGCACAAGCACTAATCCATATATCATTTTCAGGAATTGGATGACCATCCATTTTTAACTGAGCTTTAATCTTTGCATAAAAAGGAGCGACTATTGAATCTAATTTTATTTCTACAAGTTCAGAGCAAAAATTAGAATAAACTCTGGCATTTTCTTCTTTTCTTTTGGAACATTCTGCACCAAAAAGCAATTCTCCAAGAGTTACAGAAGAATAAAACAAATTTTCTTCTTCAAAAATGTCATCGAGATTGTCTTCATCTTTTATATAACGAATAATTATATTTGTATCGAGAAGTTTACCATTCATTAATGTCTACCTTTCGACCTTCTTCTACTACTTTAGAAATTAAATCAGAATCTTCTTTACTCACTGCACCAACATATTTTTTTAAATCTCGCTTTATTGGCTCAAATTCATCAAGAATGGTAATAATAACACGTTGATTTGGCTTTACTACAACATTGCCTTCTGTAATATAATTTTTTCCATCATAATACGCTTTTATCGCTGTCATCAGTTACCTCCAATTCAAAGTATATTTATAATATAGCATATTTTTGAAAAAAATAACACACAAAAAAAACGCCCTCCCCATTTTTGGAGAAGGCGTCCTTCTTTACCACTAGAGATTCCGTAGGAATCTCCAATACGTCTGGTCAAGGCACGTTCGCTGCCGCTCATCTTAAAGCCTTGACTCAGCCGTTTGCCGAGTTTCTAATAAATTATAAACTCGGCATCACCAGGTGGCACAAATCGTCGCAAGCTATCGCTTGCTTACCAAGTTTGCCACAAGCGGCAAACTTGCACATATCTATTTCAAATTAATAATACTCTTATCATAATCGTTTGGTGGAACAAATCCCATCAAGTTCATCAATGTTGATGGCCAACTACTAATTCCAAGCCCTTCATTCAATTTTTCCGTATCGTATTCCCCTTTGTATTCTGGG
>JAFXDY010000025.1 GCA_017521105.1 Treponema sp.
CTGGAGAAACAATTACAATTGACGCAGCTTATGTAGATTCAAAATTGACAGATGTAGTTCAAAGTGAAGATTTAAGCAGATATATTTTGTAAAAAAAAATCTAAAGTAAAAAATTAATCCTCCGAAAATCAGACTAGATGTAAATTTAAATTTTTGGAGGATTAATTATTATGAATTCTTTTTCACGTTCTGTAGATTTGCTACAGCGAGAAATGGACGTAACAAGTTTACGTTACCAGGTAAGTGCAAATAACCTTGCAAATGCAGAAGTTCCAAATTTTAAAAGAAGTGTAGTTAATTTTGAAAGCGAATTAAAACGAGCTTTTGAATCAGAAGCTGCTGCAAAAAATAGTTTTCAATTAACAACTACAGATAGTCGTCATATGCAAATTAACACTCCAATAGATTACCGCACAGTTGAACCACGCCGTGTTACAGATTATCTTTCAACATCAAAAGCAAATGGAAATAATGTTGACGCAGAAACAGAAGCAAACAACATCTTACAAATCCAAATGCAATATCGTTTACTTACACAACTTGCAACATTTGAATTTGATCAAGTAAACACAGCAATGAAAAAATAATCTAATTTAGAACATTTGGAGGAATAAAATATGGGACTTTTTACTAGTATAAATATTGCTGCAACAGGAATGGCAGCTGAAAGATTAAGAAGCGATGTAATTTCAAATAATATTGCCAACGCTTCTACAACAAGAACTGCAGAAGGTGGACCATTCAAAAAATCATCTGTAATTATGACACCTGTTTCAGATTCAAATCCAACTTGGCGCACTCCATTTATGCCATCAAGTTTAGACAATGGCCCTGGAAAAGGTGTAAAAGTTTTAGAAATTCGCAAAGACACATCTCAAGGAAGATTAGTTTTTGACCCAGACAATCCAGATGCAATTAAATCTGGCCCAAACAAAGGTTACGTTGAATATCCAAACGTAAACATTGTAAATGAAATGGTAGATTTGATTTCTGCTTCTAGAGCTTACGAAGCAAATGCAACTGTTATTGACGGTGCAAAAGATATGTTTAGTGCCGCAATGAATATTGGACGTTAGTTTAGTGTAATCTGAATTGACAATTAAAAAATAATGTTCAATAATGAAAATTAAACAAGGGAATTAGGTGGGAAAATGATATTTCAAGATTTTGGTACATTACAGATGGTGCGTTCAAACGACGCTCATTACGGACAGGGACAAATGGTATCTCTTACTTCTCAAGTAAATGGTACAAAAATAAATACAGGAATTGACCCTTCAAAAAATCTTTTAAAAACAGGCGAAACTGAAGAAAAATCTTTTCAATCGTTTTTAATGGAAGCTGTAAATTCTGTTAATAATCAACAAAATCAAGTTTCGCAATTGCAAGAAAAAATCATCACAAATCCAGAGGAAGTTGATATTCACGATGTAACAATTGCAATGTCAAAAGCTCGTATGTCATTAAATCTTGCTCAAACAGTAATTGATCGCCTTGTAACTGGCTGGAACGAAATTACAACTACAAGATAGTTTTTTATAATGGGGGATCCCGAGCTATAAATAGCTCGGTCGCTATGTCCGCCCTTCGCTACCGCTCATTTCGTACAATTTTTCGCTATGCTCAAAAATTGTACGAAACTGTCGGGGCTCCCAGCGCTATCCCGAAAAAATCCTATAAATCAAAAAAATCTCTTTTCAGAATTTGTATTATATGTTATAATTTATTAAATTTGATATAAATTTAGTATTTCGTAATGAAATTCGTTCACGGGAGGGGCAGATGAACGAATGGCTTCAAAAAATGCTAACTAAGCTAAAAGAATTATGGGCTAAGTGGAGCATTGTTCAAAAAGTCATATTATTTGGCATTGTAGCTGCTGTAATTGTGGCTATAGTTGCAACAGCAAAATTATCTTCAACACCATCAACTGTAAGGTTATTTTCATCTCCAGTTACAGATTCTCAATCATTGGCTCAAATTTTAGACAGAATTGACCAAGAAAATGTAAAAGTATTCACAAATGCAGAAGGTTATATTTCTGTTGAAGACGATAGAACTGCTCGTAGAATGCGAGAAATCTTAATTAGTGAAAATCTAGTTCCATCAAGTATTGATGTTTGGGCTGGCTATTATGATAGAAGCTGGTCTACAACAGACGCTGAACAAAATGTAAAATTAAAAAATACAATTCAAAGACAATTAAAACAACATATTGAAGCAATTGATGACATTCAATCTGCAGATGTTACGTTAGTTATTCCAGAAAAAGAATTGTTTTTTGACAGTCAAAATCCAGTTACAGCAAGTGTAATCATTAAGCCAAAAAATAATTCAAGTGATATTTTAACAAATCGTAATAGAATTTTAGGACTTCAAAGACTTATTCTTTCTGCTGTGGAAGGATTAACAGCCGAAAATCTTATTATTGCAGACGTAAATGGTGAACAAATTAACGATTTTGAAGGAATGGCAGAAAGCGACAGAGTAGATATTATTGCAAAACAACAAAAACTTCGTCGTGAACAAGAAACAAAAATTCGTGCTTCAATTTTGCAATCTTTGCAAAGAACTTTTACAGAAGATCGTTGTAGAGATATGAACGTTGCTGTAGAAATGGATATGTCAGAAAAGAAAAGCGATTCTACAACATATTCTCCAATTGAAATTAAAAAAGATAATCCAGACACTCCTTATGATGATTCTGAGTATCGTGATACATTGCCTTTAAGCCAACAAACAATTACAAAAGAATGGCAGGGAACAGGATTTAATCCAGAAGGGCCTGCTGGTGTTGAAGGTCAAAATCCTCCTGTATATTCAGATATGTCTAATGTTATTGGAAAATCTACAGAAACTGGTGTTACACAAAATAACGTAATTAATACAAAACAGACTTCAGAAATCACAGCCCCAAGTATTGATAAAATTTCTGTATCTGTTAACTTGGATGGTATTTGGGAATATGAATATGAACCAGGAACAAGAAATTATGTTATTGAAAATGGTTCAATCAAAAGAAAGTATATTCCAATTTCGGAAGATGATTTATTAAAAGCAGAAAATCTTATTAAAGGTGCAATTGGTTATGATAGAAACCGTGGCGACACTGTTGTTGTTACAAACCTTGCTTATGATAGATCTGTAGAATTTAAAGAAGAAGACGACGCTTATTTTGCAGAACTTCAGCGCAAAAAAACAATCTTAATCATTTTGGCTGCAGTTGCAATTGTTCTTATAGGATTTATTTTATTTAGAATAATTAGCCGCGAACTTGAACGTCGTCGTCGCCTTAGAGAAGAGGAACTTTTGCGTCAACAACAGGCAGCCCGAGAAGCAGCTTTATGGGAAGCAAAAGAAGATGGTATGGACGTTACAATGTCTGTTGAAGAAACAAGACGTATGGAACTCCAAGAAAATGCAATTAATATGGCAAAAGAACATCCAGAAGATGTTGCATTACTCATTAGAACTTGGTTAATGGAGGAATAGAATGAACGGTTTTGAAATGACAACAGACGTTACAAATATTCCAATTTCTGGAAGTCAAAAAGCAGCAATTCTTTTTACTGAGTTAGGTTCAAAAGTTGGTTCTCAAATAATTGAATTTTTATCTGATGCAGAGTTAAAAAGACTTAGAAAAGCTGTGGGAAACTTAGGTTCTTATTCTCCAAGAAAACCAAACTTTTTTAAGGTTCAACAAAGAGAAATTAGAGTAATGGAAGAAGCTTGTAAATTTGGTGTAAAAAACAGATTTTTACCTGCTGAAGTATTAGAAAGAAAAGATTATGGATTCTTAAAATCTGGTTCTGCTTATAATAAACAAAATACAATTATTAAAGAACTTGTTGATAATCCAGATACAATAACAAATGTTTTAAGAACATGGTTAGGGGAGGACTAATATGGCTGATGATGATTTGATTATTAGTGACAAAGGAAAATCTGCTTCGCCAAAGCCTGTTGCAAAACCTGGTAGTTTAAAGCCAGCCGGATCTTCAAAGAAAAATACTAAAGATTATAAAAGTCTTACTGGTAGACAAAAGGCTGCTATTTTCTTAATTTCCCTTGGACCTGATGTTTCTGCAGAAATTATGAAACATTTGCGTGAAGACGAAGTTGAAACATTAACTTTTGAAATTGCTAGACAAGAAAAAGTTAATCCAGAATTTAAAGATGCTGTTCTTGAAGAATTCCAAGAATTAATGAATGCTCAGAACTTTATTACTACTGGTGGTATTGATTATGCTCGTGAACTTTTGGAAAAATCTCTTGGTTCACAAAAAGCCATCGATATTATCAACAGACTTACAAGTTCTTTACAAGTTCGTCCATTTGACTTTATTAGACGTACAGACCCAGCTCACTTGTTAAACTTTATTCAGCAAGAATATCCTCAAACAATTGCTTTGATTTTGGCATATTTGGAACCTGGAAAAGCCGCTGTTATTTTGCAAAATCTTCCAGAAGAAATGCAAGCCGAAGTTTCAAAGCGTCTTGCAACAATGGACCGTACATCTCCTGACGTTCTTCGTGAAGTTGAACGTGTATTGGAAAAGAAACTTTCTACACTTTCTAGCGAAGACTATACTGCTGCCGGTGGTGTTGAAGCAATTGTTGAAATTTTGAACCTTGTAGACCGTTCTTCCGAAAAATCAATTATCGAATCTTTGGAAGAAGACGATCCTGATTTGGCAGAAGAAATCAAAAAACGTATGTTCGTATTCGAAGATATTGTTATGCTGGACGACCGTGCAATTCAAAAAGTTCTTCGCGATGTGGATCAACAAGAACTTGCAAAAGCGCTTAAATCTGTTGATACAGAAGTACAAGATAAGATTTTCCGTAATATGTCTAAACGTGCGGCAAGTATGTTAAGAGAAGATATGGAATTTATGGGACCTATTCGTGTTAAAGACGTTGAAGAAGCTCAGCAAAAAATTGTATCTAACATTAGACGTCTTCAAGATAATGGTGATATTGTTATTGCTCGTTCTGGTGAAGACGAACTTGTTGTATAAAAAGAGGTAAAAAGTGGCAAAAGCAGTTTTTAGACCTGGAGAAGCCAAGGTAAAAGATGAAAAATTTGTTTTATCTCTTATGAAAGATTATTCTCCTGTAGAAGAAGAAATTGAAGATGTTGTTGAAGAATATACAGGTCCTACTGTAGAAGAATTAAAAAGAGAAGCAGAAGAATATCTTGAAAAATGGGAATTAGAAAAACAACAATTGTTGCTTGAAGCCCAAGCTGAAGCAGATAAAATTATTAAAAATGCTGAAAGCACTGCTTTTGCTGAAGTAAAACGTCAAACCGATGATGCTCAAATAATTAAGGCAGATGCCGAAAATTATGCCCAAGAAATTTTAACAAAAGCCCGTGCCGAAGCTCAAGAAATTCTTGCAGAAGCTGAACAGCAACGTGCAAAAATTGAAAGCGAAGCAAAAGAGCAAGGTTTTGAAAAAGGTCATGCTGAAGGTTATGAAAAAGGTGCAGATGAAGCTAACAGACTTGTAGATAGAATGCACAAAATTTTAGAAGCTGTAATGCAACGCCGTGAAGAAATCTTAACAGAAACAGAAAGCCAAATTGTTGAGCTTGTAATTTTGATGGCTAGAAAGGTAATTAAAATTTTGTCTGATAACCAAAAAAATGTTATTATGGCAAATACACTTTCGGCATTAAAAAAGGTTCGTGCTCGTGGCGAAGTTACATTAAGGGTAAACCTTGAAGATGTAAAATTAACAACAGCTCACATAGAAGAATTTATTCAGCATGTTGAAAATATAAAAGGTATAACTGTATTAGAAGATTCCACTGTAGAAAAAGGTGGTTGTGTAGTAGAAACAGACTTTGGTTCTATTGATGCAAGAATTTCTAGTCAGTTAACAGAACTTGAAAATAAAATCTTGGAAATTTCACCTTTAAAAACTATTAAACGTGCTGCCCCAACAGTAGAAGAATAGAAAAGGATTTTATATGAAGTCTTCATACCAGGGAAAATTTAATTTTGTTAAATATCTTGAAAATGTAATCGATGCCGAAACAATTCTCTATACTGGAAAAGTTAAAAGTGTTCGTGGTTTGGAAATTGAAAGTGAAGGACCTCATTCTGTTATTGGTGAAATGTGTACAATTAAGCTTGGGGATGGTTCACTTTTGCAGGCAGAAGTTGTTGGGCTTCAAGATAAAATTGTAAAACTTGCGGCTTTTGGTGATACAAAAGGAATTGAAGTAGGGTGTGAAGTTATTGCTTCTGGTCATACATTGCAAGTTCCTGTTGGAATGTCTTTGCTTGGAAGAACAATTGATGCTACTGGTCGTGCTTGTGATGGACTTGGTGAAATTTCTCCTGAAAAATATTATCCTGCAATAAATGATGCTCCTGATCCTATGAAAAAACTTCCTGTAAATAAACGTATTATTACTGGTGTAAGAGCTATTGATGGTTTGCTTACAATTGGAAAAGGTCAGCGCATAGGAATTTTTGCGGGGTCTGGTGTTGGAAAATCAACATTGCTTTCTATGATTGCCAGAAGTTCTAATGCTGACATTAACGTAATTGGTTTAATTGGTGAACGTGGTCGTGAAGTTTTGGATTTTATAAAACGAGATTTAGGTGAAGAAGGATTAAAGCGTTCGGTTGTTGTTGTGGCAACTGGGGATCAGCCTGCAATTGCTCGAGTTAGAGCTGCTTATGTAACAACTGCCATTGCGGAATATTTTAGAGATTTAGGTAAAGATGTTGTTTTGATGATGGATAATGTTACTCGGTTTGCTAAAGCACAGCAAGAAATTGGAACTTCAAACGGAGAACTTCCAATTCACGGTGGATATCCTCCTTCTGTTTTTGATATGCTTCCAAAGCTAATGGAAAGATCTGGTACAAATGATAAAGGAACTATTACCGCTTTTTACAATGTTTTGGTAGATTCTGATGATATGAATGAACCAATTACAGACGCTGTTCGAGGTATTTTGGATGGACACATTGTATTAAGTAGAAAATTGGCTC
>JAFXDY010000026.1 GCA_017521105.1 Treponema sp.
ATTATTTTGACTTGATTTTGTCCATTAAAAACGACGATTACTACATCAAAATGATGAAAGCCTGGTATTTTGCAACCGCCCTCGCAAAACAATACGACATTGCCCTCAAAATCCTTCAATCAAACCGCCTAGACCAATGGACTCACAACAAAACAATCCAAAAAGCAATAGAAAGCTATAGGATTTCTGAAGAAAAAAAAGAAGTGTTAAGGAATTTGAAAATTCGGGATTTGGGGAAATGAGGAAAATAGTGGGAATTAGAGGGAATTCCCACTGTTTTCCCAACAATTGTTTTTATTTGTGGCTAGTTATTTATTTATGTTATTTGCAAGTTCCTGCACTTTTTCTAAGGGCAAATCTGTATATTTTACGATTTGCTCAATTGGTAAATTATCTTGTAACAATTTTTTCGCAGTTTCAATTACCGAGTTCGCTTTGGTAAAGTGATATCTACGCTGTTTTGAATTTCAATATCAAAAACTCTGTTAGAATCTTTTACGTAAACATCAAGGCGAACACCTTTTGAATCATAATAACTGTTAATTGTTTCTTGCAGTTTTGGATATTCCACATGGTCAATTTTAATTTGCAAAAGTTGTTCCAATAATTCTTTACAAATTTCTGGATTATGCAAAACATAACCGAACATATGTGTGGGTCAACTGGTTGCCCTTGTTCAATAGCATAGCGAAAGTTTCTGAAAGAAACTTGGTATGTTAGTGGGATTTCTAAGCGGATTTTTCAACAGATTGATAAAGGAATGTAATACGTCCGGTCAAGGGACACGACCTTCAAGCCCTTGACTCGGCCGTTTTTAGGATTTGTAAAAAACCCTAAATAAAATTGAGTTAGGGCATGGAGCCAGCGGCCGAGCGTAGCGAAGGCCGAGCCACCCTGCAAGTTTTGAAAGCAAAACTTGAGCAACTGTTCAAGTTGCGTCAGGGGGCTGACCGTAAGGGAATGGCGGAACGCCCGACCCCAAGGAGCGAAGCGACTTGGGGGAACTTCCAAATATTTAAAAACTGATTCTGGCGTGGAATCGTAAATTTTTAAACTTTTTTTATAAAATTTTTTACTTTTGTTAGGATTTTTTCTTTGTTTTTGAAAAATTTTGTGGTTTTTCTGAAATTTTTGAATGGAAATTCCAAAATTAATTAATTCAAATTTGAGAACTTCTGGTTTAGAGTTAGGATAGAAAAAAAAGACATCTAAGTCAGGAGGTTTTTAGATGAAAAAATTTTTAACTGTATTGGTTGCACTTTTATGTGTAGTTAGTTTATCGGCTGCTCCTAAAAAGGCAAAAAAATCAAAGAAGGCTGCTGCTTCTAGCGAAATCAAAATTGGTATTATTAACAATCCACCTTCAGAATCTGGATATCGTGCTGCTAACGTAAAAGATTTTGAAGCTGTATTTACTACTTCAAAAGGATACAAAGTTTCTACATTCTATAGTTTGAAAAACGATGAACAATTGAACGCTGCTTCTCAATTCATTACAGACGGTGTTGACTATATTCTTCTTTCTGCTGCTGCAACAGACGGTTGGGAATCTGTTCTTAAAAAGGCAAAAAGAGCTGGAATTAAAGTTTTCCTTTTTGACCGCATGTTAAACGCTAAAGAAGATCTTTATGAATGTGCTGTTGTTTCTGATATGGCTAAACAAGGTACAACTGCTGTTGAATGGTTAAAAGCTCAAAAATTACCTGAATATAAAGTAATTCATATTCAAGGTGCTATGGGTAGTGATGCTCAAATTGGTCGTACAGCTGCTTTGGATGCTGAATTTGCAAAAGGCACAATGAAAAAAGTTATTCAACAAACAGCTACTTGGGACGAAGCAGAAGCTAAAAAAATTGTTGAATCTGTTATCAACTCTGGTGAAAAATTCAATGTAATTTATGCAGAAAATGATGGTATGGCTAAGGGAGCTGTTGCTGCTCTTGATGAAGCTGGTATTACTCACGGTGTAAATGGTGATGTAATTGTAATGGGATTTGACTGTAATAAATGGGCTCTTAGAGAACTTCTTGAAGGAAACTGGAACTATGATGGTCAATGTTCTCCATTCCAAGCTGCTGTAATTGAAAATATGATTAAAACTGGAAAAGTTCCTTCTAAGAAAGTTATTTCTGAAGAAAAAGGTTTTGATGCTAAAACAATTACAAAGGCTGATATTGATACATACGGTCTTGGTGACTAATAAGTTTTGACGATATACGACGTGAGGTACGGTGTACTTTGCGTCGTAATTTTTTTCTATGTCAATCTTTTTGCAAAATTGTGTCATTATCGGGGTCCCGATAATTTCTTTTTATAAAAAAGGCGGTTTTAATGAGCGATAATGTTATTTTAACCATGCGTGGCATTTCTAAAGAATTTCCTGGAGTAAAGGCCTTAAGTAATGTTGATTTTACTTTGCGTAAAGGGGAAATCCATGCGTTGATGGGTGAAAACGGTGCTGGAAAATCTACACTTGTAAAAGTTTTAACTGGTGTGCATATAAAAGATTCTGGGGAAATTAGAATTGAAGGTCATGATGAACCTGTTTCTATTCGTTCGCCTCAAGATGCACAAAATTTGGGAATTAGTACAGTTTATCAAGAAATTACTCTTTGTCCAAACTTAACTGTTGCAGAAAATATGTTTATTGGGCGTGGGAATTATCGTTTTATTAATTGGCGAGCACAAGAAAAAAGAGCTAATGAAATTCTTACTAAATTGAATATTCCTGCTAAAGCGTCGCAACAATTGGGAACTTGTTCTCTTGCTGTTCAGCAGATGGTTGCAATTGCTCGTGCTGTAGATATGGAATGTAAAGTTCTTATTTTAGATGAACCTACTTCTTCTTTGGACGAAAGAGAAGTTGCTTTGTTGTTTAAGTTGATGAGAGATTTGAAATCTCGTGGTGTTGGTATTATTTTTATTACCCACTTTTTAGACCAAGTTTATGAAGTTTGTGACAAAATTACTGTTTTAAGAAATGGTGAACTTGTTGGTGAATATGAAATTAAAGATATGCCGGAAGTTGAATTAATTTCGGCAATGCTTGGTAAAGATTTGGAAGATATTTCTAAATTAAAAGATGAAAAGAAAGTTTATGAAGGCAAAGATGAAGTTGTTTACGAAGCTCATAATCTTTCTAGTACAGAAGGTGTAAAACCTTTTGATTTTAAAATCAAAAAAGGTGAAGTTAACGGATTTACAGGGCTTCTTGGTTCTGGGCGTAGTGAAAGTGTTCGTGCAATTTTTGCTGCCGACAGAGTTACAAGTGGTTCGGTGAAGATGAATGATAAAGAAGTGAAGATTCAAAAGCCAAAAGATGCTATGAAAAACGGAATTGGGTATCTTCCAGAAGACAGAAAAGGTGATGGAATTATTCAAGATTTGTCTGTTCGGGAAAATATTATTTTGGCTTTGCAAGTTCTGAATGGATTTTTTAAACCATTTTCTAGGGCGGAATCTGAAAAATTTGCAGATGAATTTATTGAACTTTTGAATATAAAAACTGCGTCAAAAGAAACTCCAATAAAATCTTTGTCTGGTGGAAATCAACAAAAAGTAATTCTTGCTAGATGGCTTTTGACAAATCCTCAGTATTTGATTTTGGATGAACCAACTAGAGGTATTGATGTTGGTACAAAAGTTGAAATTCAAAAGCAGGTTTTGAAATTGGCAGAAAAAGGTGTGAGTGTAACTTTCATTTCTTCTGAAATTCAAGAAATGTTGAATGTATGTTCAAGATTGATTGTAATGCGTGACAGAAGAATTGTTGGTGAACTTAAAGATGAAGAATTAAGTCAGGATAATATTATGAGTACAATTGCAGGAGGAAGTAATCACAATGAGTAATAAAAACTTTATTTCTGTTCAATTCAAAAAATTGACACAATCCCAATTGGCAATTCCAATTTTTTCGTTGTTATTGCTTGTTGTTTTTAATTTGATTAGAGATCCTAGTTTCTTTTCTATTGCAATTAAGCAAAACAATATGGGAAACACTGTTCTTGCTGGAAACTTGATTAGTATTTTGAATGGTGCTTCTGAACTTGTAATTCTTGCAATTGGTATGACTCTTGTAACTTCTGCTACAAAAGGTCAGGATATTAGTATTGGTGCGGCTGCTGCAATTGCTGGTAGTATTTTTGTAAAAGTGCTTCGTGCTAATACAATCACAATTCCAATGATTTTGTTTGCTTTATTGTTGGCATGTGTTGTGGCAATTTTGTTTTGTTTGTTCAATGGCATTTTAATTGCAAAATTTAATATTCAGCCAATGATTGCATCGTTGATTTTGTATACTGCGGGGCGTCCAATTGCTTACTGGATAAATGGTGGTGCAACTCCAAACGTAGATAGTCCATTGTTAAGTTGTTTAGGTGGATTTATTCCTGGAATTCCAGTTCCAAGTCCAATCATCATTGTAATTATTTTTATTTTGTTGATTAATGCAATTTTGAAGTTTACAACTATTGGGCTTTATATTCAGTCGGTTGGTATTAATGAAAGAGCGGCAAAATTGAATGGTATTAGTCCTGTTTGGATGAAATTGCTTGTATTTGTAATTCTTGGTATTTGTGTTTCTTTGGCTGGTTCTATGAATGTTTGTAGAATTGGATTAATCAATCACGAAACAATTCTTATTGATATTGAAATGGATGCTATTTTGGCGGTTGCAATTGGTGGAAACGCTTTAAGTGGTGGAAAATTCAAACTAACTGGTTCAATTATTGGTGCATATATTATTCAAACTTTGACAATTACTTTATACGCAATGAAAGTTTCTTCAACTGCGGTAAAAGCATACAAAGCTATTGTAATTATTGCCATTGTAGTAATTGGTTCTCCAGTTGTAAAAAAATGGTTTAGTCAAGTTCGTGCAAAAATTGCAAGTAAATTTGTAAAAGTGGAGGCAAAGTAAACTATGGAAATGTTAAAATCTATAAAAAATTTGTTTAGCAAAAATTCAAAAGATAAACAACCTTTGTCAAATACAACATTACTTTTGACAATTACAATTTGTACTTTTGTAATTATGTATTTATTTGCAATGATTGTATGGGGCGGTGGATTTTTAAATCCTCAGCAATTTTTGGATATTTTTAATAACAATGCATATTTAATCATTATTTCTTGTGGTCTTACAATTGTAATGATTACTGGGGGAATTGATATTTCGGTTGGTGGTTCTGTTGCTTTGATTACAATGGCTTCTGTTGTTGTAATGGAAGATTTTGGTGGCGGAATTATTACTTCTTTAGTAATTGCTTTAGGAATTGGATTGTTAATTGGTACAATTCAAGGATTTTTGATTGCTCACTTAAAAATTCAGCCATTTATTGTAACTTTGGCAGGAATGTTTTTTACTCGCGGTATGACAACTATTGTAAGTAAAGTTCCAAGAACTGCAACAAACGAAGCATTTAATACGCTTAAAGATTTTTATATTGATTTGCCTTTGATTGGAACTTATGCAAAAAATGGCAACTTTATTCCATCTTATATAGAAGTTGGTGTTGTGATTGCTATTTTAGTTGTTTTGATTCTTTGGGCAGTTTTAAAATGGACAAGATTTGGTAGAAATCTTTATGCTGTTGGTGGAAACAGTGAAAGTGCTCTTATGCTTGGAATTAATGTTCGTAGAACTCAATTCTTTGCTTATATTCTTTGTGGCCTTTTGGCTGGAATTTCGGGGTTTGTTTATTTGTTGCACACAGGAGCGGGAAATGCTGCTAATGCAACTCAGGCAGAAATGCAAGCGATTGCATCTTCCATCATTGGTGGAACTTTGCTTTCGGGTGGTGTTGGAAGCGTAGTAGGAACATTATTTGGTGTAATGTCCCTTAAAACAATTAATAATATTGTTGTTGCTTCTGGGCTAAGAGAACCTTATTGGCAAAGTATTACAACAGGACTTATGCTTTGTTTCTTCATTCTTCTTCAAAGTGTAATTCTTTCTATAAGAAAAAAGAAACTTGGTGCAATGGCTGGTTAATTTGTTAAATTAATCTGTTGCACCAGTTTCTGCTGTTGTAATTGATGATTTATATTCACGGGGCGTAAGTCCCGTGTTTTTTTTGAATATATAACTAAAGTAATGTGGATCGCTAAAACCGCATTCGTAAGCTATATCATATCCTTTCATTTCTGTATTTTTGATTAATTGTTTTGCGTGTTCAATTCGTACGTTTGTTAAATATTCTATAAAAGTGATGTTACATTCTTGAGAAAAAATTGTACTAAAATGATTTGGACTTAAACAAACAAATTCGGCAACGGAAGTTAATGTTGTGTTTTGATCTGAATAGTTTTTTTCAATGTAATCTTTTGCTTTTAGGATGATTGTTCCGTAGCGACTAGTTAATTTTGAATCTCGGTAATCTAAAGCAAAATTTAAAATAGTCTGCATTTTTGAAACAAAAATTTCTTCGCTGGCAACGGCGTTATCAATAAAACTTCGCTGAATCATTTCTGGGTTTTCTTTTTTTAAATCTCCGCCAAAATTTTCAACAAGTTTAGAAACTGCAAAAATCAAATCAACAAGCAAATAAGAAGCAAAAAATTGAAATTGCCCAGGATTATTGCGAATTAATGCCAAAGATTCTTCAATAAGCGAAGGAATTTCAGATTTTCCTGCATATTTTAATCGTTCCACAAGAGGATTGTTTTCTTTTAAATTAAGTAAATCTGTGTTGTTAATATCAATATCGTCGGAACTAATAATTACGCTTTTTTCAGATTTTGTGATTTCCTGAATTTTTTTTGCGTCGGCGTAAGAGTTAGAAATTTCTTTAATATTTTCTACTGTTCTCCCAATTGCAGAAATCACTTTGCAATTGTGATTTTTTGAAACGATATGGTCAATTGTTTCTGCAATGTGGAATGTGTTTTCTTCTAATTCAGATTTGTCTTTTCCTTTTAGAATGCATACAAGTAAATTGTTGTGATGGAAAAAACTTAATGCATGAGACCAAGCGGAAGAATAAGAATTTATGAGAGAACAAGCGTGTTGTAATTCTTGGGGATCTTCATTGTTGCTTTCAATTTTACTAATTAGAATTCTGTAAAAGTTTGATTGTAAATCAATTCCCAAATTTGCACTTTTTTCAAAAACTGAATCAAAATCTAATTCTCCGTGGACCAAATTATTCAAAAAGTCTTTCTGCATCAATTTATTTTGAGATTTTAATTCTTCTTTCATTTTTGAAATATCAGAAAGCTGAGAGCGTTCTTTATCAATTTGAATACATGCTTTTTTTAAGCTTTCAATTACTTCGTCGGCGGTAAAAGGTTTTAAAATATAATCTTCCACGCCAATTGAAATTGCTTTTTTTGCATATTCAAATTCGTCGTGGCCAGAAAGAATAATTATTTTAATCCAAGGTTGAGTTTTTTTAATTCTGCTAGAAAGTTCCAAACCATCCATGAAAGGCATTTTTACGTCTGTAATCAAAATGTCTGGTTTTAATTCCTGCAACATAGAAAGGGCAATTTCGCCGTCAGTAGCTTCCCCTACAAAATTTAGCCCAATAGATTCCCAGTCAATTTTGGAACGAATTCCTTCCAAAAGAATTGTTTCATCATCAACTAAAAATACATTATACATTTTCAACTCCTGATTCATCGGCTTCTGTTTGGCATGGGATAATAAAAGAAATGGAAGTTCCTTTTTTAAGTTCGGATTTTATTTCTAAACCATTTGTTTTTTCGCCATAATATAGTTTAAGTTTTTTATTAACATTGTAAAGTCCATAAACAGAATTTAATTTTTCGCTGTTTGTGGAAGCGTTTTGTAATTCTGTAGAGACTTCTTGTAATCGTTCTTGAGTAAACCCTGCACCATCATCTTGAACTGTAAATTTAATTGATTGTTTTGAATTGTCGGCAAAATCAACATTTACAAGAAGATTTCCGCGACCTCGTTTATTTTTAATTCCGTGGTAAATGGCATTTTCTACTAAAGGTTGCAAAACAAGTTTGATTGTTTTAAAATTTATTAATTCTTCATTTACGGTGATATTGTAATTTAAAACATCAGCATAACGGATTTTTTGAATTGTAAGATAATTTTTGATGTGATCAATTTCCTGCTGAATTGTAATCCATTCGTGGCCACGACTAAGAGAAATTCTTAAAAAGTCAGAAAAGGCTTTTGTAATTTTTACAACATCTTCGGTTTGTTCTTCTTCTGCTAGCCATAAAATAGTGTCCAAAGTATTGTATAAAAAGTGTGGCGTAATTTGTGCTTGCAAAGCCTTCATTTCTGCTTTTTGGAAGTTTTTTTCTTCTTCAATATTTTTTTTGATTAATAAATCAATTTGGCTTGCCATAGTATTCATGTTTTTTGCCAAAGGTTTTAGTTCAAGAATATCTGGAGAATTAATTCTGGCAGAAAGATTTCCTTGTGCAATTTCTGTAGAAAAATTTTCCATATCTCCCAATGAAGAATTTATATTTTTTGAAATAGAAAACAAACTGCTCATAGAAATTGCAACAGAGAACAAAAGAATAATAATTTGCAAAATTGTTAATGTAATGGAAGAAATTTTAATAGATTTATTTGTTTGATTTGCAATGCTAATTTCAGACATAATAAAATCTTGCATAATATCTGAAAAAAGTGCTGTAATAGTTCTAATGTCATCCAAAAACGCTTCGTTTTCTTTTACAGAACTTCCGTTTAGGATTTGTTGTTCCAATTTTTGAATATTATTTAACAGTGTAGTACAGGTACGGTTTGCAACTTCAAGTTTTTCCAAGTTGATAGAATCTTTTGAGTTCATTTTCATTGCTTGAATTCCAGAAAAGATTTCGTTTACCATAATGTATTGATTTCCCTGGGCAAAATCTTTTCTACCACAAACAATGTCCCAAAGTTCATTTGGAATTACAATTTTTGCAATGCTGTTAATGTCGTTTGCATAACTAACATTGGTAATAATTGTGTCATATTTTTTTGTGTGAATGTTTAAAATGATTGTGGAATAAACCGTAGGAATAATCATCAAAAAAAGCAAGAAAATGTAGGAATTTTGTAGAATTTTTTTAAAACTACGAGTTTTTTCAGCTTTCATTTTAGTATCCTCGTGGTGTGTAAGTTGAAAAATCATCATTTTCTGTAAAAACAGTTTCTTTCATATATGTGGTTCTTGGAATTTCTTCACCAGAAGCTACTTTTTCAACTAAATCCATTAAAGTTGGCCCCAAATTAGGATTACATTCTACAACACAATTTAATTTTCCTTCTTTTAAAGAGTCAATAGATTCTTGTTCTGCGTCAATAGAAATTATGACAGTTTTGTTTGAAGTGATTTTGTTTTCTTCCAAAGATTCCAAAAGTCCCAAAGTCATAGGATCGTTGTGAGAAAAAATAACATCAATATTTTGATTTCCTATTTTAAGGCCGCCATTTTGAAAAATGATTTTATCCATAATTTCTTTACCTCGGGAACGCAAAAAATCTCCATCTTCTGAATGAATAAAATTAAAACGGCTGTCTTTATCAATTAAATATCTAAAACCTTCAGCTCTAGAAACCGCAATTGAAGAATTTGCTGTTCCGGCCAATTCCAAAATATTGATTTTTTTGTTTTTCCAATTATTACATTTTTGTAGTAAGAATTTTGCTGCCGATTTTCCTTCTTCAAAACCATTTTCTCCCAAAAATCCAGCATACAAAGAAGAATCAACATTGATTTGTCTGTCAATAACGATTACGGGAATATTTGAATCTTTTGCTTCTTGCAAAACGTTATCCCAGCCGTCTGAAACAATAGGAACAAAAACAATAACATCAACTTGATATACAATAAAAGATCGAATTGCCTTTAACTGATTACTTTGTTTTTGTTTTGCGTCATCGTATAAAATTTCAATATTTCTTGCTTTTGCAGCATCAAAAATGGATTTTGTGTTTTGAATGCGCCACGAACTTTCTGTCCCAATTTGGGAAAAACCAATAATTAATTTTTCATTTTCAGTTGAATTAAGATTTTCGCTTTCAGATTGATTAAAAAGTCTAAGAGTGATGAACAAGGCAGCAATAAAGATAAAGACGATTCCAATGCTTCCAAATAAGAATAATTTTTTTAACTTCTCCATAATTTTGCCCTATCTCAATACTTTTTATTTATTTCTTCTATTATAAAAGAAAAATCATAATTTAGAAAGAGAAAAAAATTGAGAGTGAATTCTAATATTGTTTTGCTTTCTGCAAGGAAATCCCGTTTAATATCTCTATCATATAAATTGCTAAATAATTATTCCTAAATTTGTTATTGATTTTAGATTCTAGGTTGTTTATTCTTGTTATCTAATTGCAAGTTCCTGCACTTTTTCTAAAGGAAGGTTTGTACATCTAGCAATTTGTTCTGCAGAAAGACCTTCTTTTATTAAATTTTTTGCAGTTTCAATTTTTGTTTGTTCAGCACCTTCTTGCAGCCCAATTTGTTTGCCTTCTGCAAGTGCGACACGTCTAATATCTCTATCATGTAAATTCATGGCTAAATAATCATTCCTAAATTTGTTGTTGATTTTAGATTCTTCAATAAGGGTGTTTAGTTTTTTTGTAAAATCATTTGTGGGAATCTTAGTTTTAATATACTTTAATAATGCAGAAATTTCTAGATTGTTTTCTGTGTCGTAGGCAATAGAATTAAAAAAGATTTTTGTAGTTTCATCACCAAGGGGTAATTCTTTGTTTTCTAAACAAATGTTTTTAAAAGTGTATTGTGGTAAATTAAGTCCGAATAAATCAAATTGGCAAATAAAGATGATAAAGCTTTCTTTTAATTCAGAATATTCTTCACCTTTTAAAAGATTGTCTATATCTAACATAGACTGATAATACCGAGTTCGCTTTGGTAAAGTGATATCTACGCTGTTTTGAATTTCAATATCAAAAACTCTGTTAGAATCTTTTACGTAAACATCAAGACGAACACCTTTTGAATCATAATAACTGTTAATTGTTTCTTGCAGTTTTGGATATTCCACATGGTCAATTTTAATTTGCAAAAGTTGTTCCAATAATTCTTTACAAATTTCTGGATTATGCAAAACATAACCGAACATAAAGTCATCTGTGAATGTCAATTCATCAATTGGTTTGAATTTCATAAATAATACCTCTCTTTTTAGTTACTCGGATCCTCGTCATCTGGTCTAGCCAGAGTCCGAGGACGACAAAGTTTTGTCAGGACGTCATAATTCTGTCATTGTCGGACGTGACCCGACAATCTTTTTCAGAATCAATTTTTGAGAAAAATTTCCCTATATATACAATAGGAAAAAATTGTAAAATTTATGCAAGTTCAGAGAAAAAAATTGTATTTTTTATAGTTTTGTGGAAATTTTTTGCGTAAGGGACTACTTGTAGCCCCGGCCTGCGTTAGCAGGTACGCCCAAAATTAATTCAAAATCTAAACAGCCCGTGATTGTTGCAGTAAACAAAAAATTGAGAATGACCGCGACGGGAAAATCTTGCTTGTGGATTTTGTTCTGGGTAAAGTTTTTTGATTTCTACGGAATCTGGGCCCACGCAAGAAATCCATGAAATGTGGTGAGTTTTTGTCATTGGGTGGTCTAGAGTGACAAAAAATTCATCTTCCACATTTTGAATTGTAATTTTGTGTTGATCTAAAAAATCATCGGTGGGAAGTTCTACTTCCAAAGGCAAAAGTTGAATGCCGCAACAACTGACTAAGGCATCTCCAAGTGAAAAAATAACGTTTCCACAAATTGGGCATGTGTAAAAACAAGATTTTTTTAGATTTGCACTTGTATTTTGATTTGTAATTTTGTTTCCAGACAAAAGTTCAATGATGCTAACTTTTAGCGTTTTTGCCAAAGGTTCCAAAAAACAAATGTCTGGATAACCTCGCCCAGTTTCCCATTTTGAAATTGTTTTGTCGCTCACGCAAAGAAGCTGGGCAAGTTCGGCCTGAGTCATTTTTTGTTTTTCTCGTAAAGATTTAATTGTGTTTCCTGTTATGTATTGATTCATATTTTCCTTCCATTTTATCTATTGTTTAGTTTTCAAAAATCGATTTTTGTTTGTGATTGTAGAATACTGCCTTTTGGAATGTTTTTGTACCTACTTTTCGTAGAGAAAATCTAGTTTCTGATAATGTTGTATGTTATAATTTTATCAGAAATTTTTTCTATAACGCGAGGCTACAATGTCACAAAAACAATTTGACCCCCAAGAAAAATCAAACTTAATTTCATTTTTAATAAAAGCAAAACGCCACACTTATGCAGGGCACGGAGCCGAAACTACACCTTGCCGCCCATCTTCCCACGATTTGCAATTTTCAGAAGACGACCTTTTATATTATGACACATTTTTAGGCGGGCAATTTTTTTCTGGTCAGGAAGCACTTTGGAAAAACAACCAGCCCCTTTGGTCAATGAATTATTACGGCCAAGTTACAGGTTCACCTTTTTCTGGCGATTTTCTAAAAGAAGCGCTTTTCAATGTTCCTGCCCACGCCCCTTTTCGCGGCCCAGAGCATTATTCCCAAGGTGACTACACCTACAACTGCAAATGGACAGGAACTTTTGAATACTTCCAAGGCCACGAAGAAATTTTTTATCAAAACACAAAAATCTACGAACTCCATTTCCACGGCGGAGCAATTTTATAATAATCTGGGCGTTCCCTTCCGCTCCTTTCAGTCGCTACAGGTCGGGTGTTCCGCACTTCCGCTTTCGCTCCATTCGTGAAAGTTCCTCGCTTAGCTCAAAACTTTCACGAACGCCTTCGGCGGTGCTCCATACCCTAACGCAAAAAAATGGTGTATAATATTCCTATGGAATTTTTTAACCCCTTCGGACTAAGTTTTATTATTCTCATCATGATTCCAAACATTGTTTTTGCCATAAAATGCAAAGAGGGTTTTGAAAATCCTTGGAAAAGCAAAATCGCAAAAATCCTAGAAATATTTGAACAAATCGGACGCTATGGATGTTTTGCAATGATGATTTTTAATATTCCAGGAACATATTTTGGATTTTGTTCAGATTCTGCCTTTGCAATTTATTTAATTATAAATTTCATCCTAATTTTTGCTTACTGCCTAATTTGGATAATCTATTTTAGAAAGAACACACTTTTTAAAACAATCGCGCTTTCTGTAATTCCATCAGTAATTTTCCTTTTCAGTGGATTTTTGAGTCGCAATCTTTTGCTAATCATTTTTGCTGTAATTTTTGCACCAAGTCACATTGGTCTTTCTGTGGGAAATCAGATTAAAAAAACGGAATCCCAAACTTTTTCAAAACTTCTTTGAACTCGTCTTGGCAAGAAAGACATGTGTCTGTAAGATAACCTTTGATATTGTGCCACTCTGAAATGCCACGGTAATAAAAAAGTTTTACTTCGTCGGTAATGATAAATGGCACAATATTGTGTTTTAAGCAATCTTTAAACATAATAAGTCTTCCCACGCGACCATTTCCATCTTGGAATGGATGGATTTTTTCAAATTGAACGTGAAAATCTAAAATATCTTCCAAAGAG
>JAFXDY010000027.1 GCA_017521105.1 Treponema sp.
CCGCTGTCGCTCCATTGCGAAACAAGTTCGCAACACCTTCGGTGACACTACTATCCCTGTTGCGGTTTTCCTTCGCAATAAAACGAATTCTAATTTATTTTATTAACTTAATCAACAGAATGCCGATAAACAAGAGATGAAAAGTATAGTAATTTTTTATGACGACAAAAACTCAAAATATAAAGATGAAAAAATCTTTAATGGAAAATCTAGCGTAGAATTAACAAAAGAATTGTTTTTGAATAATGATTTTTCTAAAAGCCTCCAAAAAATTCAGGAATCTGACATTTTTACAATTAAAAATTGTCAAAACCTTTTGGAACTTTTTACTCAAATGAACGAAATTACAGAAAAAACAAAAGCCAATTTTGTAATTTTTTCATACAACGATTTACCATTTTTAAACGCAAATCTTACAAAAGAATTAATTGAATATCACATCAATTACAAAGCAGAATATACTTTTGCTGATGGTTTTGCTTACGGCTTTTCACCAGAAATTATTGATTGCGGAACTTTGCGCATTTTACAAGAACTTTCAAAAACTACAGAAAATGATTTTTGTCAAAAAGAATTAAACCGAGAATCACTTTTTGAATTAATAAAAAAAGATATAAACTCTTACGAAGTAGAAACTGTTTTGGCAGAAGAAGACTGGCGTCTTTTACGATTTGCATTCCATTGCGGAAAAAAAGACAACTTTTTGCAATGTAAAAATCTTTTTGAAAAACTAAACGTTTCAACAGAAAAACTTCAAACTGGCGACGTAGAAGCTTTTACTAAAGTTGCAAGCCAAACAATTGACTGCTTAAAAACAGTTCCAGGTTTTTACAACATCCAAATTACAAATAAAATCAATTTTGAAAGTTTGTATTCTCCATATACAAAATCTTTTGTTGCGGAAAACGTAAAAAAATCAGAAAAATCTTTGGAAAATTTTGAAGAATTTTCAAAATTAATCAGTAAAATTTCAGAATTTAGCGAAAATGCAGTAATAAATCTTTCTTGTTGGGGAGAATCTTTACTAAATCCAAATCTTTTAAAAATGATTGAATGCATTTTGTCTTATTCTGGACTTTCTGTTTTCTTAGAAACAGATGGAACTTTAGTAACAGATGATTTTTGTAATGAATTAGCAAAAATTGTACAAAGTTCTCCTAATAAAACAAATGGCTTTGAAAAATTAATGATTTCAGTTTCTGTAGATGCTTTTACATCTCAAACTTACAAAACAATACACCCAGATTGTTCAGAAAATGCATTTGAAAAATCTGTTGAAGCTGTAAAAAAACTTTGTGCAGTTTTGCCAAATTCAGTTTACCCACAATTTGTGCGAATGAATCAAAACGAAGAAGAATTAGAACCATTTTTCCGCTATTGGAACGAAAAATCAAATGCTTCAAACGGAAACTTGATAATTCAAAAATATGACGATTTTGCAGGTTTACTTCCTCCATGCAAACCAGCAGATTTATCTCCATTAGAAAGAAATGTTTGTTGGCATCTTCGCCGAGATTTTATAATTTTATTAAATGGCGATGTTCCATCTTGCAAAACATGCTTATTCGGTCAAATTAATGGAAACGTTTTTGAATCTTCATTGGAAGAAATTTGGCAAAAAAACAATCAATTAATAGAAGAACAAATAAAAAATAAATATAACCAACGCTGTGGGAAATGTGATGAATATTATACCTTCAACTTTTGATGAACACCAAATCAACAGAACTGTAATTGGTGGTCGAATTGAAAACAAAAATGCTTCTCTTGATATTTCTGTAATTTTGCTGAATTCCAGTGGTGGACATTTTAAAGATTCTTTATTGGAAACACTTTTAGAATGTAATTTTCGTTCTATAATTTCTGTGGAATTAGATTCAAATAATTTTTCGGTTGAAGATTTAGCAAAAAAGTTCCCTTCTGTTAAGTTTATTATTCCATTAGAAAAAACAACTGACGGTGAAATGATAAATGTGGCAATGTCAGAAATTGAATCTGAATATGCATTAGTTTTAAGAAACAGTTTAGATATTCATCAAGGTTTCTTTAATGTAAATCTAGCAGAACGTTTGTTAAAAGATGATGTTTTTTGTGTAGTTCCACGTCTTACTGATTCAAATAAAAATTCTATAGTTGCAAAGTTTTCACCAAGTGCAGAAAAAAAACATTTTGTTGTAGAAGAGTCTTTTGTTGTAAATGATGGTCACAGCACTTTGTTTCCTGCTGATAATATAGCTATTTATAATAGAAAGAAGTTTATACAATTAGGTGGTTTTGATTATTCAATTAAATCAAAATATTGGCAGAACCTTGATTTTGGCCTAAGAAGTTGGTTGTGGGGTGAAAAAACAAAACTTACTACTTTACTTCAATTTTCTTATAATGAAGAACCAATTAATGATAAAACAATAAATCTTGATTATTTACGTTGCTTTTTAAAAAATGGAACTCACAAAATAAAAAATGGTGAAGCTTTTATTTCAAATTTATCATTTTTTAAATTTTTCTTAAATTCTTCATGTGGTTTTTTAGAAGCAAGAAGACAATTTAGAGCAGCTAAAAATTGGGTAAAACAAAATAAATACAAAATTAAAATTGATTTAGAAACTTTAATTACACAATGGAAAGATTAATTTAGGATGAGTTTATGAAAACAAATAGAGTGGTAATAATTCAGTGCAGATTATCTTCTACAAGATTTCCTCAAAAAGCAATAAAACAATTGGGTAGCAAAACTGTTTTAGAATGGGTTTTGAATTCTATGAAAAAAGTGCCTGCCGACAGATATTTTGTTGCAACTGATGAAAACTCTTTTTCTGTGATTAATGAAATTTGTAAAAAGAATGATTTTGAATGTTTTTCTGGTTCTTTGGAAGATGTTCTAAAAAGGTTTTGTGATTTACTTCAAATTGTAGATGCTGAAACAGTAATTCGTGCAACAGCTGATAATCCATTTTTATTTTATGAAGCTGCAATTGACTCTGTAGAAGAATTTGAAAGAAGAAACAAAAAAAATAAGATTTGTGATTATTTAACATACCAAGGCTTGCCTCACGGAAGTGGTGTAGAAATCTTTTCAAAAGATTCTTTATTAAAAGCAGCTTCCCAAACATCAGACCCTTACGATCATGAGCATGTGGGTCCTGCATTATACAATCATAAAGAAAATTTTAAATGTGAATTTGTTCCTGCTCCAAAAAAATATAATTTTCCAGATTTAAGAACTACAATTGACACTTATTCAGATTTTTTAAGAGCAAATTCAATTGTTGAATTTTTAGGAGAAAAACAAGAACCATACACAACAGAAGAAATTATTCAAGCTTGTAATATAAAACAAGTGCAAAATCCTGTAATTTTTGCTCCTTCGATTACAAAAGGACATGGAACAGGACATCTTCACAGATGTTTAAATGCAGCTTTGAATAAGCCTTTTTATGTGTATATTCCTCAAGATAAAACTTTAGAAGAAGCAGATCAAATTATTAGTGAATATAAAAATATTGGATTAAAAGAAAGTCAAATAGTTAGTCAGTTGCCAGATGAAAGTTACCCATCAATTATAGTTGCAGATACATTTAAAATGACAAAAACTCAATATAATATGTTTTCAAATTGTAAAACAATAATTTCAATTGATGAAGGTTCGGAATATTCTGATTTTTGTGAATATTTACTTGATGTAATTCCGTCTTATGAAATTAATAGAAAATCAAATTTAACAGATTCAAGCTTTATCCAATTACCAAATAATAAAAAAGAAAACAATAATCATAGCCAGACAGAAGAAGATATTAAAAAGATTTTGATTTGTTTTGGGGGTGAAGATCCTAAAGGTTTTACAATTCCACTAGCAAATGTTTTTGCACTGGCTTTTCCTGTTGCAAAAATTGTAGCAATTATGTCAAATGAAAATAATCAACAAATAGAAAAAAATGTTAATGTTGTAAAACCCATTTTAAATTTAAAAGAACATTTGTATGAATACGATATAGTTGTAACTCATTATGGTTTAACAGCATTTGAAGCAATTTATGCTGGCTGTGGAGTAATTTTACTTCCAACTACAAAATTACACAAAAATCTTGCTGAAAAATATAAAATTCCACTTTTACAAAATGAAAATATAACAGCAGAAGAAATTAAGCAATTTGTTAAATCAAATAATTTATTTCCTTCGTTACCAATAAATAGTAATTCAAATTCCCTTGGTGATTTTATTCAAAAAATATCAGAAGGACAAAAATTACTTTGTCCAATATGTACACAAAATTCAAATAAAGCAGATAAAATAATTGCTAGAAATAATACTAGAACTTATAGACGTTGTGAAACTTGCGGAATGACATATATGTCTTTTTCTTTAGAAGATGATAAATCTTATGAAAAATCTTACTTCTTTGAAGATTATAAAAAACAATATGGGAAAACATACCAAGAAGATTTTGAATCAATAAAAAAACAAGGTTTAAGAAGAATTGAAAATATAAATTCAATTAGCAAAATTCAAAATAAAAATGTTTTTGATATTGGTTGCGCATACGGACCTTTTCTTTCTGCCGCCGCAGATTACAAAGCCGTTCCCTTTGGAACAGACATTTCTGAAGACGCAGTAAAATATGTAAGAAACGAATTAAATTATCCTGCATGTACCGCAGCTTTCCCAGAAATTAACATTTCAGAACAATTTGGCTTATTTCAGTTTGATATTGTAACAATGTGGTACGTTATAGAACATTTTAAAAATTTAGATAGCGTTCTAAAAAAAATAAATTCTATTTTAAAAAAAGATGGAGTTTTTGCTTTTTCAACACCAAGTGGCGAAGGAATTTCTGCAAAAAGCAATAAAGACAACTTTTATCAAAATAGTCCCACAGATCATTATTCCATTTGGGAACCTTCAAAAGCAAATTCAATTCTTGAAAAATACGGATTTGAAGTTGTAAAAGTTGTTTCTACAGGTCATCATCCAGAAAGATTTCCTTGCATAAAAAATTCTGTAAAAGAAATCTCAAAAAAATCATTAAAGTGGAAAAGCGTAGAAAAATATAGTAAATTATTTAATCTTGGCGACACAGTTGAATTTTATTGTGTAAAAAAAAGAAACTGTGAAAACTAAAAATAGGGTGGAAAAATGAATATTTTGATTTTGGGGGCAGGTTTAATGCAAAAGCCTGCAATTTTGTCGGCAAAAGAATTAGGTTTTACAGTTTGTGTAATTGACGCAAATGATAAAGCTGTTGCAATTCCTTATGCACATAAATTTAAAAAAATTGACTTAAAAGATAAAGAAGGCATTTTAGAATATGCAAAAGAACTTCAAATAGAACAAAATGGTGGCTTGGCTGGTGTTTTTACCGCTGGAACAGATTTTTCGGCAAGTGTAAGTTATGTTTGTCAAAAATTAAGTTTGCCTTCTCACAGTTTTGAAGCTGCAACAAATGCCAGCGTAAAAACTCAAATGCGGCAATGCTTTAAAACTCATAATGTTCCTTCACCAGAATTTTTCTCTGTTTCAAAAGTACAAATTCAATCAGAAAGTCAAATAAATCAATTATTGCAAACAATCACTTCTAAAATTGAATATCCATTTGTAGTAAAACCTGTAGATAATATGGGTGCTCGTGGATGTAGAATGGTTAGAAGCCAAAATGAATTTGCTTCTGCAATAAAAGTTGCAACGGAATCTTCAAGAACAAATACTGCAATTGTGGAAGATTATATGGAAGGTCCAGAATATTCAATTGACGCTTTAGTTTACAATGGCACATTTACAATTACAGGTTTTGCAGAACGCCACATAAAATATCCCCCATATTTTATAGAAGTTGGACACACAATGCCTGCAATTTTGGAAGAAGATAAATACAATCAATTAGTTTCTGTTTTTGCTTTAGGTGCAAAATCTCTTGGACTCACAACAGGAGCTGCAAAAGCTGATATAAAATGGACAAAAAACGGCCCAATGATTGGAGAAATTGCAGGACGACTTTCTGGTGGTTATATGTCTGGTTGGACATATCCTTACGCTTCCGATATAAATCTTACAAAACAAGGAATTTTAATTGCTTGTGGAAAAGAACCCGAACAATTAATCAAAAATCGCATTTCTGTAAAGTTTCAACCATCAGAAAAATGTAAAAATGCAGAAAAACCTTATGAATTGTTTCAAATTCCTTGTAAAAGAACTTCTGCAGAACGTGCATGGATGAGCATTCCTGGAACTGTTGAATATATAGAAAACATTCAAGAATTTACAGATAAAGCAGTTTTTGATACCTTGCCTCGCGCCACAGTCTCTTTAGGCTCAAAAGTAGATTTTCCGCGGAATAACATTGAAAAATGCGGAAACATCATCAGCGTTAGCCACAATCATCAAATTGCTCAACAAGTTAGCCAAGATGCAGTTTCAAACATTTTTATCACATTAAAACCAAACACAAAAGAAACAGATGATTTTTTACAATGTAAAACTTACGATGATGAAAAAGATTTTCCACCATCAGCATTTGGAAAACTTACACAAAATCAATTAGAAAAAATTGAAGGAACAATTCCTAAAGATTCTAAAGTTCAAGAATTTATTCCCGAAATTATAAAAAAAGATTTTTCAGAAAAAATAGATTGGAATTATAACACTGTACTTTCTACAGTGCAAAAGTTTGACATTCTTAGACCAAAACATCCAGAATTAAAAATGAAAGATTTTTGGCAAGCACTTTTGCGTGGTGGAATTCAAGGTGCTGTATATTTTTCAGATTCTATAAAATAAATTAGGCTAATTTAAGGATCAAAATGAAGTCAATAAATAGATTTTTTAGCATTTTAGTTTTTCTCATTTTTACAACACCAGTTTTTGCAGCAAATGATATTTCTCTTTTAGAAACTGCAAAAAAGAATGGAATGTCTCTTTATTGGGATTCTCTTTCTGAATCTGGAATCATAGAAAAAAATGGTCATCAATTATCTTTTAGAAAAGATGAACCAATTGCATTATTTGATTCAATTAGATTAATAATTACAGATGCACCTTCTGTAAAAGATAACCAAATTTTTGTTTCCCAACAATTTATAAATGACGCAGAAACTTTATTCAAAGAAGACAATTCAACACCGTTTAAAGTTGGAGCGATTTTGATTGATGCAGGACACGGCGGAAAAGACCCAGGTGCATACAGAGAATACAAAATCAACGGAAAAAAAGTTTTAGTTCAAGAAAAAGACATTACATTAAAAGTTGCTAAAATGTTAAATGATAGATTAAAAATGGCATATCCAGATAAAAAAATCATTATGACAAGGTCAAAAGATGAATTTTTATCACTTTCAGAACGAACAGATATTGCAAATAATCTAAAAGTTGGAGAACACGAAGCGGCTCTTTATGTTTCAATTCACGTTAATGCTTCTTTTAACAAAACCGCTTCTGGATACGAAGTTTGGTATTTAACTCCAGGAACAAGACGAACTGTAATTGATGAAAGTAGTGTAGACGGCGATAAAACTTTGCTTCCAATTTTAAATTCAATGCTAGAAGAAGAATTTACAACAGAAAGCATAATGATTGCAAAATTTATTATGGACGGAATGAAAGCCCAAATTGGTAAAGAATCAGTTGCTAGAGGAATAAAAGCAGAAGAATGGTTTGTTGTAAAAAATTCAAATATGCCTGCAGTTTTAATTGAACTTGGATTTTTAACAAACGAAAAAGAAGCCAAAAATTTAATCAACGATACATACTTGAAAAAGACCACTTTAGGAATATATAATGGAATTAGTGCGTTTATTACCCATTTTGAACGCTCAAAAGGATTTACAACAGTAAGATGAAACAGTTAGTCAAAAAAGATCTAAAACATATAATTGTTTTAGCAGTATTATTATTTGCATTTTTAATTTCTCTTTTAATTTATATATTCAAAACAGAAAGTTATTCCCGAGTTTTTGTATTTCCTTCTGCAGATACTGGTTCGTATATTGTAGAACGTAGAAATTTATCAGAAGAATCTGTTCAAGGTGAATTACAATTGTTCATTGATGAATTGCTTTTGGGGTCAACTGTAGAACGTACAAAAATGATTTTTTCTTCAGGGACAAAAGTTGTTTCTTGTTTTCAAAGAGGAAATGTTTTGTATTTAGACTTATCAGAAGATTTGTTAGTAATTGATGATTCTTCTTATCCAATTGAAAAAGGAATTGAATTGTTAAAATTAAATATCAAGAGAAATTTCTCTGATATTGAAACAATAGAATTATTTATTGGTAAAAAATTCGTTGCTTCATTGAAATAAAAATAGCAAAACTATCATATTTCATTGAAGAAAAAGCGTTGACAAATTAATATAGTTGTATGATAATATATTAATACAAGGCTACATCGAATTCGTATATATAAAAAGGAGCTTCAATATGAAGAAGACTTTAGGATTAATCGCAGCTGCTATGCTGCTCGCTGGTGGCGTTGCTTTTGCAGAAGAAGCTATGCTCATCGACTTCACATTACTTGACGTTGACTGTGTTGCTGACGATAACGGAGATAACACACAAAACGGTCGTACTGTAATGGACTATTCAGTTAGTGCTGGTGCTACTTTTACTGAAGATCAAAAAACTTTAATGAAGACTTCGTTGGCTCTTCCAGAATGGGAAGTTCAACTTAACTCTTCAGCAAAAACAGTTGCAAGTTTGGCAGATTCACAAGTAGTTGCTGCTCCAGTTAAAGACTCAGCTGATGTTCCATTTGCTGGTAGTAATGTAATGGGTGTTCGCATTGTATTCCCAACATGGAATTCAAATGCAAATGCAAAGATTGTTCCTCCATTTGATATTCCTGCTTACGAACCATTAGCAGATGTTGATGAAAATGGTGTAAGACAAGAACCAACTGACGAACAAAAAGCTAGTGGAAAAACATTATTCGAAGACGGATATGGTATTGTAAAAAATGTTGGTACAGTTAAATCAATTTGTGTAACAACAATGGGTATGAACTATCCACATGGTCTTTATGTACTTCTTTCTGATACAGATGGTGTACAAAGACGTTATTTCATGGGATATTTAGGTTTCGATGGATGGAAAGAACTTCGTTGGAACAACCCACAATACATTTCTGAAATCAGAAATCGTGAAATCCGTGTATATCCAATTTACCCACGTGGACTTCCTTTTGTAAAATTCGAAGGATTCCAGGTTACTCGTGATGCAGCTCATATTGGTGGAGATTTTATCGGTTATTTCAAAGATGTAAAAATTATCTATGATAAAGCTATCCTTCAAAGTGATCGTGATATTGCTGATGAAGACATTTGGGGAATTATCGGTAAAAAAGAAACAGCTCGTCAAAATGCTGAAATGGCTAAATTCGGTAACAAACAAGTTAATCGTTACTTAGAAAAAGCTAAACTTGCTGCAGAAGATGACTTTACTTCAAGCTTGAATCCAGATTCAGATTCTAATGCAAATAATTCTTCAGCAGGAACTGTAGAAATTGAAAAATAATTTTTCTAAGTAAAATTGGAAAAAAACGCTTTGAACTTTTGTTCAAAGCGTTTTTTGTTTTAAATAATATTTTCATTGTAATTTTTATTTTTTATTGTAAAATTAAAATGAATAAATAAAATTAATAATGGAATATTATGGATAGCAAAAACTTATTATCAAAAAAATCACTACGTGAATCTTATGAATCTTATTCAGATTATTTTGAAAAAATCATACAAAATGTAATTAAAATTTTGCAAAAAAAGGTTTGTCTTTTAGCGCAACCAACTTACAAAAGTCGTGTCAAAAGTTTTGATAGTTATTACAGAAAAGTGTTGCGTTTAAAAAAAGACGACATGGTTGATAACAACACTCTAATATATCTAACTGATATGATGGGAATTCGCATGATTTGTGCTTTTTTGGAAGATATAAATCTTGCTGTTGAACAATTAAAGAAAATATTTGAAGTAAAAGAAGTTGAAATAAAAGGTGCCGATAAAAAATTTAGCGAATTTGGATATGA
>JAFXDY010000028.1 GCA_017521105.1 Treponema sp.
ACAATTAACAAAGTTGCAATAATCATTCCAGAAACTGGGTTATTTGACGAACCAACCAAACCAACCATGCGGCTAGAAACTGTTGCAAAGAAGAATCCAAAAACAACAATTAACAAAGCACCAATAAATGGAACAGGAATTGAAGGAACAAGCCAAATCAACAAGGCAATAATTAAACATCCAACTAAAACATAAAGCATTGGAATATCTTTTTCTGTACGTGATGAAGAATCACCTGATTTTCCAAAACCTTTAATTGCTTTTGCAAATGTTTTTACAATAAGTGGAAGTGATTTTACTAAACTAAAAATTCCACCGGCAGCAACAGCACCTGCACCAATATAACGAATGTATGAACTCCAAATTGCGTCTGGGCCAAGTTCAGAAATTGGTGTGCTTCCTGGAGCAATAATATTTGCACCTGCAAACAAAGCGATTGCAGGAATTAAAACAAACCAAGCCAAAACACTTCCGCTAAATAAACAAGAAGAAATTTTGTTTCCACAAATGTATCCAACACCAGCAAGAGCAGGAAGAACATCCAAACCAAAACCTGTTTTTAGTGGTTTAATTCTCCAAGCAATTTCTGATGGGAAAAGTTTAATTCCATCTGCAATAAATTTGTAAATTGCAGCAATTCCAAGTCCAGAAAATACAACTTTTGTTTTTGCTCCGCCTTCTTCACCAGCCAAAAGAACTTCTGCACAAGCTGTTCCTTCTGGGAAAGGCAAAACTCCGTGTTCTTCAACAATTAAAGCATTGCGAAGTGGAATCATAAATAAAACACCTAAAATTCCACCAAAAAGTCCGAGCATTGCAATATTCCAAAATGAAGGAGCTACAACAGAAGAAGATTCTGCGGCCCACATAAACAATGCTGGCAAAGTAAAAATTGCACCAGCGGCCAAAGATTCACCAGCGGAACCAATTGTTTGAACCATATTATTTTCTAAGATAGAATTTCTTCGCATAATAACGCGAATAATTCCCATAGAAATTACAGCAGCAGGAATAGAAGCCGAAATTGTCATACCAACTCTAAGGCCCAAGTACGCATTTGCTGCACCAAAAACAACAGCCAAAATTAAACCGATAATAATAGAAGTAACAGTTAATTCTGGCACAACCTTATCTGCAGGGATATAAGGTTTAAAATCTTTTTGATTACTCATAAAAAATCCTTTAGAAAAAGTGTATTGTTGTAATTATAAAATAGAAGTTACTAATTGTTAAGGAAAAAAAATGATAAAAACTATAGAAAAAAAATTAAGAAATCGTTTTACAATCATTATTTTCTGTAATATAATTTAAGAATAGTGAATGAAGATTTAGATACTCTAAAAGAGATTGACGCACAGAAAATCAAAAAAGCTCTGGAATATCAAGTTCCTATTGAAGTCACTACGTATACCCTGCCAAAAAGTATGGAAATGTATATACATAGTGTGCTTTCAGAATTTTTAACTGCGTGTCACCAAAATCACATGGAACAGTATCTCTCTTTTTGTCTAGGTGAACTTTTAACAAACGCAAAAAAGGCAAACACTAAGCGTGTGTATTTTAAAGAAAAAGGCTTAGATATTAATGACGAAGAACAATATGCTGTTGGAATGGAAACGTTCAAAACAGACACACTTTCTGATATTAATCATTATTTGGAACTTCAAAAGAAAAGTGGATTATATATCAAATTCCTTCTTCAAATTAGAACTGACTCTTCTGTTCGTATTGAAATTAGAAACAATGCAAAATTAACACCAACAGAAAAAAAACGTATTCAAGATAAATTAGATGGTGTAAAACAGTACAAATCAATTGATGAAGTTTTAACTTCTGTAATGGACCAATCTGAAGGTGCTGGATTGGGAATTATAATTATGATTTTGATGTTAGAAAAAATTGGTTTGTCTAGAGAAAATTATCAAGTTATGGTTTCTAATGGAGAAACTGTTACAAGAATATTTTTGCCTTGTGATTCTTCAATTCAAGATGGATTAAATGAAATCTACAAAGATTATGCAAAAACAATAAATGCTTTTCCAATTTTAAAAGACAATTACAATCAGTTGCAATCAATTTTACAAAATGGTTGCGATAAATCAAAATTGGTGGAATTGTTCCAAAAAGATGCAATGCTTACATTCTTGTTGTTGTCTTACGCAAATAAAGGAAAATCTAATCAATTTAAGATTTCTGCTGCTTTGGATTCAATTTCGGATGATGAATTAAAATCTTTGTTCCCAAAAGAATCGTCAAGAGTTGTTCTTGTAGAAAATGCAGAGTATAAAGAAAAATTAGAATCTGCTGCTAAAACAGCTATCTTCTCATATAATATTGCTAAAAATTTGCGTGATTTTTCTAAGGCTCAAAAACTAAAATTTGATGATGAAGAATTCTATGTTTTGGGCTTATTAAATAATCTTGGTCGCTTGTTGATTTCTGGTTTATCAAAAGAACAACGCTCTGAATTAGATAAAATTATTTCGGATTTAGAAACAAAAATGAACATAAAAGGAGTTTACAACAGTGAAACAAACTATTCTATGTTCTCTTATTATTTGTTGAGTAAATCTTTTGCTTCTAGCGAACATTTGGAATGCCTAAAAAAATGTAGCAATTGGGATGTTCCTTCTGAATTAGATGCTTGTGAGCCTTGTCATGTTATTGCTGCTTCAAATATTATGAATTATTTTGAACAAAAAGAACTTGAATATTATCAAATTAATAGATACTTATTGCAAGCTGTAGGCATTGAATCAGAAAGCCAATTAAACGAATTTATTGCTAAAATCAACTCAATTTGTTAGTTCTATAGAAAATCATTATTTTTTTAATTCACTTAATTGTTCTGTCCATTTTTGCATTAAAATTCCAAATGCAACACCAACATTTAATGACGCTTTTAAGCCCACCATAGGGATTGTAACTCTGCCGTAAGTTGCTTTTGCCAAAGCTTCTGGACTTGTTCCTAGTTCTTCGGAGCCAATAATGCAAATACCTTGCTTTGGAAAAACAAATTCATTTATGTCTGTTCCACCTGTTTCTAATGCAAAAACAGGTAAATCTTCTGGCAAATCTTGCAAAGAACATCTATTCCAACCAAGAGTTTCTATACATCCCATTCCAGAGCGAATTGCCCGTGGTTGTTCAGGATCAATACAATTAGGAGAAATAAAAACTTTTTCGGCTCCCATTGCTTCTGCAGTCCTAAAAATTGAACCAATATTAAATGGGGAACGAATATCTTCTGCGTAAACACAAACACCAGGATAAAAACTTCTTTGCCTAACTGTTCCGTTTTCATCTGTTGGGGCTGCGTGTGGCGCAATTACTAAATCCCATTCAGCAGGAAAAGTTCCAATAATTTTTAGTAAAGTGTTTCTGGCTACGTTACAAAGGCGTAATTCATCCAAAGGATTTTGCTTAATTAAAAAAGAAAGTGCGTCAAAATCTTCTTTTTCTAATTTTGGATCTTTTAGAAGGATTTCAGTGATTTTTACAAGATAATCGCTACGTTTAATATTTTCAAAAGAATATTCTGTGCCTTTTTCGGCAATTCCGCGAATATCTCTTTCTAAAGCTCCATAAGTTAATGCTAATTTACGGCGTTTTTGTCCGCCTTCTAACTGAAAAAGTTTGCCTGGTTCTATCATAAAGTTCCACTAGTATGCTTTTTTTACAAAATCAAAAATGTCGTCTGTAGACATGCTTCTTGGTAATGTGTTTACAATATCAATTTGTTTAACATCTTCAACAGCAAGAGAAAGCTGTTCAATTGTTAAGTTTAAGTCTTTTAGCCGAGTTGGTAAATTTGCTTTTGCAATTCTTTGTCTAATTGAATCTATAAAATAATTACAGATTTCTTCTGATGAAGGATTTTCATCTTCTGGAATGCAATTCATAATTTTTGCCAATTTTACAATTTGTGAGCTTTTATATTTTGCAGCATCTTCAAGCATATATGGCAATAAAATAGAAGAAATAAGAGGTTTTACAATGCTGTAACGTGAATTAATTGTTAAAGAAAGTAAACTTGCTAAGCCCAAAGATGAAGAAGTTGTAGCTAACGAAAGCATTGTTCCCGCTTGAGCTAAAAGAATTTCCTCTGGTGTTGTAATATCAAGGGAAGGGGAACCGTCCAAAGCATAAGTTAATAATTGAAGTCCTTTTTCTACGAATGTGTCGCTAAAGAAGTTTGCTTTTTGAGAAAGATAAGCTTCTACTGCCATAGAAATTAATTCTATTGAAAGTGTCGCTTTTTGGTTATCTGTTAAAGTAAGAGTCATGTTTGGATCGTAAAGGACTAGCTTACAAAGATTTTTTTGAACCTTAAGTAATTTTACTTGATGATTTCTTGAATCTGTAATTGGTACTTCGTTTGTAAAAACAAAAGGTGTTCTGTATGTGGAAGGTACACAAATACAAGGAATTGGATTTGTGTTTGGTTGTGCCCCATCCAAAAATGTATTAAAACTGTGAACTTCATTGAACATTGCTGCTACTGCACGTCCTACGTTTAATGCTGTAACACCACCTACCGCAATTACTCCGTGAATGTGACCTTCTTTTGCAAGAGATAATGCTCGTTCTACAGTTTTTGAACAAGATCCTTCTGCTAATTCATTAAAAAAGAAATATTCAACTTTGCGATCATTTAAGGATTGAGTGATTTTGTCGGCAAGTTTAACCTCTTTTAGAATTGGGTCCATAATTACAATAAAACGTGTTCCCCATTCCAAAACTAATTGTCCTAATCTACTTAGTGAATAAGATCCCAAGATGATATTTGGATTAATTCTAAAAACAAAATCTGACATATACTCTTCCTTCTTGTTTCTGTAGTTTATTGTTTTTTATCTAAAGCTTATTACGTTATTAAATACGTCCGGTCAAGGCACGCTTTGCTCAAGGCCTTGACTCGGCCGTTTTTAGGGTTTGTATTAAACCCTAAATAAAAAAGGGGCTGTCTAAAAGTCTTGCTGTGCAGAACTTGTTTCAGCATCCACACCAGATACAATGATTTTTCTTGAATGCAATCACTATATCCTTTACTTATTAGACAGCCCTTTTCAGATGCCAAAATCTTGGCAATTAATTTTTCTTAAGAAACTTTATTAACTAAAAACTTAGTAATAAATTAATAATTAAATGCCAATTGCAGACAAAAAGTTATCTGCAGCAGATTTAATAACAGAATCGCTTAAGTAATTAGGGTCCTTAATCTTTTCTTTGATTTCTGCAATGCGATCTGCACGAACATCTGGTGTTTCTTGTGCAATTTTGTCCATGTAATATGCTTCTGCCATTTTTTCAGCTTCTGGAGAAACTGAAACTGTATCAGATGAGCTTTTTACATTAGCTGCATTTTCAGTTTTGCGAAGATTTTGAACATTGTTTAGTGGATTAACACCGTTTACACCATTTATCATCATAACGTCCTACCCCTCTACCTTTTAATTATCGGTAGATTCATCAGAATTCTTTAAATTTTTTACACCAGAAATAAAAACTGCAAACTCACCTTTTATGGATTGTCTTGAAGAATAATTATTGTACAATTCTTGTGCAGTTCCACTTGTAATCTCTTCATGCAGTTTTGTTAGTTCACGTCCCACAACAACGCGACGTGTACTTTCAATATCGGCAATATCTTTTAAAAGTTTAACAATTCTGAACGGAGATTCGTAAATAATTACTGCATCTTTTGTGTTCAGAAGTTCTTCTAATCGGTGTTTTCTTTTACCAGGTTTTGGAGAAAGAAAACCTTCAAAAATTAATGTTTTACCACCCGAACCAGCCACACTAATCAAAGTAGCAAAAGCTGAAGCTCCTGGAATTGGTACAACATCAAAACCAGCGTTTCTTACGCAATCAACTAAAACAGCTCCCGGATCGCTAATGCCTGGTGTTCCAGCATCACTTGCGTAAGCAATATCATGACCTTCTTTTAAAAGCTCAATGATTTTTTCGCTAACAAATTTTTCATTTTGGGCTCTACATGAAATTAATTGTTTTTTAATTTCAAAATGGTTTAAAAGTTGCAGAGTGTGTCTTGTATCTTCACAAGCAACATAGTCTACAGATTTTAATGTTTCTATAGCTCTATAAGTAATGTCTCCAAGATTCCCAATTGGGGTTCCTACAACGAATAAACTAGCCACCCCAATATTATAATGCTAAAAAAAGATACATACAAGTATAAACTATTCGTAAATAAATAATTTTTGAAGGTTGCTAACAGAAGAAAAAGAATCGGAAAGATCGACTGTGTCTGTGGTATCTGAACATTTTATTACAAAAACAATTGTTGTTTTTTTCTTTTGAATTTCTTTTTCAATCTGAATGTCTTTAATTAAATATCCTTTGTTTAAGATAATTTCTTTGAGTAAATTAAAGTTTACGTCTAGGGAAGAAATTACAAGTTTGATGTGTTTAATTTTTGTTAAAGGAAAGTATTTGTGTTCAATTTTGTGAAAAAACGAAAGAATGAATAAACCCAATAATAAAACGCTAAATGCCGGGAAATATAGGCGGCTCCCGCAACAAAGACCCATTGCCGAAGCACAAAAAATAATTGCAGCCGTTGTAAGTCCCTTTATGTTTACCCCTTGTTTTAAAATTGCCCCAGCACCAATAAAACCAATTCCGCTTACAACACCAGCGGCAATGCGAGTGGAGTCTCCAGAGAAATGTAAAAATCTAGACATTTCTAAAGACAATATGCTTAAAAGGCAAGAAGAAATAGAAATTAACATCAATGTTCTAATTCCAACAATTTCTTGATGTTGTTTTCTTTCTATTCCCAAAAATAGTCCGCAAAAAAGGCTGGCAAGAAGGCGAATACAATAATCAATATATCTGTTTTGAATTGCAGTAATTATAAAAGATTGTAATTCGTCAAAAATCATAAGAGCCTCTTTTTTGTTTTATTTGAATATAGAAAAACCTGTTGAAACTTTTGTTCCAACTTTATTCCATGTTCCAGCTTGTTTAAAAGTTTGATTATGTTTTGCAGATTTTATTGCATCAAAACTAGCGCAAAGCCAGGTAGCAATGTCTTTATCATTTTGAAAAACTTCTGAATTATATGGAGCTTTTGCTAACAAAACAGAAAGATATGGTCTGTCTTGAACATAAGTAGAAAAATTTTCGGCAAGAGAAATAAAAGCATTTTGTGCCATTGAAATTGTGTTGCTTGTTGGTAATGTGTTTATTTTTGTGGAATTTGATAAATTTTCATATTTTGAAGGAACTGTTTTAATCAAAAATGAAACTGTAATTTTTTCTTTGCATTGATCAATTCTTTTTATTAATTCATTAGTAAAAAAAAGATAATTATTAATCATTGTATCAACAGAAAGAGCAACATCTTCTGTTTTGTCTGCACCAAATTTTGAATTGTAAAAAGAAGCATCAAAAATAATCAAAACTTCATCAATTGATTTTAATTTTGTTTCTGCATTAATAATAAAAGAATGTGCAGAAATGGCAGAAGCTCTGTTTATTGTTGTTGAATAGATATTTTCTGCTTCAAAATTTGCATATTCGGAATCTAGTTTTGCATGTGAAAAAACAACACGATTATTTTTTGAAAAAGTTTCGGCAAGTTCCAAAGAATCTGGTAGTTCTTTACCAAGGATTAATAAATTTGACATAATTTTATTATAACACACTATGGAATTGCATTCTAGTCTATGTTATAATGGAAATATGAAAGTTTGGTTAAAATATATAATTGGTATTGTACTTGGAATCTTGGCAGCATTAATTCTTCCATTAGATAATGCAAAAGCAGCAGATTTTCTTTCTTTTTTAACAGAGTTATTTATTAGATTTGGAAGATATCTTGTTGTGCCTTTAATTTTTTCAACAGCAATCGTTTCTGTAAATAAATTAAGAACATCAAAATTAGTTCTTAAAACAATCAGTTGGACTTTTTTGATTATTATTGTTTCTTCTTTGATTTTGACTTTAATTGGATTATGTTCCATTTTGTTAGTAAAATTACCTCGTATTCCAATTACTGTAGAATTGGTTCCTGAAGTATACAAATTAGACATAAAACAGTTAATTTTATCAATTTTTCCGTATTCTGCTTTTGAAACATTAAGAGACGGTACATTTATTCTTGTTTCTTTTGTTTTTGCTTCTTTAATTGGTTGGGAAAGTGGTTCAGAATTAACAATGTTCAAACCTATTTTTTCTCTTGCTGATTCATGTTCTAAACTATTTTATAACATTGCAGTTTTCTTTACAGAAATAATGGCAATTTGTACTATTGCAATTATGACAAACTGGATGATTACTTTCCGTTCAATCTTAAAAACCGGAATTTATACTCCGTTAATTTTAATGTTGGTTTGTGACTTGGTAATTGTAATTGGATTAATTTATCCTTTGATTATTAGATTTGTTTGTCATGATCCACATCCATACAGAGTTTTATATGCTAGTATTGCACCAATGTTGTTAGGTTTTGTTGGTGGTGATACAAATTTAACTTTACCTTTAAGCATTCGTCACGGAAAAGAAAGCCTTGGAATTAGAAGACGTGTTGGAGGTTTTACTTATCCACTGTTTTCTGTATTTGCAAGAGGTGGCGCTTCTTTAGTAGTTGCAATTTCGTTCATTTTGATTTGGCGCTCTTATTCAAGCTTAAGTTTTTCTTTTCAAGATACACTTTGGATATTCTTAATGGCATTTAGTTTGCCATTCTTATTAGGAAACATTCCTTCTGGTGTAGCATTTATTTTGTTAACAATAATTTGTGAACAATATGCAAAAGGTTTTGAAACAAGTTTCTTGTTATTAAAACCAGCAGCTTTGATATTGTGTTCTTTTGCTTCAATAATTGATGTTGCCACTTCTATGTTTGGAAGTTATATTGTAGCAGTAAAAACTAAAATGGTTGAACACCATAATATTGGCCATTTTATTTAAAAAATACTTCCATTTTTAAAAAAGTCTGATACAATTTTATTGTGTGTAATAGTTGAGGGTATTTATGGGCATTACGATAAAAGAAATTGTTACAGGACGAAAAACATTTTTTATTACGCCAGATATGTCGTTGTTTCCAGAAAGTTTTTTGGAAGATTATTTTGCGTTAGGATATGAATGTTATTTTGTAGAAAATGATAAGCATACTTCTCTTCAAAAGAAATTAGATATATTAATTTCAATTTTTCATGATGTTATTTTCTTTTTTAATATTGATTCGCCAGTTCAGAATTTGGATTGGCCTGTATTCATTAAAGGATTGACAGAAAGTTATAATAATCAAGCTTCTATTGGTGTTTTGTACACAAAAAGACAAACAAAAGACGAAAAAACAAGATTGGAATACAAATATCTTTTTGAAATGGGATTAAACTGTGGATGTATTCAGCTTGAATACCAAAAGAAAACTAACTTTGGAATTATAGAAAAGATTTTGTTTGCGAATCAGGCCCAAGGGCGAAGAAAAAACATTCGTGCTCTTTGCACAAAAGCCTGCACTTTTTCTTTTAACTATAACGGTACCCCTTACAGTGGAATTCTTCAAGATATTAGTTTGTCGCATTTTTCTTTTGTGTTCCCAGAAGGAAAATTGGAAGTTAAACTTTATGAAAAGATTTCTGACTTTCATTTTAATATTCGCGGGTTCTTGTTCCGTTCAGATGCTGTTCTTATTATGCAGCGTCCTGTGGAAGGTGAATTTTTGTTTGTATTCTCGTTTATGTCATCATCTGGAACAAACGGTTTAGATCAAAGAATTAAACAGTTGTTAATACCAAATATTTATCAGTTGATGTCATCAAATTGCAAAAATTTGTTAGATCAAATTTATACAAGAGTTGGTGAAATTAACGAACATTCAATTGAATAATTTTTTTGAGTGTTTTTGAAAGGGATATCTAAAGTGAAAACTTTTTAGATATCCCTCTTTTTTTTGTTTACAGCCATTTAGTTTTTTTGTAAAATGTTCAAACTATGGAATTTACTCAAGAAATTATTGATTCACTTTCGGTAAACGAAGTTGAACTTATGACAAAAATTGCTGACGAATTAAATATTCGTGTGGCTCAAGTTAGTGCTGTAATTAGCCTTGTGGAAGAAGGATGTACTATTCCTTTTATTAGCCGTTATCGTAAAGAAAAACATGGGTCGTTAGACGAAGTTCAAGTTAGAGATTGCGACCATCTTTATAAATCGTATCATAATTTGGAAGACAGACGTCTTGAAATTGTAAAAGGGATTTTTGCTCAGGGAAAATTGACTGAATCTCTTTACAATGCTGTTATGGCTGCAACAACACTTTCTGCATTGGAAGATTTGTGGGCTCCATTCAAAAAGAAAAAGAAAACTCGTGGAATGGTTGCGGCAGAAAAAGGTTTGGAACCTTTGGCAGAATTTATTCTTGCAGACAACGACGATGCTGCTGTAGAAAAAGAAGCGGAAAAATATATTAAAACAGATAACGAAGATGCTGCTTTGAATGTAGAAACTGTTGAAGATGCTTTGGCTGGTGCAAAAGATATTATTGCAGAAAGAGTTTCGCAAGATATTTCAAACCGTGAAGCAATTCATAATCTTTATTTAAAATCTGGAAACATTGTTACAAAGGGAATTGTTCCAGAAGGTCAAACAGAAGAACAAGCTCAAAAAACTTCTACATATCAAATGTATTGGGATTACAAAGAGCCATTAAATCAAGTAAAACCACACAGAATTTTGGCAATGAATCGTGGGGAACGTGAAAATGCTTTGCAAGTAACAATTGATGTTGAAGTTGAAGATGCAGTAAAACTTTTGCAAAATCGTGCAGAAATGAGCAATCACTATTATGCAGATGCAATTGAAGATGGTGTTGTAAGACTTCTTTCTCCTGCTGTAATTCGTGAAATTCGTAGTGACGAAACTGACGAAGCAGATGCACACGGAATTGGTATTTTTAGCGAAAATTTGAAAAATCTTTTGATGACACAGCCAATTAAAGGAAGCCGTGTTTTGGGTGTGGACCCTGGTATTCGTACTGGAACAAAATGTGCTGCTTTGGACGAAACTGGAAAATATCTTGGATACTTTAAATTCTTCCAGGTAACAGATCCAGAAGGCACATATCAAATGATTAACGACGCAATTGATAAATATGACATTCAAGTTGTTGCTGTTGGAAACGGAACTGGTTCGCAAGAAGTTCAAGCAATTGTTAGTAAAGTAATTAGCGAAAATTATTCTGATGTTGTTTACACAGTTGTTGATGAATCTGGAGCTTCTGTTTATTCGGCAAGTGATATTGCTCGTGAAGAATTCCCTGAACTTGATTTAACAATTCGTGGGGCAATTAGTATGGGACGTCGTTTGCAAGACCCATTAAGTGAACTTGTAAAAATTGATCCTAAGGCAATTGGTGTTGGGCTTTATCAGCATGACGTAAATCAGAAAAAACTTGCTGAACAGTTGGATGAAGTTGTTGGTTCGGTAGTAAATAATGTTGGTGTAAACTTAAATACAGCATCTTATTCACTTTTAAAATATGTTTCTGGAATTAACGGAACAACAGCAAAAAAAATTGTTGCGTATCGTGATGCAAACGGAAAAATTACAAGTCGTGAAGATTTGAAAAAAGTTCCGGGGCTTGGACCAAAAGCATTTGAACAATGTGCCGGATTCTTAAAAATTGCAGAAAGTTCAGATCCTCTTGATAACACTTGGGTTCACCCAGAAAACTACGACGCAGCAAGAGAAGTTTTGCCAAAAATTCAAAATGGAGAAAAAATTACTGCTTCAGAAAGAAAATCTTTGGCAGAAAAATATAACATTAGTGAAATTACAATTAATGATATTATTGATGAACTTCAAAAACCAAATCGCGACCCTCGTGACGGATACCCAGCTCCAATTATGCAAAAAGGTGTTCTTCAGTTTGAAGATTTAAAAGAAGGCATGAAAGTTACTGGAAAAATTAGAAACGTTGTAGACTTTGGTGCTTTTGTTGACATTGGTTTGCATGAAACTGGGCTTGTTCACCTTAGTGAAATGAGCGACAGTTTTGTTGAAAATCCAATGGATGTTGTAAAAGTTGGTGATGTTTTTGAATTTACAATTATTCAACTTGATGTAGACAGACGCAGAATTGGGCTTTCTTTAAAGAGCGATGCTGCAAGTCGTGCGGGAACTGGTGCAAAAAGTGCTCCTACAAGAAGCACTTCTGGTTCAGGTTCTAGTTTTGGGGCTGGTTATTCAGGTGGCAAAAAAGTTGTAGTTGTAAAAAAAGGTTCTGGTGCTGCCAGTGCAAATAAAGCAAATAATTCATTTAAAAACACAGAAACTCGTCGTAAAGATGATGATGACGGAATGAGTTACAATCCATTTGCTGCATTTTTTAATAAATAAAAAAAATATTTAAAAAAAAGTAGAAAAATTTATATAATATGTTATTATAGTAGCAGTTAAATTAATTATCTAAAAAAGTCACCTTTAAAATTTGTTTTTGAGGTGGCTTTTTTTTTCAATAAAATTATTAACTTAGGAGGAGATATGAAAAAAAAGATTGTTTTTATATATATATTGTTTTCGATTGTTTTTTCGGGTTGTTTTCTTCAGATGCCAGAAAGTGTTTCAATAAAAACAAATGCAACATATAACGTTCGAATTGGAAAATTTAAGGAATCGTTTGGAAGTTTATTTGATATTAATCAACTTTCTCAAGATCAAAATACATCAGATTTACAAATGAAAGTCTTTGATTATAATCCAAATGGTTCAAGTGAAAATGTTCAACAATTTCTAACAAAAATTCCAATTCAAGAAATTCCAATTGATTTTGGAAAATATATGGAAAAAACAGATATTTTACAATCTATTTCAAAAATATCTGCAAAACAAGAAATTGAAATTCCAAAAATAGATTTATCAACAACACAAAGTTTCCCATTTGATAGTTTTAAAGATTTAATCAATGGATTAGTTTCGTTTGGTGGTATAGCAGTTAATGGAGCTGTAAATTTTTTGAATAAAAATAGTTTTGATACGGTAACATATGATTATGGAACAATAATTATTACTAATCCAAAAAAGGACTTAACAGGATCTGTTAAATTAATTAAGGATGATGTTGTTCTTTCGGAAGGAAATTTTGTGTCTGGTGAAGCTAATTTGCCTTTTTTGAATACTACATTTTATTCTGAAGGGATGATTATTGAATTTTCTGAACCAAATGCTAATAAAGATTATGTTGCTACTTTTACCGAAGATAGTAATTTTGCAAATGTTTCTGGTTTTACAGTTGATAACTATTCAATACCCATAAAAACTTTTGTTAATTTTAATCTGAAAAATTTGGGAATTGAAGAATGCGTAATTGAAGAAGGAACATTAGAAACATCAGCTGAAATCCCTTATTCATGGAATAATGTTAGTTTGAGTTACGATTTAAATTTTTCAAATTTATTCGAAAAATCTTTTAATCCCAATTCTGAAGCAAAAGTAATGGATATGAAAGATTTGGAAATTTCAGATAAAGAACTTTTTGTATCTTCTAATATCATTCTTTCTGCAAACAATGCAACTATAGATTCTTTTTCGTTACCATTTTTTATTTTTAAATTAACAGTGCAAAAATACAAGAAGATAGGTTTTAATTTAGATGCTTCTAATTATGGATTAAATAAAACAGAACCTTTATCTTCAGGAATCAGATCTTACATAAAATCTGTATCAATAATGAATAGTGGTATAGAAGGAGTAATGACAAACAATTTGCCAGAGGGAAATGACATAATTGTTGCTGTAAAATCTGATTTTATTGGTCTAAATGACTCAGAGACAGTTTCTGCTGGTTCAATAGACAAAGAGTTTTCTTTGTTGTCTTCAAGTTCTCCAAAATTGATAGAAATAAAGAATATCGAAGGTACAGTAGGAATTTATGATTCTATTGATTATAAAATAGATATTTTATTTCCAGGTGCAACACCTGAAAATCCAAATTATATAGTGTTGAATAATGTTACAGCTGCAGAAAAATTTGAAATAGGATTATCGTTAAAAAGCGTAATTGATTGGACCGAAATGGTAATGTATTCTTCTGGGAGTCGCCAAAATGGTGTTATAGATACACAGTTGTCAAATAATTCACTTTTTTCAAGCATGAATTCCTTTTTACCAGAAGATCAAATTGAGTTAATCAGAATAAAATCAATTCCAATTTATCTTTATTTTGAAAAACCTGAACTACAAATTTTAGAAAATACAAGATTTGATAATGGTCAAATAGTTATGAATAATGCAGTCTTGGAAAATGGACAATATGTAAAGATAAAAGATTCGCCAGAAATTGTCTTTATGAATAAAGAATCTCCTCTTGAATTTTGTCAAATGCCAACGTTCATATTTGATGATGACACAGTTATTACAGATATTTCTGCAGAAAAATGCTCAGTAAAAAATGATTTAGTAGATTTGATATATAATTCTTCTGAAAATCAAAATGCATCAATGTGTTTATCTTATGATTTTGAATTAATTACAGGCGTTGCTTCTAACGAGATTCGTATTTACAAGGAAGATTTGGAAAAAAGCTCGGTTTATTCTATTGCACTTTATGCATTGATTTGTTTGCCTTTGGAATTTGAAGCTATAGATGATATTCAATTTGATTTGTTAAAAATCTTTGGCATGGAATTTACCGAAGATATTTTTGGTAGAACAGAAGAGCCAACACAAACAGAAGTAAATGAATGGTTAGATGTGATAGAATCAATTTCTTTGAAATATGTAACTGAGGAAGTGCCAATTTGTTCAACCTCACCAATGTCGTTTGATATACAACTATTTGATGTTGAGAATTCATTGGAGCTTTCTTCCGGAGAAATATTGTTAGAAAAACCTGCGCACTTAATGACAGCTTGGCCAATAATTCCTTCCGTTGTGTTAAATATTCCTGCTTCCACATTCTCTTTTTGTAGAGATTTAGATTTAAAAGCTGATTTTTATCTTCAATTGAAGACAAATGGTGTTCTTAAGTTTTAATTTTGGAGGTAAGTATGAAAAAGAGACTTTGCATTTTAATTTTAAGTATTATATGTTCTTTTGCCTTTTCAAATGGTTTTATTAGGGACAGATTTTTTGAAGTGAAGGTAAATACTCCAGTAAATTTTGTAAACAATACTTTTCACTGTTTTGATTTGTTCCAAAAAGAATTAGTAATTGATCTAAGAGAGCTTGCTGATAGAGTTCCTGATACAGGCGCTTTATTTTGTATTAACGCAAATCCTAATATTGAAATTAATTTGAACATTAAAGATAAAATTCGTTTTTCTTACAACTATGGAATGGATTTAATAGGAAATGTAACTCTGCACAAGAATCTTTTTACTCTTTTGGGGTACGGGAATGAAGAATCTGGCGAAGTGGAGGTAAGTGGAACTTGTGCTTTTGATGCATTTATGTTCTATGGTTTTGAAGTTGCAACAAATATTAATAAATTTGCTTTTTCGTTAAAACCAAATTTGTTTTTTCCGATATTCGGATATAAGGTAAACGATTTATCTTTGCAATTAACAAATAATGAAGAAGGTACTCTTGTTTTTGAACAAGTATATACCCAAGAAGTATATTTTTCTCAAGAAGAATTATATTATTTATTTACTCCTGTTATGAATTGTGCTGGAGTAGATATAGAAGGTGCTGTAGAATTTAAACCATTTGATTTGCTAACATTTAATCTAAATTTTAAAGTCCCAATTTTACCAGGAAAGTA
>JAFXDY010000004.1 GCA_017521105.1 Treponema sp.
GGAATTGGTTGTTGGCAAGATGCAGTTGAATTCATTATGGCTGGTGCAAGTGCAGTTCAAGTTGGAACAGCCACATTTGCAAATCCAAACACAATGATAGAAGTAATTGACGGACTTGCTGCATTTATGAAACGCAAAGGCTATAAATCAATAGAAGAAATGCGTGGATTAATTCAAAAATAATCAAAAAGTAGATATTTGTACAATTATTTAATAAAAGTTTTATACCAAAAAAAATGTAATCAATTATAAAGAAGATGTTACAAGATGATGTCTAAGTCTTTTAGTTTAGAAATGACATTAGACGTCATACTTGTTAGGTAGCTTTAATTTTAAGAGGTATATTATGGCAACAATGGAAGGTTTTAAACACGGTGTAAATCTTGGGGGATGGCTTTCTCAGTGTGTTCATACAAAAGAACATTACGATACATTCATTACAGAAGAGGATTTAAAAGTAATTAAAAGTTGGGGCTTAGATCACGTTAGAATTCCGGTTGATTATGATTTAGTGCAAAATTTGGATGGAACTTTTAAGGAAGAAGGTTTTGCTTATATTCAAAATGCAATTGACTGGTGTAAAAACAATCAAATTAATATGATTTTGGATCTTCACAAAACAATTGGTTATTCTTTTGATGATGGAGAATCTGAATCTGGATTTTTTGAAGACGAAAAGTATCAAAATATGTTTTATGCACTTTGGGATGAATTTGCAAAACGTTACTCAAAATATGAAGATATGCTTTGTTTTGAACTTTTAAACGAAGTTACAAAACAAGATTATTGCAAAATCTGGAACAAAATTGCAAATAATTGTATAGAAAAAATTAGAGAAACTTCTAAAACTGTTAGAATTCTTGTGGGAAGCTACTGGAATAACAGTGTAAGTGCTGTAAAAGATATGGATCCTCCTCACGACGAAAATATTGTTTATAATTTCCACTGTTATGAACCATTAATTTTTACACACCAAGGTGCCGGCTGGATTCCAAAAATGGACAAATCATTTAGAATGAAGCTAGACGAAACATTTGAAAATTATGACAAATATACAAAAGCAAATGTATCACAAGAAGGAGATAACTTTGCTGCTTATGACAAAAATGCAAAACCAGATATTACTTATTTTGAAAATCTTTTTGCAAGCGCAATAGAAGTTGCAAAAGAAAGAAATGTTTTGTTGTATTGCGGGGAATATGGCGTAATTGATTACACTGCACCAGAAGAAGTTGTAAAATGGTACAAATTGGTGAACCAAGTATTTGAAAAATACAATATTGGTCGTGCTGCTTGGAGTTACAAAAAAATGAACTTTGGTCTTGCAGATTCTTGGATAGATTCTGTTCGTCCAGAAATTTTAAAACTTATGTAGGTTTTTACACAAAATTAACGCTACTCTTTCTTATATGCTATGTATGCAAATTGATTTTAAATAAAAAATGATTTAAAATGTTTATGCAACAAAGTACATGGTTAAAATTTTCATTAATTTTTAGGAGAGTGTATATGAAAAGATTTTTATTTTGTTTAATTCTTGCATTTTTTACATTTTTATGTATTTCTTGTAACCTTCAAATTGAAGAACGAACATCAACTTCATTACTGATTCCAGCTTCTGTATTTAAAGCTGTAAGTGATAGTCCTCAGCAAACAGCTCCACAAACAAGGCTAAATGTTTATCTTACATGTGGAAAAGAGTCTATAACAGAACGGCATATTTTAACAGAAGAAGAATTAAACAACGGATTACGTCTAAAATTTGATAATTTGCCAGTAGGAAATACAGGGCATCTTTATGTTGAATTTGCAAACATAAAGTGTAACGGAAATCAGGGAGAAAATACAAAGTTTTATGCTAATGATGTGGCTATTCATTTAGGGGAAACATCCTTTGAAGTTATTCCAAATGGAGAAGTATACATAAAGTTAGAATTAAAACCTGCAAAAGAATATATAGCACAATTTAACTTTATAGATGAATACAGCGAATACAGTAATGTAGAATTAGATTTTACCGAACGTTCAACAATAAAGACAAATCTTCCTGTTGGCACTACAAAATGGACTATAAAAAATGAAGGTAATTTGTATTTTGGGCGATTTGGAGAACAAATTTATGCAAAAGAGTTGTTAAATTATTTTCAAAATGAAAATAATTTAACTTTAAAACCAACAGGAGAACTTCCAGAAAATATTAAAACACCTATTGTATATTGCGAAAAAGATCCAAATGAGAAAGAGTATCCTTACACATATAAGATTTTAGGTTCTGGCAATTCAGTTTTAACTACTAGTGCAGAAATTACTGATTACTGTTTTGATAATGCAGGGAATTTTTATTTTATAGATGAATACTGCCCTGTTTACAAAATTGCTTATAACCATAAAGAAAATGAATATGAAGATTTTACATTTACAAATCAAGGAAGTTTCTATAATGCTGCCAGATCTTCCCAAATTACTTATGACAAAGCTCAAAACTATTTATACATTTATGGTTCACAACCAACCCCAGGCAGTGCCTCTACTTATATTCACCGAATACAAAATCCAGCAGGTGCAATATACAAAGATAAAAAAGTTGAAGATCCAGAATCATTTTGGAATGAAGACCCATTAGTACAAGAAGAAAACATAGATATTTTTGGTTCCATAAGTTTTACAGTACATAAGGGAATTTTATATGTTTCAAAAATACAAAGAACAGCACAAGATTATTATGATATAAAAAATAATTATTCGCTTGTCTTACAAAAAGGAAGTATTGAAACAGGAATTTTTGAGGACATAACAATTGAATACAAAATCTTATCTGATGCACAGAATGGCTTATCAGGAACCACCGACATTATGTTCCAAGACGGCAGCCTTTACATAATTTTTAGTTGTTCTAATAATAATTGGGCAGGAAATGAAGGCGAAAACATATATTACAACTACAGTACAGGTGGAATTGTAAAATATAATACTGAATCTGAACGATTTGATGGATCCTTTGGAATAAAAGGTTTTGCTCAAATAAAAACACTAACTGGAAGTGAAGGTGCAACTTTAAATTTTTATGCACCAACTAGTGGCAATAACGGTACAGAATCTAAATATTTCTATGGACCAAAACAATTTGTAGCAATTATGCCTAAAAAACTTGTTTTCTTAGATTCTGGAGCAGATGTTTCTTCCTATGATGCAAGCCTCTATCCCGACAACCCTTCGAAAATTCCCTCAAAATCAAGAATTGTTGAATATGATTTATCTACAAATAGTTTTTCATCAGCAAAAATTACTGGAACAGATTTAGGATTTGGTTTTTCTGGTTTTTCAATGTAATAAACAATGCAACCAAAAATCTCTGTTTTAATTCCTGTTTTTAAAACTTCCCAATATTTAGCTGAGTGTTTACAACACATTCGGCTTACGGGAAGTTTTCTTTTACCAAAGGATGTAGAGATTGTTCTTGTAAACGATGGTTCTTTTGAAGAAAGGAAAATCTGCAAAAAAGAACTTAAAACATTTACAAAAGAAACAAAAATTCCCCATCAATATATTGAACACAGAAAAAACCTTGGGCTTATAGAAGCTCGTCGCACAGGACTAGAAAATGCAAATGGAAGTTTTATAGTTTTTTGTGACCCAGA
>JAFXDY010000029.1 GCA_017521105.1 Treponema sp.
CCGAAAGGTCAGAGTAATCGTCTTTTTCTGAATTGGAACTGTTTCTAGCATCTGTAGATGACGAATCATATTCATCAAGGTCTGAAAATGCCTTCAAAACAGCTTTAGAATTTGATGCAACAACATTATAATCCTTTGAATTGATGTTTTTCTTTAAATCTCCAAGCGGATCAACTTTCATAAGTTTCATCATGGCTTTTGACTGTTCATCCAATTCACTTTCTGCTTTTAAAATGACAGCGCTTTGTAAAATTATTGAATACTTTTCAATGCTGTTGGGACTAGAAATTCCATATTTTTGAAGTATACTTTCAGCCTTTTGTTTTTCATTCGTTGCTACCGTAAAAGAGTCTTTCGTATCTATTCCAATTTTTTCAAATTCCTTTTGAATGGAAACACTATTTTTCGCCCAGTTTTCTACATCACTATCAGTCAATCCGACAGATTTCACATTCTGAGCGTACAGGCTAAATACCATTAACAATGATACTACCAACGAAAAGATTTTTTTCATAACTTTCTCCTTGCGCACCACTGGTGCGTCCACATAACAAATATTCTCCGTATCCGCCATAAACCTCTTAACAGGCAAAAACGCCCAAATAATACGCATACAGCAAAATACTTATTTCCTTATTATACCGCAATATCCCTCAAAAAGACAGTGTTTAAAAGGTTTCCGCCTAAAATTCACCATCCGTACCGCCTAAAATCCCGTCCAGCGGAATTCTTTTGACATCTGGTCAGAGCGTTTTCCCATACCGTCACGAAGCTCAACCGCAAGTTTTTTGCTTCCTTCAAGATGAGCGATTACGGACGCAACCTCTTCTTTTGTAAGCACTACAGGAACACGCCTTTTATGCTTTGCGTGAATAACTTCCTTAAAGTTGTCAGTATCTTTATGCCGCACGTTGCGGAAGTAGAAAAGCAGAGCCCTGAATAAGCCAGTTCAAAATCCCGCTATTCTCAGCAATCAACTTTTCAGTCAGCTTCCCTTTTTTTGGGGAAACGCCCTTTATTTTAAGAAAATTAAACCAAGGATTCCTGCTGGAATTAAGTATGCAGCGAACCACTGAAGTTTTCCTTTTTTTATAATTTTCATTAAAACTGAAAGTGAAAAATAGCCTACTGCAAAAGAGGAAATGCATCCTGCAATAATTGGAGCAGCCCCGATTGATGAGGACATTTGTCCTAAGTCTTTTAATTCTAAAATGAAAGCACCCAAAATTGCTGGAATAGAAACTATAAATGAAAATTCACCTGCAAGGGAACGGTTTACGCCGCCAAAAAGAGCTCCTGCAATTGTGGAACCGCTGCGTGAAATGCCAGGTAAAGTTCCAAAGCCTTGCATAATTCCGATTATAATTGACTGTTTAATTGAAATGCCTGTGAATTCATTAGGGCCTTTTGCAGATTGTCTTTTTTCCATTATAGAAGAAATGATTAACAATGCTGATGTTACCAAGAATCCGCCGCAAACAAATTTTACGCCTAAATCTGGAATTAATTTGCTTGTAAAAATTCCAAATGCACCTGTGATGGCTGTTGTCAAAATGATTGCGATAATTGTTTTTTGACCAATTTTGTCTGTTGGGCAAAGTAAATCGTTTTCTGAAATTTGAACTTGATTATCTGATTTTTGTTTTTTTGTAATCCAGCGACCAAAACATTTTAAAAGTGCCCAAATCTTTGGCCAAAAGTAGATTGTTACAGCAAGTAAAGTTGCCATGTGCAAAAAGATGTCGTACAAAAGGGGAACATCTTCTAAGCCAAAAAGTGATTGTGCAAGTGCCAAATGCCCTGACGAAGAAATTGGAAGGAATTCTGCAACTCCTTGAAGAATTCCTAGTAAGAAACCTTGTAAAACTGTCATTTTATTTTCCTATTTTATTTTTGATTTTTTTGCATTTTATACAAAATAATTGAAGTTACAACTGCAAATGCAATCATAATAAAACAAAGGATTTGTCCTGTAGAAATGTTTAATAATGATGTGTTTGTGTAAATTGGGGCTGCTGAATCTTTTGCAATTCTGTAACCAATGTCTGCGTCTGGTTCTCTAAAGTATTCAATAAAGAATCTTACCAAACCGTAGCCACCAGCATACATTAAACTTAATTGACCTGTAAACTTTTTGCGATTTCTGCAAACCCAAATGATTGCAAACAGAACAAGCCCTTCAAAAAGTGCTTCATAAAGCTGGCTTGGATGACGAGGAAGATTTACTAAGGACATTCCTGAAATGTCCATTCCAATTTTTGCACAAAATTCTTGAACCCAAGGTAATGATGTAGAAAACTTTTCTGCTCCCGGAAAAACAATTCCCCATGGCATTGTTGTAATTCTTCCATAAAGTTCTCCGTTTAAGAAATTTCCTAAGCGACCAAATGTGTAGCCAAGTGGAATTGCTGTACACATTGCATCACACCACTGCCAAAATGAATGTTTTTTTACTTTACACCAAACAATCATCCCTATAAGGCCACCAATGAAGCCTCCGTGGTAAGACATTCCTGCTAGACCTGTGAAATTTCCATTTGAATCAAAAGGCCAAAATATGAGCCAAGGATGTTTCCAATAATAATTTGTTGTGTTATAAACTAATGCAGAAAAAACTCTTGCACCAATTAGCAAAAAGATTATTCCAGTAGAAAGGAAACTTAACAAGTCATCATCGTTGATTTTGTATTTTGGAGTGTCTAATGCACCTTCTTTTGCCACTTTTTTTAAAACTAAATATGCAGTTCCGAATGCAAAAATGTACATTAAACTGTACCAACGTAAAAATCCTAAAAAAGGAATTCCAGGAAAAATTTCTGGATGAATCCATGAGGGATAATTGATGTATAACATAAGAGCCTCTTACTTTTTTATAATTTATAGCCTTGTTGTGCGGCTTTTAGAAGTTTTGATTTTAGAAGTTGATTTTCTTTTCTAAGTTGAGTGATTTCGTATTGCTGAGTTTTTATCATTTCGGCAAGTTCACCCATTGTTAAAGTTCCACCAGAAACTAAATCATCAATTCCAGAAAGTTTAAAAGAAAAATCGTCAACAGCTTCTTCTTCTGCATTTTGGAAATTGTCTGATGCATCTGCGGCTGGGGCAAAATCTGAATCAAAGGTGTGAGGAATTGTTGCAATGACTTTATCTGCAACTCTGTAAATTGCTTGGCCTAAAACTGACTGTGGTTTGTAAACAACTAACGGCAATTGAGAAGCCAATGCTTTTTCTTGAAGCATATCGCGGTACATTAAACCTAAATATTCAATTTCAAGTCCAAGATATTGATTACAAGATGCTTTAATGCGTTGTGCTTTTTCTGCATCTTTTGGATCTTCAATCATATTCATTACAAGTCTTGGTCTAAATTGATTCATACGATTTATGAAAAGTTGTGTAGTTTGAGGATCAACTTGACTTAAAGCTTGTACTAATTGTGGAATATACAATTTTTGCATTGTGGCAGAATCTTTTTTTAGTTCATCAAGATATTGTCTGCCTGGAGTTCCACGTTTAAAAGTTGTATAAAGAAGGCGGAATACTGCATTTTTTAAGAATAAATATCCATTTAAGGTTGCAGTTACCGCTGGAGCAGACACAATAATTCCTTGTGGAGAAAGCAAAAACATATCAAGAATGAATTGATGAGTTCCTGCTCCCAAGTCTAAAATGACGTAATCTGTATCAATGTTTTTTAAGTTTCTGATTAATTTTAATTTTTGAACACTTTTTAGCGATGTTAAATCTGGAATCTGATTATCGCCAGCAATAAAGCTTACGTTTTGATAATCTGTTGGTTGAATAATATCTTTAAAATCACTTTTTTCTGTAAACCAAGAACCAAGACTAGCACTTCCGGGACGTTGACCAATAACAAGATGAAGGTTAGAAGCTCCTAAGTCTAAATCAACAAGAACAACTTTTTTTCCTTGTTGTCCAAGAGAAATTGCCAAATTTGCAGAAAGGAGACTTTTTCCAACGCCACCTTTTCCACTTGCAATAGGTATAATCTGTGTCATATTTAAAGTATAACACAGAATGTTTATATTTTCTATTAAAGAGATGTGTTTTTTGGTAAAAGTTTTGAAGGAAAAAAAGATATTGCCTAAAAATCCCATTTGTGTTATTCTTTTTACACATTCGGGCCATTAGCTCAGCGGTTAGAGCAGAGGACTCATAATCCTTTGGTCCCCGGTTCAAATCCAGGATGGCCCAATATTTGCGGAACGAAGTGAGCAAATATACGTAAATCACTTCCAGCAGGCCAAACGACGCAATGCGGCGTATGGCCCACCGAACAAAAAAAAGACCATTTTGCATTGCAAAATGGTCTTTTTTTTGGGGGAACACCCAACTTATTTGTCTAAGCTTCCGTCCATTGTTTGGATGCTTCCGTCGTCGTTGAATTTGAGTTCGCGGAATTTTACGTTGCGTTTTTGGTTTACGCCACCAGAACGTTCGCAGTCGTGGTAGAATAAGTACCATTTTCCGTTGTATTCAAGGATTGAGTGGTGTGTTGTCCATCCAAGAACTGGTGTTAAAATTACGCCGCCATAAGTGAATGGTCCGTAAACGCTTTTACTTGTTGCATAGCACAAAAGGTGTGTTGTTCCAGTTGAATATGTAAAGTAGTATGTGTCACCTTTTTTGAACATCCATGGGTCTTCAAAGTAACGTCTTGCTTCGTCGCCACCGGTAAGTGGTTTTCCGTTTTCGTCAACAATTACAATGTCTTTTGGTTCTTCTGCCATTTCTAACAAATTGTCTTTCATAAGTGCAATTTTTGCTGTACAAGCTTCTTCATCACCTTTTGGTTCTTTGTTGTCTGCACTCCATTTGTTATTTCTGTATTGGTCTAATTGTCCGCCCCAAATTCCACCGAATGTAAGGTAATATTTTCCGTCTGTGTCTGGGAACATACATGGGTCAATTGAATATGAACCTGGAATGTAGTTTGGTTCAGCTTTGAATGGTCCTTCTGGTTTGTCGCTTGTTGCAATTCCAATTCTGAAAAATCCTTCTTTGTCGCGAGCTGGGAAAACAAAATAATATTTTCCGTCTTTTTCTACACAGTCTGGAGCCCAAAGTTGTTTGCTTGCCCATGGGATATCTTCCAATTTAAGAACGCAACCACAGTCTCTTGGATATGTTTCTGTATCTGGCATTTCGTAAACATGGTAATCTTTCATGTCATATTGATCGCCGTTGTCGTTGTTTTCTACATCAATATCTTCGTCATGAGAAGGGTAAATGTAGATTTTTCCATTGAACACATGTGCAGAAGGGTCTGCTGTGTATAAGTCATTTACTAAAGGTTTCTTTTCGATACTCATAAATTTTCCTATTTAAATATATTTTTTTCAGTGTATATTATTCTAGAGTAAAAAAAATAAAAATCAATAGGAAATATTACTTAGGATATTACAAAACAGTTCCCGGGCATTCTTTTTCGGCGTTTCTAGCTGCGGCCCAAGTTCCTTTTTTTAGTGCGGCTTCTATGTTTTTTGATTTTGCATATTCTTGTAAAAATCCGGCGTTGAATGAATCTCCGCAAGCTGTTGTGTTTACTACGTCGTCAATTTTTTCTGTTGCGCATTCATAAAGTTTTCCGCAATCAGCTGCCAAAGTTGAATCTGTTCCCCGAGTAATTATGATTATGTTTTTTAATTCTTCTGATTTTTTTGAAATGTGATTTTTTAATGTTTCTGAATCACAAGGAAAATCTAAATCAAAAGTTTTGCAATATTCTTCGTCGTTAATTTTTATAATTGAAGGAATTGTTTTTTCTAAAGTTGCTAGTAAATCTTTTCCCCAAAAATCGGCAAGTATTGTTTTTTCATTTTTTACAGCACTTTCGCAAATTATTGGATACAAATCACTTTTCCAAAAGTCTGGTCTGCTTCCTGCCAACAAAACAAAATCTGATTTTTTTATTTGCCCAAAAATCTTTTTTATAAGTTTTTCTTCTGTTTTTTTGATTTTTAACAAATCTTTGCGGCTAGGATTTGGTTCGCCCACAACTAATTCTGTTGTTGTTTTATTTGATTTATCTAAAACTGTGCAACATTCCCTTGTAAAACCTGGAATTTTTACAAAACTAACAGAAAGAGTATCTTGTTTTGCTAAATCTAAAAAAAGTTTTGCGTTTTTTGAACCAAGTGGGCAAATGGAATGAACTGTGTAGTCATTTTCTGATTGTGATTTTAATTGCTCCAAAATGCGCGCGGAATTAATTGCTTTTCCAGAGGCGTCTAAACGGTAGTGTGTAGAACGATTTACATGTTTAAGTTCCACCCGTTCAAAAGAAATTGTCTTTTGAATTGTGGAACTTAAACATATTGCTAAAAACTTTGCCATTTATTTTGCACCGTATTCAGCGTAATATTTGTCAATTTCTGCTTTAATTTGGTCTGTAATAATTGATTTATCACCGTTTGTATAAAGTTCTTCAATTACATCTTGCATTGTAACAATTGCTTTTGCAGGGAATCCGTATTTTTTTGTAATTGTGTCCAAAGCCGACTCATCAGAATCACCAGCTTTTTCCATTCTGTTTAATGAAACAATTTCACCAACAATTTTAATTCCGCCTTCAGTTGTTTCCTGAGCTTTAATTTTTGGATAAGTTTCTTCTATTGACTTACCAGAAGTTGTAACATCTTCAATAATAACAACTCTGTCGCCATCTTTAATTTTGTATCCAAGAAGAGCACCTTTATCTGCACCGTGATCTTTTTCTTCTTTTCTATCTGAACAATATTTTACTTCTTTTCCGTAAAGTTGTGAGTAGGCAATTGATGTTGCAACCGCCAAAGGAATTCCTTTATAAGCTGGCCCAAAAAGCACATCAAAATCGTCACCAAAATTGTCGTGAATTGCTTGTGCGTAATATTTTCCAAGTGTAAAAAGTTGACTACCTGTAATGTACGCTCCCGCATTCATAAAAAAAGGCGATTGTCTTCCACTTTTTAATGTAAAAGACCCAAATTTTAAAACCTGACATTCAATCATAAAATTAATAAATTCTTTTTTGTATTGTTCCATACTATTATTATGATAATTTTTAGTGGAAAAAACAAGGTGAAATAAATGATTTTTATAAAGGAGGGGAAGGCCTCGCTAGAAACTTCACACATTCGTGCTCGTTGCGAGAACCCCTCGCTCCAAAGTCCTCGCCAGAAAATCTGGCTGTGGTCTTTTCCGCTACCCCTTCTTGCCTTGAAAAATCAAAAAATATGCATAAAAAAGAGAACATTTGACAAAAGACAAGGGGGGGGGTAAAATACTCTTTAGGTGTAACAGTTGTGCTAAGTTCTGGTATAGAAGATGAAAAAGTAATATACAATACTCAGAGTAACTTAGGAGGGTTGTGGGCATTAGGAAAAAACTCTAGAAAGGTAGCTGTTTATGGAGGTTCTGTTGGCCCGGGTGGAAATGTAAATATAGTACCGGTCGGTTTTAAACGGATGACTCCGAAAGTTGAACAAAAACCTACTCCTTCTCCATCTGGTGGTATTACATATTCCAAAGGTAGTAACAGGCAGTCTGAAGGTATGTCAGATATAAACGGGGACGGTCTTTGTGACTACTACAATAATAATAACTACAAAATAAATAAAGGAAATGGTTTTGTTTCTGATGCAGAAGTTTTCAAAGGCAATGGGAACCTTTCAGAAGGAAGTAATCAGACATTCGGAATAAATTGTTCAATTGGAAATGGAGCTGATCTTGGTCAAGCAAAATCTCTTAGCAGTAGTGGAAGTATAAATCTTGGTCTTTCATACAGTTTCTCATCAAACAACACAGAAAAAATGATGATGGATATTAATGGAGACGGTCTTCAAGATGTTCTTGAAATGTCTAAGAATGAAAAGTCTAAAATAAACGTAAAATATAATACAGGAAATTCGTTTGTTGATGGAGAGCCTATAATTCTTCCTGGATGGAAAAACTATGTAAGTGAAAATAAAGAGAAATTCCTTACACAAGCTGATAGCAATGGATATGATTTAGGATTTATTAATGATATTCCTGTAGTTGGAACGACTGTCAGTGGCTCTCTTGCAGAAGTTTCTTATAACCCATTTGGTTGTTTAGCAGATGATTTAACAAATTTTCTAGATTGGAGTAGTTCAACAACCATAGGTTTTAGCGGAAGTGTGGGAGCAAATGTAAATATTGGAATTGATATTTGGGCTACATTTGTTTATTGCGGAACAATAAACATCACAGCTTCTGCGGGTGCTGGTGTAAATGCTTCTACAACAATCAGTGGTGCTTCTGTAAAACTCACAGACCTAGATGGAGATGGGCTTGTAGATCATGTGCTTCGAATCCCTGGAGCTGCAACGTATTGGAAACGAAATATAAGTGGAAAATATGGGCAGCTTACACAGGTAAATCTTCCGCAGGGTGGAAATGTAAAGATTAAATATTCAGAAAAATATGGTACGGTAGATAATCCAAACTTTAAGTATGTAATGAGCAAAGTTACAGTTTGTGATGGATGTGGAATAACAATTCCAGAAATTAATCATGGGGAACATTCTGTAACAACTGAGTATAAATATGAAGATGGGTATTATGACAGAAAAGAAAAAGAATTTTATGGATTTAAAACTGTAACAACAAAAAATGCAGATGAAACTTGTCAAACTGACACATATTACATGGGTGAGTATTACAAAAAAGGAGCCTTAAAAGAAAGTGTTCAGTATGATAGTGATGATTTTGTTTTAGGGAAGTCGGAAACAACATTTAGAGAATCTCCTTATGCCCTTCCAACAAAAGAGGAAAACTGGACTTATGAAAAAGCAAGTGGCAAAAATCAGTCAATTAATAATTTTATAGAATATGAATATGATGAATATGGAAACTGTACAAAACTGACTCAAACTTTTTCAGATGGAAAAACTTTGGTTGGTGAATTTACTTATGATAATACAAATATAAAAGATTACATTATTGGGTTACCAAAAGAGATTTGTGTTTATGATGGGGAAGAAAAATTATTAAGAAAGCGACAAGGTGAGTATAATGAATATGGGGAACTTACTGAATTAAAACAATTTTATAGTTTGTATAATTATTCATCAAATTATGTAATTTATGACGATTACGGTAATATAAAAACTGTCTCTGACAGTCGTGGCGCGACATTATCTTATGTTTATGATGGTGTTGAAAACATGTTTGTCGAAGAGATTACTCAAAGTGGAAATGACACAGAAACTTATACAAGCCTTATTAAGTATGATGTTCCAATGCAGACAAAAAAATCTGAAACCGACTGTAACGGTAATAAACTGCGTTATGAATATGATAAATGGCAGCGTATAAAAGAAATTTGGACTGCTTACGATACGGGCACAACTCCGGCTGTAAGTTATGAGTATAATACACCGAACAATGATTCTTTTGGACATCATGAATTATGGTACGCTATTACAAACAACAAAGTAACATTTGACGCGGACGATGACAGCATAATACAGACTGTTGTACAGATTGACGGTCTTGGTAGAGCCGTCCGAACAGCAAAGACCGGCTTTGTTAACGGCGTTGAAGGATGGAACGCAAGTGGGGCTGTTGAATATGATGAAAAGGGAAGAACTGTAAAGGAAGGTATGACGGAATTCATACAAGGAGACATTCAGGCGCTTCTTGAATCCGTACCAAAAATGACAAGTCTTTTTACCGCGTACGAATACGACGATAAGGATAGGCAAATAAAAACTATACTTCCAGACGGTTCTGCTCAGACTAACGCTTTTTATATAGAAGAAAACAAGCTGATTTCCGAAACGACCGACCCTCTTGGAAATGTTTCTGTCCAAGAAACAGACAGCCGCGGAAACATAGTGCGTGTGGCAAAAAAAGATAAAGATGGAAACCTTCTTACAAAAGTAACATATGAATATAACGCTATGGGTGAAATGCTTAAAGCCTTTGACGCAAAGCAAAATCCTATAACAGTTGAATATGACCTTCTTGGTCGAAGAACTGCTCTTGAAAGCCTTGACTCTGGCAGACAGGAATTTTTCTATGATGAGTGTTCTAATCTTGTAAGAGAAAATAATTCAGTATTGCTTGAAAATAACAAGCAGATAAATTATGAATACGACGGGCTCAATCGTCTTGTAAAAATTGATTACCCAGACACAGAAGACA
>JAFXDY010000030.1 GCA_017521105.1 Treponema sp.
AACAGAAACAATTGTTTTGCAAAAACAAGCAGACCAAAATTGGACAGTTTCTAAAAATCAATATGCTGTAAATGATGCAGAATTTGATTCAATCTTAGACGCTTTGCAAAATCTTCAGTTGTTAGAAAAAGTTGCCACAGCCTCATCTGACGACGTAAAAGAAAAATACGACCTTATTGAAGGCAAAGTAATTACAGTTACTGTAAAAAATGCTGATAAAGTGATTCGCACAGTAAACGTAGGAAAAGCCTCATCAACAAATTATCAAACTTACATTACAGTTGATGATTCTAAAGACATTTACCTTGCAAATGGCAACTTGAATTCTTTATTTGCAACTACAACAGACGCTCTTAGAAGCAAAGTAATTACAGAATTTGACGCAGACAAAATTGCTTCAATTCAAATTACAAAAGCTGATTCAGATTGGACACTTTCAAAAGTGCAAGACGGTGAAACTTTTGTTTGGCAACTTACAGGAGTTCCTGGTTCTGTAGAAGTAGATTTAGAAAATGCCAATGCATGGGTAAAATCTTTTGAAACATTTGTTGCATCATCTTGGATTCCAAACAACAAACTTCCAGAAGGAACAAAAGAATTAACTTGTACAGTAAAAACAGACACAGAAACTGTAACTTTTGATGTTTACAGCAATCCACCTGTAGCAGAAGGGGAATCTCCACAATATTTTGGAAGTTGTTCTGCTTGCGAATATGTGTTTAATTTACCAAGTTACACATTCTCAAGATTCAACAAAGACCCTTCAACATTTGCAAAATAATTTAAAATGCAATATAACTGAGTAATGATTCAGTTAGTTGCATTTTTAGGAAATTACGGTAAAGAATACGAAAAAACACGTCATAATGTGGCATGGAATTTTCAAGATTCTTTACCATTTGCAAACAAATTATCTTGGCAAAGTAAATTCAAAGGAGAAATTGCATCTTTTTCTCCAGAACAATTATCACAATGGGCTTGCGACACAAAAATCCACTCAAAAAAAGATGGAAGTCCAGCCCTTGTGCCAGAAGAAGCACCTTCCCACATTTACTTTTTAAAACCACAAACATATATGAATCTTTCTGGCGAAAGCATTATCGAAGTTGTAAATTTTTACAAATTAAAACCAGAAAACGTATTAGTAATCCACGACGAATTGGAACTTCCCCTTGGTACAGTTAGCCTAAAGTGGTCTGGCGGATTGGGTGGCCACAACGGTTTGCGTTCAACAAAAGCAGTTTTTAACACACCAGACTTTTGGCGCATTCGTTTTGGAATTGGTCGTCCAGACAACCCAAATATGAACATTGCAGATTACGTTCTAAGCAAGTTCACAACAGAACAACAAGAAATTTTGCAAAACGTATACAGTCAAACAAATCTCCTGTTAGTAAAAGCCTTGCTTTCAAAAGACCCAACAAATCTCATAAGTCAATGGGGCAAAAAGAAACTAATAGAAGACTAAAAATTGAAATACAATAATGAAATGTCATTATCAAGTATGTAATGAAATGTCATTATCGGGCTTGTAATGAAATGTCATTATCGGGCAAAACAGCATGTCATTATCGGGCTTGACCCGATAATCTATAAAAAAGGAAAACAAAATGAAAAAACTAATATTATTCACAATTATCTCACTCACAATTTTTACACAAGGTTTTTCACAATCAGATGACCAACTTTTTGGCGGTTCATCTTCAGATTTAGGGTTTAATACAAACCCTAAAAACGGCCGAGTCAAGGCCTTGAGCGAAGCGTGCCTTGACCGGACGTATTTTGACACAGAATTCTCTGATTTTTCAGATTTTTCTGACGATTCCCTTTTTGGCGACGATTCAATCATAGAAGTAGACACAACACCAACAGACGCAAAATCATCCGACCTTTCCAAAGGCATTTTGTTTCAAACTGGTTCAGTAAAAATTGGCGGAGCCTTTGATTTAGGCCTTACAACATTAACCTCTTTTCAAAAAGACAAAGACGCTGCAAAATCATTAGAAGAAACTCTCTTACTACCAAAAGCCAGCGCCCAACTCACAATAGACGCCCGTCCAACAGAAAACTTACGCCTCTACTTAAAAACAGGAATCCACTATCCATACGTTACAGAAAGCTACTCAACATTAATCACAACACCAACAGGCGCCGCTCCCGGAACAGGCCTCCCACCAAATCTAGTAGTAAACGGTGGTTCAAACACTTTCAATATTGCAAATATCTTCTATATAAAAGAACTTTTTTCAGATTTTAACATTGGAGACTACGTAGGCTTCCGTTTTGGAAAACAAACAGTATCTTGGGGCGTGGGATATTTTTACAGCCCAGCCGACGTAATCAACTTAACACGAATCAATCCAGAAGACCCAACCGCTCAAGTAGAAGGTCCACTTGCATTACGCACACAAATTGTTTTCCCAGGAACACAACACGCAATCTGGGCGTACATTATTCCAAACAACGATTTTGCGGCCGCAGCTCAAGGAGCAGGTCCATATCTAAAAAACACAGCCTTTGCTTTAAAAGGCGACATCCTCATTGGCGATTTTGAATTCGGACTTGGAGCTTGGTACAAAAATCAAAACCCAGCAAAATTTATGCTTACAACAACAGGAACAATCTTTAGAACATATTCAATTTTTTCAGAATTAGTTTTATCAATTGGAAAAGATAACGTGCCAGAAGATTACACACCAATTTTCCAAGGAACACTAGGAATTTTAAAAAGCTGGACAAAACAAAATTTAACAATTGGCCTTCAATACTATTACAACGGCCAAGAATTCTCTGCCGCACAAAATTACGGGCACAACCTTGCCGCATTAATCACATTTTCAAAGTTCCTTTTTTCAGACCTCAGTCTTTCACTTTTTGGTCAATACAACTTTGACAACAACCAAGGAACCGCCTTCTGCGACCTCAAATATTCCCCAATCAAAGAATTTTCAGTTACCGCTGGCCCATACTTCACACTCACAAAAGACGACGTAATCACTTCTATAAAACTTGTCTTCAACTTAGGCAGTGGAAAATTCTAATAATACGGAGGCTCCGGCTAGCGCCGTCGGGCTTTCCGCAATTCCGCTTTCGCTCCAGCCTCCTCGCAGACCTCTGTCATTTTCGGGCTCGACCCGAAAATCCCATCAGTCTGCTGCTGTGGCCGCCTTCGGCGTTGCTCCAATCCCTAGCCCATGTTGTTCTGCGTTAGCGGGCGTTGCCGGTACACCGCAGGCCTTTGGCCGAGGAGTTTAGGCAAGCACGCGACCTGCGACAGCAGGGAACGCCATATATATAATAAAAACCTTACAAATTCTCCACAAATTTACAAAATTCAGTTGAATTCATTTTTCAAATTCATTAAAATTGTTAAACCTATCTAATAGGAACTTTTATATGTTTATCTTTTCCGGGGTGCTGACCGGAATTAAATATAGGAGAATAGGCGATGCCTACAATAAATCAATTAATTCGTCAGGGTCGTAAGTCAGTTGCTAACAGAACAAAAGCTCCCGCACTTGAGTCCTGTCCACAAAAACGCGGAGTTTGTACTCGCGTTATGACTCAGACACCTAAAAAACCAAACTCGGCATTAAGAAAAATTGCCCGTGTACGTTTATCAAATGGTATTGAAGTTACTGCATATATTCCAGGTATTGGACACAACTTGCAGGAACACTCAGTAGTTTTAATTCGTGGTGGTCGTGTAAAAGACCTTCCTGGTGTACGTTATCACATCATTCGTGGTACAAAAGATACTCTTGGCGTAGAAGACAGAAAACGTGGTCGTTCTAAATACGGTGCTAAGAGACCTAAGGCTTAATGGAGGACTAAGATGGGAAGACATAAGAAATCAATCGAACGTCCATTGATGCCAGACGTTAAATACAATTCAAAAGTTATTTCTAAATTCGTTTGTCGTATGATGTTAGACGGAAAGAAAGAAACTTGTATGAAGATTGTTTACCAAGCAATGGACAATCTTAAAGCAAAAACTGAAAAAGATCCTTTAGAAGTTTTGTTAAAAGCATTAGACAATGTAAAACCAATGGTAGAAGTTAAATCTCGCCGTGTTGGTGGTGCTACATACCAAGTTCCAATGGAGATTCGTGAATCTCGTCGTGAAGCTTTAGCTATGAGATGGATTATTGATGCAGCTCGTAAAAGAAGCGGACACGGAATGGCAGATACACTTGCTTCAGAACTTTTAGATGCTTATAACAACACTGGTTCTGCATATAAGAAACGTGAAGACGTTCATAAAATGGCAGAAGCTAACAAAGCTTTTGCTCACTACAGATGGTAGAATAAGCCTTTACGGCAAATTAAACCTTCTTACAAAAGACTGTCTAAATCCTTTTTTAGACAGTCTTTTTTTATATGCGAAATATTACATGATTTTCATAAATTCCTTCTTTTACTATTGAATTTATTTTTAAAAAATATTATAACTATAATACTACTGTCTATTAGACAGGAAAAATGGGTTCTTTGAGATGTTTTCAGGCAAATAACTTTGTAAAAGTTGTTTGGTTTTTCCGTAAAGTTAATCGTAGATGGTTTTCAGGAAATACGACCCGTTTTGCGGTTTTGTTTTATCGTTGGTAAAACAAAGATTTAGTAGCTGTAAGGTTTCAGGGTTTCTGATGGTCGTTCTGACCTAATAAACTTTAGAATACCAGACCAGTTATCAATGTGATAATGATCGGTGGATTCTAGTTAGGGTATTTCGAATAGATGAAATGCTTTTTACTTATCATTACTAGATTTATTATCAAAATTTCAAATATTGTGTCTGCGAATGCAAGTGCTTTTTGGTATAAAAGACATTGTATTCTGGCTTAAAGTGCAACACATAAAAATAAGTATGCCAGATTAAAAAGGAAATTCTGGCAAGGAGAAAAACATGGCTAAGGAGAAGTTTGAAAGAACTAAACCTCACATGAACGTTGGTACTATCGGTCACGTTGACCATGGTAAAACAACAACTTCAGCAGCTATCACAACATATTGTGGAAACAAATATGGTGATAAAGTTCTTAAATATGATGAAATCGATAATGCTCCTGAAGAAAAAGAACGTGGTATTACAATTAATACTCGTCACTTGGAATATCAGTCAGATAAAAGACACTATGCTCACATTGACTGTCCAGGACACGCTGACTACATCAAAAACATGATTACAGGTGCTGCTCAAATGGACGGTGCTGTTCTTGTAGTAGCTGGTTCTGATGGTATTATGCCTCAAACTCGTGAACACCTTTTGCTTGCTCGCCAAGTAGGTGTACCAAAAATCATCGTATTCTTGAACAAAGTTGATATCGCTGACCCAGAACTTCTTGAATTAGTAGAAGAAGAAATGAGAGACACACTTGAAGAATATGGTTTCGAACGTGATACTCCAATCGTAAAAGGTTCTGCTTTCAAAGCATTAAACGACCCAACTCCAGAAAATACAGCTTGTATCGAAGAACTTCTTAAAGCTATGGATACATGGTTTGATGATCCAGTTCGTGATGATCAAAAACCATTCTTGATGCCAATCGAAGATATCTTCACAATCTCAGGACGTGGTACTGTAGTAACAGGTAAAATTGAACGTGGTGTTGTAAACATGAACGACGCTGTTCAAATCGTTGGTATTCGCCCAACAGCTGATACAACTGTAACAGGTATCGAAATGTTCCAAAAAACACTTGATCAAGGTATGGCTGGTGATAACGTTGGTATCCTTCTTCGTGGTGTTGATAAAAAAGATGTTGTACGTGGACAAGTTTTGGCAAAACCAAACTCAATTACACCACATACAAAATTCGAAGCTCAACTTTACGTTCTTTCAAAAGAAGAAGGTGGACGTCACTCACCATTCTTCTCTGGATATCGTCCACAGTTCTACTTCAGAACTACAGATATTACAGGAACTATTGATCTTGAAGCTGGAACAGACATGGTTAAACCTGGTGATAACGCAAAAGTTATTGGTACACTTATTCACCCAATCGCTATGGACGAAGGTCTTAAATTAGCTATCCGTGAAGGTGGTCACACAATCGCTTCTGGTCAGGTAGTAAAAATTATTGAATAGTAATTGATATTGCTAGCAAGGGGACTTGAAAAATTAGTCCTCTTGTGGCAATTGGAGGAATTAAGCAAATGGCTAATGGAAAAATCCGTGTTAAGCTTCGTGCATTTGACGTAGAATTGATTGACCAGAGTGCTAAATCTATCGTGCAGACTGTTCAGAAAGCTGGTGCTAAGGTTTCAGGACCTATCCCACTTCCAACAAGAATTAACAAGGTAACAGTATTACGTTCACCACACGTTAATAAAAAATCACGCGAACAGTTTGAAATGCGCACACATAAACGTCTTATTGACATCATGAATCCTTCACAAGGTGTTATGGATTCTTTAATGAAACTTGAACTTCCTGCTGGTGTAGATGTAGTAATCACACAGTAGAAAAAAAGTCCTTTTGGACTTTAATATCTTTGGTACGGTCCCTTTGGATCTGGGATGGCGGCCTTAAAATGTTTGAACTTTTTATAAGTTCTATAGGAGAATATCAGAATGAAAGGTCTGATTGCAAAAAAAGTTGGAATGACACAAGTTTTCGACGAAAGCGGCAACCTTACACCGGTTACTGTGATCCACGTTGAACCAAATGTTGTTATTGCCAAAAAAGCAAAGGAAAATTGCGGTTATGATGCAGTTGTTCTTGGTTTGGATGATATGAAAGCATCTAAAGCAAGCAAAGCTTATGCCGGACAATTTCCAGAAAACATCGCTCCAAAACGTCACTTAAAAGAATTTAGAGATTTTGAAAAAGACGTAAACGTAGGTGATGTTGTTGGTCTTGAACTCTTTGAAGGCACACGTTTCTTAGATGTAACAGCTACATCTAAAGGTAAAGGCTTCCAAGGTGTTATGAAAAGATGGGGCTTCCATGGTGGACGTGCTACTCACGGTTCTAAATTCCATCGTGAAGCTGGTGGTACAGGAACTATCAATCCACAGCATACTTTTAAGAATGTAAAAATGCCTGGTCGTATGGGATTCAGACGTGTTACAGTTCAGAATCTTAAAGTAGTAAAAGTTGATCCTGAATTAAATGTAATTTTAGTTCGCGGAGCTGTTCCAGGTAATAAAGACTGCACACTTATCGTGAAGTCCGCAGTAAAAAAATAGGAGATAGAATATGGAAAAGAAAGTATATTCAACTTCTGGTAAAGAACTGCGTACAATCACTTTAGATGATAAAGTATTCGGTCTTCCAGTGAATGACGACGTAATTTATTACGCAATTACAAATGAATTAGCAAATAAACGTGTAGGTACAGCTTGTACAAAAACTCGTGCTGAAGTTCATGGTTCAAATAACAAACCATATAAACAAAAAGGTACAGGTAATGCACGTCGTGGTGATAAAAAATCTCCAATTATGGTTGGTGGTGGTATCACATTTGGTCCTAAACCAAGAGACTTCAGTTATGCAATTCCTAAAAAAGAAAAAAGACTTGCTATGAAAACTATCTTGAGTGCACATGCTCAAGGTGACAGATTAACTGTAGTTGAAGATTTTACAATCGATAGCGGAAAAACAAAGGATTTAGTTGCAATTCTTAACAATTTTGCTAAAGATGAAAGAACAGTATTAATCTTGAAAGATGATGATGAAAAAATCAAACAAGCAGGAAGAAATATTCCTAACTTGACATTCCTTTCTTACAATCGTCTTAACGCACATGATTTGTACTACGGAAGAAAAGTAATTGTTCTTGAAAGTGCAGTTGCTAATCTTTCTAAGTTTTATGATGAAGAAAAGGAGGCTAAATAATGAATTATACAGATATTCTTATTGAGCCTGTTGTTTCAGAAAAAGCTAGTATGTTGCGTGAACAAAACAAATATGTTTTTATTGTTCATCCAGATGCAACAAAAACTCAAATTAAAGAAGCTGTTAGACGCTTGTTTAATGTAAAAGTAGTTGATTGCACAACAATGAATGTGCTTGGTAAAATGAAACGACTTCGTGGTAAACCTGGTCGTACATCTTCTTACAAAAAAGCTATTGTACGTATCGCTGAAGGCGAAACAATTGCTGTTTTTGAAGGTGTATAAATCCAGAATTTGATTAAGGGGATATAGAAAATGGCTCTTAAAGTGTTTAAGCCAATTACAGCAGGTACACGTGGACGTGTAGACTTGCGTAGAGACGAACTGACAACTAATAGACCCGAAAAAACTTTAGTGTCAGGTCGTAAGTCTTGTGCTGGTCGCGGTGCAGGTGGACGTATTTCTGTACGTCACCAAGGTGGCGGTCACAAAAGACGTTATCGTGATATAGATTTCAAACGTAATAAGCATGGAATTCCTGGAACAGTTAAATCAATTGAATATGATCCATTTAGAAGTGCTAATATTGCTTTGATTTATTATGCAGACGGTGATAAACGTTATATCATCGCTCCAAAAGGATTGCAAGTTGGACAAAAAATTATGTCTGGCGAAAACGCAACTCCAACTGTTGGAAATGCACTTCCTCTAAATGCAATTCCAGTAGGTTTTACAATTCATAACATTGAATTGACACTTGGTCAGGGTGGACAATTAGTTCGTTCTGCAGGTGCAAGTGCTATGATTGCAGGTCGTGAAGGTGACTATGTTATCGTTCGCTTACCTTCAAGTGAAATGAGAAAAATTAACGGTAAATGTTATGCTACAATCGGTGTTGTAGGAAACGAAGAACACATGAATGTTAAGCTTGGTAAAGCTGGACATAAACGCTGGATGGGTGTTCGCCCAACAGTTCGTGGTATGGCAATGAACCCTGTTGATCACCCACTTGGTGGTGGTGAAGGTGCTGGTAAAGGACGTAACCCAGTTACTCCTTGGGGACAACCTTGTAAAGGTTACCAGACACGTAACAAAAGAAAAACTTCTAGCAAATTTATTGTTAGTCGTCGTAAGAAGTAGGCGCAGAGGAGATAATCGTGTCAAGATCTGTTAAAAAAGGACCTTTCGTAGAAAAATCACTTTACAAAAAGGTTCAAGCAATGAATAAAGAAGCAGACAAGAAAATGATTAAAACATATTCTCGCTGCTCTACAATAATCCCAGAAATGGTTGGAAATACTATTTCTGTTTATAATGGTAAATCATGGATTCCTGTGTACATTACAGAAAACTTGGTTGGACACAAACTCGGAGAGTTTGCACCAACTCGTACATATCGTGGCCATGGTTCAGATAAAACAGCCGGAAAAGGCAAATAATAGGTAGGTGGATATTATGGCTGAAAAAAAAGGTTATGTAGCCACTTCAAAATTCCTGATTGCATCACCAACTAAGGTTCGTCCAGTTGCTCATGTAATTAATCAGAAATCCTATACTGAAGCTATGGCAATTTTGGCTAATATGCCACAGAAGGGAGCTAGACTTATTAGTGCTACTCTTAAATCTGCTGCATCTAATGCGTTAAATTTAAATAGCAAATTGGATGAAGATATGCTTTACGTAAAAGAAATCAGAATTGATGAAGGTCCAAGACTAAAACGTGTTTGGTTCCGTGGACGTGGTCGTGCTGATCAACTCTTAAAACGTATGTGTCATATTACCGTCATCGTTGACGAGAAGGCGGGGGAATAAAAAGTGGGTCAGAAAGTTAATCCTATTGGTTTACGCCTTGGTGTAAACAAGACATGGCAATCACGTTGGTATGCAGATCCACGTGAATATGCAGATTTAGTTTTGGAAGATATTAAAATCAGAAAAATGATTTCTGAACTTCCAGAATGCAAAAACGCTGATATTGCTGAAATCGAAATCATTCGTCATCCACAGCGTGTAACAATTGTAATTCACACAGCTCGTCCTGGTGTAATTATTGGTGTAAAGGGTGCATCTATTGAAAAAATAAGTGCAGATATTCAAAGCAAATTGACTAAGAAAGTTCAAATCAAAATCAAAGAAATTAAACGTGCTGATTTGAATGCAAATCTTATTGCTCAAAATATCGGTCGTCAGCTTGTAGGTCGTGGTTCATTCCGCAAGGCTATGAAACAAGCTGTAAATAACGCAATGCGCGCAGGTGCACAAGGTATTAAAGTTCGTTTAAGTGGTCGTCTAGGTGGGGCAGATATGTCTCGTTCTGAAGAACACAAAGAAGGACGTGTACCTCTTCATACACTTCGTGCAGATATCGACTATGGTACATACGCTGCTCTTACTACATACGGAAAAATCGGTATTAAAGTTTGGGTTTACAACGGTATGAACTATGGTGTTGAACATAACGAAGATGCTGGTCAGCTCGTTAAGAAACCTAGACGTCAAGTACGTCAATCTGCTGATAAGGCTGGGGCTTCTGAACCTGCTAAAAAGGCAAGGAGTTAGTATATGCCACTTAGTCCTAAAAGAATTAAACACCGTAAGGTGCAACGTGGTCGCGAAAAAGGTTTCGCAACTCGTGATAACAATATTGATTTTGGTGAAATTGCTTTAGTTGCAATGGAACCTACTTGGTTAGATGCTAGAGTAATCGAGGCTGCCCGTGTTGCTATCAACCGTAGACTCGAAAGAAAAGGTAATGTTTGGATTCGTGTATTCCCAGACAAACCTATCTCTAAGAAACCAGCAGAAGTTCGTATGGGTAAGGGTAAAGGTGCTCCAGATCACTGGGCAGCTGTTATCAAACCTGGTATGATTTTGTTTGAAGTTGGTGGAGTTGACCTTGCTTTGGCTCACAGAGCTCTTGAATTAGCAAGTGACAAACTTCCAATCATTACTAAAATTGCTTATAAGCCAACACGCGACTAGGAGGATAAGATGGCTGATTCAAAGAAAAAGAATGATAAAGAACTATCTTACAAAGAACTCGTAGCAAAACGTGATGAACTTAAGAAGGAATACATGGATTTCCGTTTCAAAATGGTAATTTCTCATGTAGATAACCCAATGCAAAAACGTACAATGCGTCGCGAAATCGCACGTCTTAATACGTTTATTCAGCAGAAAGAATCTGCTGGTGAAAATAAGTAGGAGCTGAACCGTGGAAGAAAAAACTGTTCAGACTGTAAAGACTGCTAAACGTTCATTTGTAGGTCTTGTTACTAGTGAAAAAATGGATAAAACTATTGTAGTAACTATTGCAACTAAAAAAATGGATCGTCTTTACAAGAAATATGTTACTAGAACTAAAAAATACATGGCTCATGATGAAAATAATGATGCACATGTAGGTGATACAGTGCGTATCGTAGAATGCAGACCATTAAGCAAAAATAAATGCTGGCGTCTTGCAGAAATCGTTGAACGTGCTAAATAAGCGAGGAGTTAAAGAATTATGATTCAGATGCAATCTTGTATGACAGTTGCTGATAACTCCGGAGCAAAAATTGCTCAGTGTATTAAAGTTATTGGCGGTTCACATCGCAGATATGCTGGTATTGGTGATATTGTAGTAGTAGCTATTAAAGATGCTATTCCAACATCAACTATTAAAAAAGGAACAATTAAAAAAGCTGTAATTGTTCGCCAGGCAAAAGAATATCGTCGTCCAGATGGAACTTATATTCGTTTTGATGATAACGCTTGTGTTATCGTTGACGAAAATAAAAACCCAGTTGGAAAACGTATTTTTGGACCTGTAGCTCGTGAGCTTCGTGATATGGATTTTATGAAAATCATATCTTTGGCTCCAGAAGTTCTTTAAGGAGAAATGAATATGTTGACTAAATCAAAAATCCGCAAGAACGATACTGTACAGGTACTTGCTGGTAAAGATAAAGGAAAACGTGGAACAGTAGTTCGCGTTATCCTTAAAAAAGATGCAGTTATAGTATCAGGTGTTAACATTGTTAAAAAAGCAATGAAAAAGAAGAGTCAGCAAGATCAAGGCGGTATCGCTGAAATCGAAGCTCCTCTTAATATATCTAATGTTGCAATCGTATGTAAAAAATGCGGTCCAACAAAGATTGGTTACAAAATTGACGGCGACAAGAAAATTCGTGTTTGCCGTAAATGTGGAGATGCATTGTAATGGCAAATTACGTACCTCGGCTTAAGAAAGTCTATAAAGACGAAATCGCACCAGCTCTTGTTAAAGAGTTCAATTACACAACTCCTATGCAGGTTCCTGCAATTAAAAAAGTTGTTGTAAGTATGGGTGTAGGTGAAGCTCTCACAAATAAGAAACTCCTTGATGCCGCAGTAACTGACTTAACAACTATTACAGGTCAGAAGGCTGTTAAAACAAAGGCTAAAAAGAGTATTGCTAACTTCAAACTTCGTGAGGGTAATGAAGTGGGTGCTATGGTAACATTGCGCGGAGACATCATGTATGAATTCCTTGATCGTCTTATTAATGTTGCTTTCCCACGTATTAAGGATTTCCGTGGTATCAAAGCTACAGGTTTTGATGGACACGGTAATTTCTCTGTTGGTATTACTGAACAGTTAATATTCCCAGAAATCGATTTTGATAAAATTACAAAAATCGCTGGTATGAATATTACATTTGTAACAAGTGCTAAGACTGACGCAGAAGCTAAGTCTTTACTTACAAAGTTCAACATGCCATTCCGTAAGTAGGTGAAGTATGGCTAAGAAATCGATGATAATTAAAGCAGCCCGTAAACAAAAGTATGCTACAAGACAGTATAATCGCTGTCAGATTTGCGGACGTCCACGTGGATATTTGCGTAAGTTTAAGATGTGTCGTCTTTGCTTCCGTAAATTAGCAAGTGAAGGCCAGCTTCCTGGCGTAACAAAATCTAGTTGGTAGGAGATAGAAATGAGTGCATCAGATCCAGTAGCAGACATGCTCACAAAGGTTCGGAATGCGGCTATGGCCCGCCTTGAGAAAGTAGATGTTCAAGATTCAAAACTTAAACTCGAAATCGTTAAGATTCTGAAAACTGAAGGTTATATTAAAAACTTCAAGAAATTACAGGAAGATGGTAAAAAATCTATTCGTATTTTCTTGAAATATGATGATGATAATAATCCGGTAATTCATGGTGTTAAAAAAATCTCAACACCAGGTCGCCGTGTTTATTCTGGTTATAAAGATTTACCACGCGTTTATAACGGTTATGGAACTGTTATTGTTTCAACTTCTTCTGGTGTTACAACTGGAAAGAAAGCTACTGAAAAAATGATCGGTGGTGAATTAATTTGCACAATCTGGTAATAGGGGGCAGAAGGTATGTCTAAAGTAGGTAAACTTCCTGTTGCTCTTCCAGCAGGTGTTACATTAAATGTTGCTAATGGAGTTATTTCTGTAAAAGGTCCTAAAGGTGAACTTAATCAACCTTACTTCGAAAATGATATTGAAGTAAAAGTTGAAGGTACAGAAATCGTATTAACAACAAAAAACGATACAAAACAAGCTAATGCTTACCATGGTCTTTACAGAAGTTTGGTAGCAAATATGGTAAAAGGTGTTTCAGAAGGTTTCTCTAAAACATTGATTATCACAGGTGTTGGTTATCGTGCAGAAGTAAAAGGTAAAGAACTTGTAATGAACCTTGGTTATTCAAGTGACTATATTGCAATTATCCCAGAAGGATTGACAGTTGTTGCTACTCCAGACGGAAAATTGACAATTTCAGGAATTGATAAACAATTAGTTGGTGAATTCAGTTCTCAAATTCGTAAGTTGAGAAAACCTGAACCATATAAAGGTAAAGGTATTCGCTATGATAATGAAGTTATCCGACGTAAAGTTGGTAAAACTGGTGTTAAATAGGGTGAAGCTATATGTTTAAGAAAATGAACGATAAAAACAGAAAACGCTTGCACAGAAAGATTCACATCCGTAAGTCAATTTTCGGAACTGCTGATAGACCTAGAATGACTATCACACGCAGTAACAAGAATATTTCTGTTCAAGTTATTGATGATAATGAAGGAAAAACTTTAGCTTCAATCTCAACATTAGAAAAAGAGTTTGCAGCTCTTAAACCAACAACAGCTGATGCTGCAAAACTTGGTGAAGCTTTAGGTGCACGCCTTAAAGATAAAAAAATCTCTAAGGTTGTATTTGATAGAAATGGTTATTTATACCATGGCGTTGTAAAAGCTTTCGCTGACGGTGCCCGCAAAGCAGGAATTGAATTCTAGGAGTTATTATGGAACATCAGAAAAATTTTGATAATAATCCAAAAGAAAAAGAGTTTGTAGAAAAACTCGTAACTCTTAACAGAACTTGTAAAACTGTAAAGGGTGGACGCCGTATGTCTTTCTCTGCACTTACTGTTGTAGGTGATCAGAAAGGTCGCATCGGTTATGGTCTCGGAAAAGCTAATGACGTTTCTGAAGCTATTAAAAAGAGTATTGATAAAGCTAAAAGAAATCTTATTACAATTCCTTTGAAAAACGGAACTATTCCACATGATATCATTGGAAAATATAAGAGTTCTGAAGTTTTGTTAAAACCAGCTTGTTCCGGAACTGGAATTATTGCTGGCGGTGCAGTTCGTGCAATTATGGATGCTGCTGGAGCTACAGATTTACTTTCTAAATCTTTAGGTTCTAGTTCGGCTGTAAACGTTGTACGTGCAACTTTTGATGCTGTTGAAAAATTAATGGATGCTAAAAAAGTTGCTGCTAACCGTGGTAAAACTCTTGATGAGTTGTGGGGTTAATGTATGGCTAAAGCAAAACAAATTAAAGTTACATTAATTAAGAGTACAATTGGTCAGAAACCAGAAAAGGTAGCTACAGTTAGAAGTCTTGGTTTGAAAAAAATCAACTCATCTAATGTAATTGCTGACAACGATGCTGTTCGTGGTATGGTTAAAGCTGTAGCACACTTAGTAAAAGTTGAGGAGATATAATAATGGCAGAATACAATCCAATTCTTAGCGCTCCTCAGGGTGCTAACAAAAAACCTAAACGTGTAGGCCGTGGTTCTTCTTCTGGACTCGGTTCAACAGCTGGTAAAGGTAATAAAGGTCAACAATCACGTTCTGGTGGTAAAACATATGTAGGTTTTGAAGGTGGACAGATGCCTCTTTACAGACGTATCGCTCGTAAAGGTTTTTCAAACTATCCTTTCAAAAAAGAATATGTTTGCATTAATGTTGAATTACTTGAAGCTAAATTCAATGACGGTGAAACAGTTGATAAAACAACTCTCATCGAAAAAGGATTTATTTCTTCTAAAAATGCATCACTTGTTAAAATTTTAGGAAACGGTGAAGTTACTAAAAAATTAACAGTAGTTGTAGATAAAGTTTCTGAATCTGCAAAAGCTAAAATTGAAAAAGCTGGTGGATCAGTTTCTTTAGTTACAAAAGCAGAAGAAAAGTAAAGAATAGACTGGAGTAAAATATGGCAAACAATCCTGTTGTTAATATGTTCAAAGTAAAAGAGTTAAGAAGTAGATTATTCTTCACTTTATTGGTATTGGCAGTTTTCCGTTTAGGAAGTGTTTTAACAATACCTGGAATTGATGCAAATGTATTAATTTCTTACTTTGATGAGTTAGCTCAACAAAACAAAAATGCTTTTGCAAGTTATATGGACTTCTTTGTTGGGGGTGCTTTCTCGAACTTTTCTATTTTTATGCTCGGTGTTATGCCATACATTTCAATGCAAATTATCATGCAGCTTGCTGTAATTATTTTCCCTGCGTTAAAACGTATCTCTCAAGAAGATGGTGGACAAAGAAAAATTGCATCATGGACAAAAATTGGTACAATTGTTGTTTGTTTGATTCAATCTTGGACAGTTACTGTTTACGCAGAGAGTATTCCAAATGCAATTATTATTGAAAGTGCAATTGCATTTAAATTGATTACAATGCTTACTGTAACAACAGGTTCACTTGTAACTATTTGGTTGGGTGAACAAATTACAGCACGCGGTATTGGTAATGGTGTGTCAATGATGATCTTTGCAGGTATCGTTGCTCGTTTGCCAAGTGCTGTTCTTGAATTGTCTGAAAAAGTAAAAGCAGGCGAAATACAACTTGTATTTGTAATCCTTGTATTGATAATGTTTATTGTTATTATTGCATTAGTTATTTATGAAGAAGCTGGACAAAGAAAAATTCCTGTTCACTATGCTAAACGTGTTGTAGGAAGAAAAATGTACGGCGGTCAAAGCACATATATTCCATTCAAAGTTAATCCTTCGAATGTAATTCCTTTGATTTTTGCATCTTCAATCTTAACTTTGCCATTAACAATTTTTTCTAATTTGGGAAATAGTCAGAATTCTGCAAGATGGGTTGCTCGTCTTTCTGCAATTTTGGCACCAAATGGAATTTGGTATAATATATTGTTAGTTCTTCTTATTATCTTCTTTGCATACTTCTACACTCAGGTAACACTGAACCCTACAGAAATTGCAAGAAACATCCGTGAAAACGGCGGCTCCATTCCGGGTGTACGTTCAGATAAAACTGAAGAATACTTAACAAAAATATTAAATAGACTTATATTACCTGGTTCATTGTTCTTAGCACTTATTGCTGTTATTCCAACAGTAGTACAAAATTGGTTTGGATTCCCACAATCAATTTCTATGTTGATGGGTGGTACATCTTTAATCATTATGGTTGGTGTAGACTTAGACACAATGAGTCAAGTTGAAGCTCTTTTAAAAATGCATCATCACGAAGGTTTGACTAAAAAGGGCAAAATCAGATCACGAAGTTTATAAAAAAAATTAAATTTTCGTGAATTAGTAGTAGAAAAGAAATGAGAATATGTGATATATTATCTTTTACCGAATTGCTCTCATTGCGAGGTGCTTAAGATTCGGTAAATATTCTCATGGGGGCTTTTTATGAAAGTACGAACCAGTGTAAAACCTATCTGTGAAAAATGTAAGGTTATCAAACGTAACGGCATTATCCGTATCATTTGTACAAACCCAAAACATAAGCAGAGACAGGGCTAAGGCTTAAGGAGAAACAGATGGCTCGAATTGCGGGTGTTGATATCCCAAATAAACATGTAGGTACCGCATTAACTTATATTTATGGTATCGGTCGTTCTGCGGCAAAAAAAATATGTGAAGAAGCTAAAGTTGACCCAGAAAAGATGATGAATGATCTTTCTCAGGATGAACTTAATAAGCTTCGTGAAATCATTGATAAAGACTACAAAGTAGAAGGTCGTCTTCGTTCAGAAATCGGTCTTAACTTGAAACGTCTTATGGACATTGGTTGCTATCGTGGTCTTCGTCATAGAAGAGGTCTTCCTGTACGTGGTCAAAGAACTCGTACAAATGCTCGTACTCGTAAGGGTAAAAAGAAGACTGTTGCTAATAAGAAGAAAGCATAAGGCGGAGGTTAAGTAAGTGGCTACCATTAAGAAACGAAAGGAAAAGAAGAGCGTTTATGAAGGTAATGTTTACATTCAAGCAACGTTCAATAATACTATCGTAACTATTACAGACTTAAAAGGTAATGCTTTGGCATGGGCTTCTTCTGGCGGACTTGGATTCCGTGGTGCTAAGAAGTCAACTCCTTTTGCTGCTCAATCAGTAGCAGAAGCTGCTATGCAAAAAGCTGCTAGTTATGGATTACGTGAAGTTCATGTATATGTAAAAGGACCAGGAATGGGTCGTGAAAACGCTATCCGTTCATTAGGCGCTATGGGATTAAAAGTTAAATCAATTTCTGATGTAACACCAATTCCACATAACGGTTGTCGTCCTCGTAAAACACGCCGCATGTAAGGAGATTCAGGAAAATGGCTAGATATACAGGTCCTGTTTGCCGCATGTGTAGAGCGGAACAGAGAAAATTAATGTTAAAAGGTGCTCGCTGTATGAGCGACAAATGTCCTCTTAACAAAAAACGTGGTGCTCCAGGTAAAGATCCAAAAACTCGTGCTGGAAAACAGAGCGAATATGGATTGCAATTATCTGAAAAACAGAAATTGAGAAGAATGTATGGTTTATTGGAAAAACAATTCCGTTTGACATTTGACCGTGCAGCTCGTAAATCTGGAGTAACTGGTGAAAACTTCCTTCAATTACTTGAAAGACGTTTAGATAACGTTGTTTACAGAATGCACTTTGCAGTAAGTAGAAGTCAGGCTCGTCAATTGATTAGCCATGGACATGTACTTGTAAATGGAAAATCTGTAAATATTCCAGTATATGAAATTAAAGTTGGTGATGTAGTTGAAATTAAGGAAAAATCGAAAAGACTTCCTGTAGTTCAAGATGCATTAAATGAAGTTTCAAAATCAGGAACAATGCCATGGGTTTCTGTTGATGTAGATGCTGTAAAAGGTACATTCAACGCTATTCCAAGACGTGATGAAATTTCTGATTTAGCTGATATAAAAGAACAGCTCGTAGTTGAGTTCTATTCTAAATAATAAATAAGAGGAGTTCAGATGGCTCGTAGAAATTTGCTTAAAGGTTTTAAGAGACCTAAAGGCATTACATTTGAACCAAAGGATACAAATCCGAACTACGGAAAATTCATTGCGTATCCATTTGAAACTGGTTTTGGTACTACAGTAGGAAACACTTTACGAAGAGTATTGTTGTCATCAATACAGGGTTATGCTATTACATCTGTACGTATTACTACATACGATGAAAATGGCATTTCTCGTACAATTTCAAGTGAATTTGAAAAAATTCCTAACGTATCTGAAGATACTCTTGAAATTATTGATAGTCTTAAAAAGGTACGTTTAGTTCTACCAGAAGATGTTGAACAAGAAACTTTCTTGTTTGAATTTAAAGGCCCTGGCGTTGTAAAAAGTGATGATTTTGCAAAAGAAGGCCAACTTGAAATTACAACTAAAGATCAAGTTATCTTCACAATGATGGAAGGTGCTCATCTTGATATTGAAATTCAAGTTGAATTAGGTAGAGGTTATGTTCCTGCTGAAGTAAACAAAAAACGCATTGATAATGATATTATTGGTACTTTGCCAATGGATGCAATTTTTACTCCTATTACAAGAGTAAGATATTCTATTAGACCTTGTTTGTTTGGTCAAAGAAATGACTATGACTTACTTGAAATGGAAATCTTTACTGATGGAACAATTGCTCCAGCCAATGCATTAGCGGAAGCTGCAAAAATTGCTAAAGAACATTTTGCAATTTTTATTAATTTCAACGAAAAAGATGTTATTGGTTCAGATGAAGATGAAGAAGGAGATCAAGGTATTCAAGCTTTGTTGAATACTGATGTTCAAGAACTTGAACTCTCTGTTCGTTCTTCTAATTGTTTGAGAAATGCCAATATTAGAACAATCGGCGAATTAACAAAGAAGACTGAAGATGACATTGCAAAAACTCGTAATTTTGGAAAGAAAAGTCTTGCTGAAATTAAAGAAAAGTTGTTAGAGTGGAACTTAACACTCGGAATGACAGATTACAGTCATCTGAAGAATGCTGCAAATTTAAAGAAGCAGAAGGAAGAAACAGATGAATCATAAAAATGGATTTAATCCGCTTTCACGTACAACAGCACATCGTCGTGCTATGACACGTAATATGGTAACATCTCTTTTTAGATATGAGAGAATTACTACTACAAAAGCTAAAGCTCTTGAAGTAAGAAAATCAGCTGAAAAATTGATTACAAGAGCTAAAGTTGATTCAGTTCATAACAGACGTGAAGCAGCTAAATTTATTCAAGATGAAAAAATTCTTAATAAATTATTTACTGAAATCGGACCACGTATGAAAGAAAGAAACGGTGGTTACACACGTGTTCTTAAACTTGGCTTCCGTCAAGGTGACGCTGCTGATGTTGTAATTCTTGAATTAGTTGATTATAAATTGGAAACAGAAGAAGAAGCTTCTGAAAAAAAAGAATCTAAATCAACTACAAAGAAAACAACAAAGTCAAAAGAAGCTGTAAAAGGTGAAGATAAACCTAAAAAAACAACTTCAAAAAAGACTTCTGAAAAGAAGGAAGAATCAAAAGCTGAATAGTTTTTGATTTTATAAGGAGTCGATATGTCAAAAAACCATCGTGGATCTGGTATTAGATCATTAGCAAACCACGGACGTGGTGTATGTGGTATTTGTGGAAAAGCAGATATCAAAGTTCTTTATGAACATGAAGTTAATGGTCAAACAACAAATATTTGTAAATTCTGTAAAGCTGCATTGAAAAATAAAGCTAGAATTGAAGCTAGAAAAGCAGTAAAAGAAGCTCCTGTAGAAGAAGCTCCTGCAGAAGAAACTGAAGCTCCAGCTGAAGCTTAGTTATTATATAATATTTGAATAATCCGTCAGACATAATTGCTGGCGGATTTTTTTTATTTAAAAAGTAAATTAAATGTGAAAAGAATATTGCTTGAAGTGGAAGATTGATATAAAATATAAAGGATGTCTGTTACAAATAATCAAACGATTTCAGATTACTATGATTTTTTTAGAGATCGTGAAATTGTGTTGAATAAACAAAATTTAAGAGCTCTTAAAATTGATCCTCGTCAGGTGTTTTTAAAACATGATGGCGGACAATGGCCTTGTATTATTAATTCTACTTCTATGCAATTTTCTACAATTATTATTGGAACTGGAAGTGGTGTTTATAAAGCTCTTAATGGAAAACCAAATTCTTCGGTAAGTTTAAAATTTTGTTTTATTGATAACGACAATAATCCAATTCAGTTTTTTGTGAATTGTTCGGTAAGTGAAATTAATTCATTTAATAATTCCACTGAATTAGCATTAATAAAGCTTGTTTTTACACAGCGTCCGCCAGATGATTTAATTGAACGATTGGGCGAATTTTTGCAAGTAAATGAAAACTTTGTAAAAAAAATGTATGAAAAAATACCTTTAAATAAAGATTCGGTTAGATTGTTAGGATTACCAAAAGAAGAGTCATATATCTTTATTGAAAATGTTCCACGAAAATGTATTGTAAAAGAGTTGTATTTTGGTGGTGCAAGATTATTATTTGTTGGTGTTCCGAAATTTTTGCAAAATAAACAAGTTTGTCTTAAGTTGTTATTTATTGATTCAGGGGAAAAGATTTCACTTAATGGGACAATCAAACAAGCTGAGTTTTTACCAAATAGACAAGATATTGTTCAAGTAAATTTAGATTTTACAAAAGAAGAAGTTCCTATGTCTTATAAATTTCATATTAATAAATATCTAACTTCGTTTTCAAAACAATTAATTGAAAAACAAATTTCTAATGAAGTTAAATCTGAACAAAATAAATAAAAGAAGGTTTTAATTTATGAATCCATCAAATCCTTTGGAATCTATTTTTTATATTAAGGTTCCTGAAAATTTTGTGTCTTCTGATGACGCATTTAAAATTGATACTTCTGTAGAATTGCCTGTGCAGAATAAGATTAATGAAGCCCCTGGTGATTTTAATCCATCTGAAATTACTACAGAACAGATTTTGGCTGGAATTTTAACTGTTTTAGCTTATGATAAAAATAACAAAAATCTTGATTATTACAGATCTATTTTGTTAAAGGTAAAGCCTAATATTAAAAAAGAACTTTGTGAAGCTGCTATTCTTAAAACTAAAAACGAAGATTATGATTTGGCAGAAGAAATCTTTTTGGCTCTTTTGGGGTTGGATCCGGAAGATAATGCAATTATTTTGAATATGGCTTTATTTTTGGACCAAAGAGCAGACTCTTACAGAAATAATGGTCTTTTGGAAGATGCAGATGCTTATGATAATGATGCAAGATGTTATTATGAACAAGCTTTGAATGCTGAACCAGCTATTCCAGATGCTTTTTTTAATGCAGGTTTTTTCTATTTGAAACAGCATAAATATATTGAAGCAAGAGATTCTTTTGAAACATATATTGCATTAACTTGTGATGTTGCTGATGAAGAACTTGGTGATGATGGTTTGTATAAAAAGGAACGTGCTCAAGAAATTGTAAATAAGATTAAAGCTTCGAATATGGATGATGAATCTTTTAGAGCTGCTTATGATTATATTTCAAGAGGTGAAGAAGAAAAAGGCTTGGAAGAAATTAGATCTTTCTTGCAGAATAATCCAAAAGTTTGGAATGCTTGGTTTATGCTTGGTTGGGCATTGCGAAGACTAGAAAGATTTTCTGACGCAAAAGTTGCATTTTTGGAATCATTGAAAAATGGTGGTGAAGAAAATGCTGACACTTACAATGAATTGTCGCTTTGCTATGTTCAAGAAAAGAATTTTGATGAAGCAAAAAAATGTTTAATGAAAGCTTTATCTATTGAACCAGAAAGTACAAAGGTAATTTCAAATTTAGGATATTTGTCGTTGGCAATGGGAAACAAAGAGGAAGCAAGAAAATATTTTACTGCCGTTCTGGAATTTGAGCCAAACGATAAAATTGCGGCAGCTGAATTATTAAAACTTGAAAGTGAAATGTAGGTTTAGAAATCTAGATTTATTGTATCGCCAACTTGGATGTTGTTCTTTTTGAACCACCCTTGTGGCACTTCTAGGGCGTATCGCACAGAACTTGTGCTGACTATTGAAGAAAGGCTGTATGGAGTCATGTCAAAAATGTCTCTAATGCGGCCTTTTGAGTCTATATATGCAATTGAAAGTGGGTGGGGAGTGTCTTTCATCCAGAATGATAATATTTGATCTGCTTCAAAAACAAAGAGCATTCCTGTTCCTTCGGGAATGTTTTTTCTTTTCATATAGCCAAAGTTTCTTTCTTCTGGTTTGATTGCCATTTCTGCATTTACTGTAATTGTTGTGCCATCTGATTTGTTGATTGTGATTGTTTTTTCTGGAAGTTTTTTTGCAAAACAACTGGAAATTGAAATAATAAAGAAAAAGATTAGAGCTTTAGTTTTCATATTTGAACCTTAATTATAAACTGTCTAAAAACATCTGTTGTGTAATTTCTTCGGCAGATTTTTGAACTGCTGAATATTGTTGTAATTGGTTATAAACTTCATTATCAATATATTTTAATGTAAGTGGTTTTTCAAGAGTCATTGTAACAGAGTCATTTTTCCAAGTTGTTTTTTCTGGTGTAACAGAAACTGGTTCTCCGTATTTTTCTTTTAATGTTTTGAAAATGCTGTAATGGTCAATTTTTTCTTTATTCATGTTGATTGTAATAATGTACAAACTGTCATCATAAAATTGAAAATAGCAACGTGTAAGGAATTTTGAGCCAAATGCTTTTGTTGCGTCTGTTTCTATTAATACTTTTTGTTGGTCTGGGAGTAAAGAAACATCTCGTTCGCCTTTGTATCCAAAATCTTTGTTTTTAATTAATTCTTCTTTTGTTTCTTCTAATGACATGCCAAGAGAAATATTTTGAAACCCATTTGGTAAACTGTTATGATTTGTTGATTGTGAAAAAACAAAATGATATGAGAAAATTAGTAATAATAAGAATATATGCTTTTTTTTCTGCATAAAATAATTATCGGCTAAGTTTTGTGAAGGTTTAATTTTGTTTTCTGAAGAATGCAGATTGTTTTGATAATTCGAATAAATCTTTTACAAAAATTTTGTTATTTACAATTCGAATTACTGGCAAAGATCTGAATTCATAAATTGCTTTGTATTGTTGTTCTTTTGGTAAACCACACATTGTTGCTAAATCTTCTGGAGATAGGTCTGTTTGATATTGTGCTTTGGCTACCATTTCTACTTTTGTTTTTTCTATTTGGAGTGCCAACATATCAATCATTCTGTGTAATGGTTCAGAAATGGCTGCGTTATCTAATTGGCGGTACATTGACCAAAGTCGTTCGGCAAGTGTTGTTGTTAGTTTTGAAACCATTTGGGGTTGTGTTGAAACCATTTGATTAAAGTTGTGAATATTTACAACCATTAAGCGACAGTCTGTGTGTGCTATTGCACTTGCAGAACGAGGTTTGTTTTCTAACAATGCCATTTCACCAAACATATCGCCTTTGTTTAGTAGTGCTAATGTAATTTCTTTACCGTCTACAATTTTTGTAATTGCTACTTGTCCACTTTGGATAATGAACATATCTGCACCACGTTGAGAATCTGAAAAAATCATATTATCTTTTGAGTATTCTCTTATTGAGTCTTGTGTTGGTTCGTAATGGGTTACATTTGTAACTGGTTTAAGAGAAATGAATTTTTGTTTTGCAATGACCCCATTTTGCCCTGTTGGTTTTGTTTTTAAGTATTGATAATATGCGTATGCAGCAATGTTTAATTGTCTGTTTTTTTCGTAGTATTGTGCAACGTTGAAGATTTGTTCGTATGAATCTTGAACAACAGAATTAAGGGTTGCTTTTGTGAGCATTTCGTTCATTACCCGCATTCTGTTTGCAAAGGTTTTGATTATTTTAAGAGCTACAGGTGTGTTGTTTACAATTAATTCAGGATATTGATCTTTTTTTACAGAGATGGCTACTACATCTGTTAATGCAATTGCAGTTTCTATTTGAGATTTTCCTGACATACAAGGAACAACACCAACAAAGTCGCCTGGGCCAAATTTTACTGGGGCTAGACCTGTACTAGTTGCTTTTGTGCATTGTACATAACCTTGTTGAATAATGTAGAAATGGTCGTTGTCTGTTTTTCCTTCGACAACGATGTAGGTTCCTTGATTAAATTTTGAAATCTGTAATTGTAACAAAACTTTACCCCTATAAATAACTATCTTATAGTATAATTTTACATTTTGTATTTGTCAATTTGAGAAAATGGCTATAAAAAGATTATTTCTGGTTCTAGGGAAAATCCGAATTTTTCTTTTACCACTTTTTGAACGTGTTGAACTAGTTCTTTTATTTGTGTGGCAGTTGCGTTTTCTTTGTTGATGATTATGTTTCCATGGAATGGGGCAACTTGGGCTCCTCCAATTGCATAACCTAATAAATCTGCATCTTGGATGATTTTTCCAGAAGGGGCTCCGAAGTTGCGATTGTTTTTGAATACAGAACCTGCACTTGGAAAGTTAAAATGGCCTTTGTTTTTGCGTTCGTTTATGTATTTTTTGCATTCTTCTTGGATTTGTGATTTTTCTTCTGGTGATTTTCTTGTTAGTTTGAATGTGGCAGAAGAAACAAAAATTTTGTGTTCTGAAAAATTATATTTTGGAATTG
>JAFXDY010000031.1 GCA_017521105.1 Treponema sp.
AATCTCCTTCGGTAAAGAATTCAATTGGATCTGTATCAAGAGCAAATTTTCTTATTTGTAATAATGAAGGTTTTGCTCGATGGTTTACAAAAAGGTTTCTGCAAGATTCTAAAGGAACATCATATTTTTTTGAAACTTCTTGCCAATCTGTTTTATGTTTAAGAATAAAAGAACAGTTTTTTGAGCTATCCCAAATTGGAACTGTTTTTAATTCGTAAGGTATTTTTTCATCAATGTAATAAATCCACTCTGCAGGTGGAATTAAATGTACAAGAGAAGAAACTATTTTATATGTTGCTACCTTTTCTCCAAGTGCAATTCGATAAAGAGACGCATGTTCCAAATTATGTTCCAAACACCAAGACCTTAGTTCCCTTTTTTGAATCATTATAATAAGTCTTTTTTGTGCATAAGTAATTCTTGCAGGGATTTCTTTATTCATAATTTCCTCTATATTAATTGTATTGTTTAATTAACCATTCTATATCACTTGATTTTGCCTTTTTATATTGAATTAAAAATGCAAATAGATTCCAAAAATGTTTCGGCAAACAAAAAATCCTAAATGGATTTTCAATTGTTAAAAACATTAACCATCGGCGCAAATTGTAAAAAGCTCTTCCTCGTGCCATATAAATCAAACGAACAGGCTTATTAAATCCTGGTAATAGAATTTGCTTTCCCTTATTATTTTCATCACAACTTATTATATATGCCCGTCGAAGATTCTTAGACTGAAAATAATAAAAAACGACCATCACTTTATCTGCCAAAAAATCAAAATGAATAAACTGTCCATCTTGATCTATTTTTGGAAGGTCAATCTTTACACCATATACAAAGGCCTTATACGCAATTTCTGCATTGTATGGAACAGTTGCAGTTATTGTTCGTACCATATTGTATATATTACATTATTTTAACAAAAATGTACAGTAAACAATATTGATTAAAATTTAAATTTCTATTATATTGTTATTAGTACATATTAAATTTTTATGTATGCTTTACAACTTCTAAAACGCTTTAGACTCCTAGCTAAAGTATATTTAGAAAATGATCTACTTCAGGAGGTTGCTAATGAGCGACAACAATCCATTTGAGACACCTGTCTCAAAAAATGAATTCAATGGATTTTGGATTCCAAAACATAATGCAAAAGTTATGAAAGAAGGCATAGATAATAACACAGCACCATTTCTTCCAAATAAAGATGGGACTATAAACGCTGTTCCTATTTACAACGCCTCAACAGGTTATGTTCTTCCTGCAACAAGATTGATTCCAGCTCAAATTGAAAAAGAAAAAAAAGGTTATGAATCAAATATAGTAATTGGTCGTAATTTCTCGGAAATGGCATCCACAAGTCTTAAAGAAAATGAAAAAGGAATCTTTTATAACTTCAAAGACGAAACAGGGGAAATTCATACAGCTTCGTATTTCTTCCCAGAACAAACTGCCAATCCAAATGCTGTTATTGAACTTGCAAAAGAAAATCTAAAACCAGGAATTGATTTAAGTAATAGTTCTTTTACTATCGAAAATTCAAATCCAGAAAATTATCTTTCAACTTATATTATGGCTTGTAGAACAGGAGCAAAACTTTCTGTTTCACCAGAAATCGCAGAGGATTTTAAAAAGAAGTTTTCTGTTATTTTAGATAATGAACAATTAAAAAAAGAAGAAAAGGATGTATCTATTCCTTCTATGGGTAATACACTCTTTAATGCTGATAAAAAAGCAACAGAACTTTGCAAATTATATTCAGAAAAAACAAAAGAACAAACAACAAGTCAAAAGAAGAATTTTTCTTATGACGATGATATGGAAATGTGTTTTTAGTCCGTATCAATAAAAGTTCAGCAGACTGCCCACTGCTGATTTATTTCAATATTTTTTCAACTTTGGAGTACTTAATTGGAATATTTTCAGACTTCGTGGAGAAGTGGGTCTGCTTACAATCGTGGCTTATTGCCAGAAGAATATTTCTATAAACAAATTTATGAAGCTATAGAAAAGAATGTAGAAAATAAAACTCTCCCCTTCTTCAATTCAAATAAACATATTCCTATTGAACTTTCAACAGGAAAAATTATAAATGATCACAATCTAGTTGCTCTTGAACAAATCGCTGCAAAAAACGGTTATAAGTCAAATAATTGGATTTATGGAAGTGAATTGGAACGATTAAGCAAAGAAGGAATTAAATTAAATCTCAAAAAAGGTTCAGAACCTGTTCTATGTTTACAGAAATTAAATAATCCAATTCATGTAAACAACCAAGAGTTATATATTTCTGAAGCAGGAACAAAAAGCAATTATCAATTTTTATACAACATCGACAGCCTTGATGAACGTTCTGTAAAAGCTTTAGAAAAACATATAAACACTTCTAAGAAAATCGACAATGAATACACAAATGAAAACTTCACAAATTTTGTTGAAAATCAAAAAGCCTTAAAGAAAGCCCCTCCTCTTCCACAAGGTCTAAAGCGAATAAAAGATAAAGTTATTTCAACCTGTCAAACGCTCAACATGAATATCGCACCACTTGTAGATGCTCAAGCCAAGCATGTTTGTTATGAAGTAACAGGAAATCGCTTAACACATCAACCAAGTGTAGAAGCAAAACAAAATTGTTATAACGCTTGTTTGCAAATCATAGAAAACACAAAAGCAAACAAAACAGAACCTTGGAAAGTTGGAGAAACAATCACAAGAGCACTAGATGCAGGAACTTGGTACGCAAGGTCTTATACCTCAAAAGACTTTAGTATCGGTTATAACAAACAAAAAGAAGAACAAGCTCAAAAAGAGACTTTGTTGAAATCAAAA
>JAFXDY010000032.1 GCA_017521105.1 Treponema sp.
CCAATGTGAATAGTGAGTTGCTCCCTTAGAAATTGCCCAATTTTTCATTGCCTCAGCAATTTGATTCGCAGCATCCAAATCAAGCGGAGTGCCATCTTCCATAGTGTTTTTTAATGCATTGTAAGTTTCTTCAGGAAGCATCTCCTTCATAACCGACTGATTAAAAACCATAGAACCAAAAATTTCAGGAACATTCACTGTTGCCATAAAAGCACCTCATTTTTCTTTTTAATATAGATAGTTATATACTTTATAAGGAATTTGAGCAAGAAGAGAGGAAAATTATGAATTATGAATGAAGAATTATGAATTTTTCCTATTCTCTTTCTTCTTCAATCAACTTTTCAACTTCTTGCTTTGTAAGAGGTTTATTTTGGTCATAGGCATTTTTGTTTTTTAAGATTTCTTCGTAAGTCCAAGTTTTGCCTTTATTCATTCCAGGACAATCTTTTGCACAATCTTCCCACATTGCCTTATCTTTTATCATCCAAGACCAAAAAGGATACGTTGAACACTGAACCGGGCGTGCTTGATAAGCCGAACATCCGTTTTCCCACAAAATACAGTCATAATTCTTTTTTTCTAACAACGCCAAAACTTGTTCGCCATAATAATAATCTGCCCAACGACAATATTTTTCCACAAATTCAGCAGTTTTCATATTAAAAAACTTTAAAAGTTCGTCCAAATCTCGCTTGCTCAAATAAACAAACCCCGGAGAATGTCCACAACAAAAAGAACATCTTTGACATTCAAAATTAAGCCCATCTTTGTAAAACACATTTTCGTTACACATAATTCACCAACAAAAACGAGTATATCACATTGTTCAAACTTAAACTACATATTGGTTTTATGGAGGTTCCCGCCTCTTGCAAGAGGCGGTCGCGCTTTTCGCCGTTTCGCGTCAGAGCGCTCCAGCCTCCTGTCGCAAGCTGAACGCTTGCTAACAAGTTTTTCGCATTGCTCAAAACTTGCAGGATGGCCGCCTTCGGCGCGGCTACAATCGCTAACCCAAAAAAATTTTGTTTTTTTTTATTTTTTTTCTTTTCAAGTTGCATAAATTTTGCATTTTTTTCCTATTGTATATATGTGGGGAAATTGCTTTCGCAATTTTCTTAACGGTTTCCTATTAAACACAGGCAACACAGTTGCCCCTCATAGGAGGATAAGCTAAAAAATTGCTGCATCGCAATTTTTTTTAACGCTTTCCTATACGTACGGTCAAGGCACGCTTTGCTCAAGGCCTTGACTCGTCCGTTTTTTGGGTTTGTATAAACCCTAAATAAAACACCGGCCGCTCTGACCGGCGGCCTTACACAGGAGGATAACCTAAAAAATGCGGTGCATTTTTTTTAACGGTTTCCTATTGAACACGGGCAACACAGTTGCCCCTCACAGGAGTATACAATGGATCAAAACTTTACTTATCGACCAAGCCCTACGGCTTTATTAGATCCTTGCAGGGATTCTATTTTTAAAAAACTGTTTACAGATAACAGTCCGGAAGGTTCAAAGGCTTTACAGTCTTTTTTGGAGGCAGTGTTAGGAAAATCTGTTTCTAACATTGTTTTGCAACCAACAGAATTACCAATTGAAGATGCCTTTGATAAACAGGCAAGATTTGACTTGAATTGCAAGATTGACAACTCTGAATATGCAAATATTGAAATTCAAGGCATTAATACTGAAAAATCTTTTGAAAAACGTGCAGAATATTATTGTGCTCATTTGTTAAATCATAATGTTACAAGTGGTTCAAAATGGCAGGAAGTTCCAAAAGTGTATCAGATTTCTGTATTAAAATTTATAAGAGAAAAAAATTGTGAAAAAGAGATTTTTCATTATAAATTTAGAACAGAAGAAGGATTTTCTTTGCATGACAGACAAAATATAATTTTTATTGAATTGCCAAAAGTTGAAGAATTAGTAAACAAAATTGAAGCTGAACAAATGAGGATTGAAGATTTGACGGACACTCAGAAATGGAGTATATTTATTTTGTATGCATCCAAAGAAGAGCACAATAATATAATCAAAAAAATATCAAATTCTGAAGGTGGAATTATGTGTGCTGTACAAATCCTAGATAAAATTAGCCAAGACGAAATTGAATGGAAACGCCAGTTTGACGAATTTATGATAGAAACAGACCGTCGTTCTTTGGAACAATTCTATAAAGATAAAGGCATGGAAATAGGTTTGGCCGAAGGACGAGAACAAGGAAAGGAAGAGGGATTGCAACAAGGAAGAGAACAAGGATTACAACAAGGATTGGAACAAGGTTTAGAAAAAGGTTTAGAAAAAGGTTTACAACAGGGAATAAAGCAAAGTAAAATTGAAATTGCAAAAAAGTCCTTAGAAAAAAATCTTCCTTTAGAGACTATTTCAGAAATTACAGGTTTATCTATAAAAGAAATTCAAGATTTGAACAAGTAACCACAAAAACGTTTTTGTTTTGTTTGTGTGGCCCCGATAATACGTCCGGTCAAGGCACACGACCTTCAAGCCTTTGATAATTTCGGAATGTGGCGGCTACACTTTGGCGGTAAAAAATCACCTTTGGAACCCAAAAGCAAAATACGGTTACGGAAGTTGCAGCTATCTTTTATTCACTAATGAAAAACTTTCTTCTGTAAGATTTTGTAAAACAGAAAAACCATATCTTAATAGAAGAGATTCATCAATTTTTGCACTTTTGTGAATATACGAAAAATCCATAAGCAAATTTTTACAATATGATTTTAACAACTCTGCCCATAAACTTCCAGTAAAAATTCATCATCCTTTCTTCTTCCTTGACATTTTTATCAAATCTGAACAAAATACTTTTCATCTATATCCATCATAACCAATCAAAAATAATCAGACAGAAATTGCGGAGTAAAAAAAATGCAAGAAAACAATGTTCAAGAAGCAAAAAATTTGACCCAAGGAAATGTTCTTTCTACTCTTTTAAAATTTGCAGTTCCAGTTTTGCTTGCAATGTTTTTACAGGCCTTATACGGCGGCGTGGACCTTTTGGTTGTTGGCCAATTTGGAACAACACAAGATGTTTCGGGCGTTTCTACAGGAAGTATGCTTTTGCACACATTAACAAGTTTGATTATTGGTCTTACAATGGGTGTTACTGTTTTTGTTGGACAAAAAATTGGTGAAGGAAAACCTGACGATGCAGGAAAAGCAATTGGAACTGGAATTGTGCTTTTTTCGATTTTGGGACTTTTAATTTCTGCCCTTACAATCATTTTTACAAAACAACTTGCAACTCTTATGCACGCTCCAAAAGAAGCCTTTGTTCAAACTTGCCATTACATTCAAGTTTGTGGGGCCGGATTAATTTTTATCGTTTTTTACAATTTACTTGGAGCAATTTTCCGTGGAATTGGCGATTCAAAAACTCCGCTTATTACAGTTGCCATTGCCTGTGTTGTAAATATTATTGCAGATTTGATTTTTGTTGCAGTTTTTAATTTGGGAGCTTTTGGAGCCGCCCTTGCAACAATTTTGGCACAAGCATTAAGCGTAATTTTTTCTTTGTTGATTATTATAAAAAAAACAAAAACTGTAAAATTGCCTTTTAATTTTCACAGAAAATACATAAAACTTGATTCATATTTTATAAGAGTTGAACTAAAAATTGGAACTCCAATCGCATTGCAAGATTTTCTTGTAGGAATTTCCTTTTTAGTAATTCAAACAGTTGTAAATTCTTTGGGATTAATTGCGTCCGCTGGTGTTGGAGTTGCAGAAAAAGTTTGCGGATTTATTATGCTCATTCCATCTGCAATTTCACAAAGTTTAAGTGCTTTTGTTGCACAAAACATTGGAGCAGGATTATTAAAACGAGCAAAACTTTCGCTAAAATCTGGAATTGGCATTTCGCTGGCAATGGCATGTTTTATTGGAACTTTTTCTTTCTTCCGTGGCGATATTCTTGCAAGCATTTTCTCTAAAGATTTGGACGTAATTGCAAGCGGCCACATGTACCTAAAAGCATACGCAATCGACACATTTTTAACATCATTTATGTTCTGTTTTATTGGCTACTTCAACGGAATGGGAAAAACTTTTTTCACAATGATTCAAGGCTTAATTGGCGGAATTGCAATTCGCATTCCAATGGTTTTTATTATGAAAAGTTTACCATAAACAAATCTATTTTTAATTGGACTTTCAACACCAATCGCAACTTTCTGCCAAATAATTATGTGTTTTGCATATTATTTTGTAATTAGAAAAAAAGAAAAATTGGCGTAGGATTGCAGATATTAGATTTTCCAGCCTTGACATATTCCCATTCCCCTTGTAATTTTAAACAGTAGTTCCAAACAGAAACACTATTCTATGATTTTATAGGAAAATTTGATGACTTCGACTTTAATTGAAAATTTGATTGCGTTTAATCTTACTCGGCAAGAAGCGGCCATTTATGTGGAATTTTTAAATCACGGAGAAATGTCTGGATACGAGGTTGCAAAGGAAACAGGGATTTCTAGGTCTAATGTTTATTCGGCGTTGCAAAGTTTGGCAGAAAAAGGGGCTCTTTATTTGATTGAAGGTGAAAGCACTAAGTATACTCCGGTAGCTATTAGTGATTTTTTAAAGAATACTTTGGCGGAATTACAAAAAAAAGCATTATTAATAGAAGAAAACGCACCAAAAAAACGGGAAACTCAGGATGGGTACATTACAATTTTAGGTGCAAAAAATATTCAAAACAAAATCCGCCAAATGTTAGAAGAAACAAAAGAACGACTTTACGTAATGGCTTCTTTTGACATTTTGGAAACTTTTAGAAAAGAATTGGAAACTCTTGTTCAGAACGGAAAAAAAGTTGTTTTGATTTCTGATGATTTTGAAATTCCAAAGGCAATTTACCACAAAACTCAAACCGAAAAAAATCAAATCAGATTGATTGTAGATTCAAGTTTTGTTTTAACAGGAGAAATTTCTGGCAGCGAACACGACACTTGCCTTTATTCCGGCCAGCAAAATCTTGTGGACGTAATGAAAGAAGCATTAAAAAACAAAATTGAATTGCTGGATCAAAAATAAATTCCTAGTAAGGCGCTTTGAATTCTGCTTCTGCTTTTTTTACAGCTTCTTCCAAAGTCATTCCTGTAAAGTTAGGTGCTCCCAAATAACGTCCCGAAAGTTTATCATCAACAAAAGCTCCTACAACAATACCTGGAATTACACTTTCTGGGCTGTTTGGAGCGTTTGGTCCGCCTAAATCTGTTCTACACCAACCCGGATCTGTTAAATTTATCATAACATCTGTTCCGTTAATTTTTGAACCCAAATCGATTGTAATTTTGTCTAAAGCGGCTTTACTTGCTGAATATCCAGCTTGTTCTGGTTCCAAACGAATTCCACTTGTTGTATTCAAAATGCGACCAAACCCTTTTTTAATCATTTTTGGCAAGAAGTGATAACAAATCATAGCTGGTGCAACTGTGTTGATTTTAAAACTTTCTGTGTAATCTTCAACTGGAGTTGCAAAATAATCTGTTCTGTAAGCAATTTGCATACCTGCGTTATTCAAAACAATATCAACTTCAACACCAAAAGAGTCAATTTCTTCTAACATCTTTTTAACGGCGTCTAAATCTGAAAGTTCTGCACTAACGCAAAATGCTTTGACCCCCATTGCACAAACTTCGTCATAAACTTTTTTTGTGTGATTTGCGTCGCGGCTGTGCAAAATTAAATTACAACCACGTTCTGCCATAAATTTTGCACTTAAATAACCAATTCCTCTGGCCGCACCAGTAATAAAAGCCCATTTTCCTTTTACATCTACCATTTTATTCTCCCAATTCTTTACAAATTTTATCACACCAAGCGTCAAACTCAACATCTTCAATTTGGCATTCTGGATGAGATAAAACATAATCTACAGTTTCTTTTATTCCCTGATCAACTCGTTTTGTGGCAACAAAATCTGGAACTAAGGCTTTTAATTTGCTGCAATCAAAAACAACAGAATTTGCTTTGTCTCCAATTAAGCTGCCAGTAAAATCATAATTGCTGTGTTTTGCAAGATAAGTTGAAGGAGCGTAAACTGCTTTTAATTCTACGCCCAAAGACTGTGCAATACATTCGTAAATCTGATTCCAAGTTACACTTTCGTCAGACATAATTTGAACAGCTTCACCAATTGCGTGAATGTTTCCCATCAAACCAACAAATCCTTTTGCAAAATCAGAATTGTGAGTTAATGTCCAAAGACTTGTTCCGTCTCCGTGAATAATTACAGGTTTTCCTTCTTGAATTCTTTTTATAACTTGGAAACTTCCTTTGTCGCCGTGAACACCAAGTGGAACCGAGCGTTCGTCGTAAGTGTGACTTGGTCTAACAATTGTTATTGGAAACTGTTCGTCACGGTAAAGCTTGTACAAATAATCTTCACAAGCAATTTTGTTGCGTGAATATTCCCAATAAGGATTTGCAAGTGGAGTTTTTTCGCTAATTACATAATTTCCAACCGGTTTTTGATATGCCGAAGCCGAACTAATAAAAATAAACTGTTTTGTGCGTCCCTTAAAAAGTCTGTAATCTCGTTCAAGTTGGGACGGAACAAAAGCAATAAATTCTGCAACAACATCAAATTGCAAACCATCAATTTTTTCCAAAACCGCTTTTTCATCATTTACATCAACATTCAAAAAATGAACATTCCCCTGTAAATCTGCATTTCTATTTCCACGGTTCAATAAATAAACTTCATGACCTTCCGCAAGCAATTTTTTTGTAATTGCCATAGAAATAGTCCCAGTTCCACCAATAAATAACGCTTTCATTTTATACCTCGTTTTTTAGGAGGGGAAAGCCTCGCTAGAAACTTCACACATTCGTGCTCGTTGCGAGAACCCCTCGCTCCAAAGTCCTCGCCAGAAAAAATCTGGCTCCGGTCTTTTCCGCTACCCCTTCTAGCGCCGCAACGCCCCGTCACTGCGAGACCTTTAGGTCGTGGCAGTCCAGTGTATATGTTTTCTGGATTGCTTCGTCGCTTCGCTCCTCGCAATGACGGGAATGTCGCATACGCACGCAATGAGTCGTACGCTTCGCGTACTTACCAAGTTTTGCTTTGCAAAACTTGCAATTCTTAATTCTTCATTCTTAATTCTAAATTATCTCTACAATGCCATTTTATAAATAGCAGCAACATCTTCGCTAGAAAGTTGAACAAAACCGCCTGTTTTTCCTCCTTCTGGAAGTCCAAAGGTTTTTACCAAAGTTGGAATGTCGCTTTCTTTTCCGCCAAGTTCTGTAATTGTAGAAGGCATTCCAATACTTGTAAGGAAAGTTCTAAATGCTTCAATTCCTTCCATTGCTGTTTTTTCTGGATTACTAAAGTCCATTTTGCAGCCCCAAATTCTTGTTGCCATTTGGCAGAATCTCATAATGTCGTGATTCATTACAAACTTCATCCAGTTTGGCATAATTACAGAAAGACCTGCCCCGTGAGCACAATCGTACAAAGCAGAAAGTTCGTGTTCAATTCCGTGACTGTTCCAATCTTGGCTGCGTCCAACACCAACAATATTGTTATGAGCAACCATTCCAGCCCACATAATATTTGCTCTAGCTTCATAATCATTAGGATTTTTAATTACTTTTGGAGCTTCGTTAATCATACTCAAAAGAACTGCTTCACAAAGACGATCTGTAGTTTCTACATTTTTTGTATTTGTAAAATAGCGTTCAAAAACGTGAGCCATAATATCAGTAATTCCGCACGCAGTTTGATATGCAGGCAAAGTTTGAGTTAATTCAGGATTTAATATAGAAAATTTTGGACGAATACATTCTGCACCAGCACCGCGTTTTAGCATTCCGTCAATTTTTGTAATAACAGAATCTCCAGAACCTTCACTTCCAGCAGCCGCAATGGTAAGCACAGTTCCCACAGGCACCGCTTTAGCCGCTTGCGCTTTTCCCGAATAAAAATCCCAAAAATCGCCATCATGGCAAACGCCCATAGCAATTGCTTTTGCACTATCAATTGCCGAACCGCCACCAACAGCCAAAATAAAATCTACACCTTCTTTTTTACAAAGTTCAATTCCTTCGTAAACTTTATCATCTCTTGGATTTGGCTGAACTCCGCCAAGCTCCACAAAACTAATTCCAGCATCTTTTAAAGAATTTTTTACTCTGTCCAAAAGTCCAGATTTTACAACTGAACCACCACCAAAATGAAGCAAAACTTTGCTTCCACCAAATTCTTTTACCAATGAACCAGCCTGACTTTCTGTTCCTTTTCCAAACGCAAATTTTGTTGGGCTATAAAATGTAAAATTATCCATAGAAAAATATTCCTCTCTAAAAAAATATCTGTTAGTCATAAACTCAAATGTGTCTGGTTAGGGCACGCTTCTGTGTGCTTATCACTTCGTGTCCTCGTAGATTGCTTCGCTTCGCTCGCAATGACAGAGTTATCTCGGCAATGGCAGAGATTTTGTTTGTAATGACACAAAGCAGAACATGTCATTGCGAGATTTTCGCTAGAAAATCGTGGCAATCTATACAGTGTCATACTTGGGCATAAAGCAAAACACCGTTTGTAATTTGAGTTTTAAACTAAATAAATCTTACAAGTGAAAAGAGAAAAAGAAAAATATTAATCTATGAAGAAATTGAATAAATCTCTATTACAAATAATCTTAAAAATTTAAAAACCTTTTGCTACACGTTCGTAATCATAACCATTGTCGCAAGTTAACGAAGATTTTTCTACAGAAAAATAAACAACGCCGTGCTTTCCAACTGTTAAATCAAATTTGTCTTTGTTTTCAAGAACTTGTGTTTTTACAAATGGTTTTGCAGCATCTTTTATAAGTTGAATTTGTTCCAACGAAGGATTTGCTGGTTCACCCATATCATGCCAAACTTTTAATGGATTACAAGTGTCTTCACAAACAGATTTTGTATAAACACAATAGCGTCCTTTTTCTAAAGGCAATTTAATTTCAAAATCAAGTTTGTCTTTTTTTGTTTCTGATGTAAGATTCCAAGCAACACCTTTGTATTCACCGTCGCAAGTTTTTACAATCACAAGATTTTTATCTTTGTAAACGCATTCCGACTCTTTTTCTTTTAGATATTTAAAGAATTTGAATGTCCAGAAAGTTGGTTTTTCAATTCCACCATTTGCCAAAAGTCCAAATCCGCCGTGGAAAGGAGTAAATGGAACACCTCTTTCTTCAAAAACATCACCAAATGTCCAATAAGAATAAGAAGTAACAAGGTCTCCAATTTCTGCCAAAGTTCCTGCAATGTAAGCCGCATTTTGGTTTGTATCATGCAAAGGACAATTTGGAATATATGATGTGTTAAATTCAGTAATGTGGAATGGCAAATCTTTAAATTCATCATAAGAATTAATGATTTTTCTACAATCAACCAAAGTTTGAATTGTTTCATCAAATTTTGTTAATTTTGCGTATCCGTAATGACCAACATCTTCTGGAAATTCAGTTGTGTAATGATGTCTTGTAATAAAATCTAACGGTGGATGAGTTTGACTACAGAAGTCTAAAAATCCTTTCATCCATTTTTCATCTGCACCGCCACAAATTGCAGGCCCACCAACTTTAAAGTTTTCATTAACTTCTTTTACCGCTTTTGAAGTTTCTGTATAAAGTTTAAAATATTCTGGCATATCTGCATCTTTCCAGAAACTTGTAAGATTTGGTTCATTCCAAACTTCAACTGGCCAAGTTAAAACTTCTTCTCCATAACGTTCCAACAAATGGCTCAAAGTTGCTTTTACCAAATCTGTCCACAATTTGTAATCTTTTGGAGGAGTAACGTTTCCTTTCCAATAAAAAACACATTTTTTTCCACTAGCAATTTTTTTTGGCATAAACCCAAGTTCAATAAAAGGACGAATATTCAAAGAAAGGTAATCATCAATTACTCTATCAAGATATGTAAAATTATATTCTACAATTGTTTTTCCATTTTCTTTAATAAAAGCCAAATATTCTTCGTAAGAATCAAATTCTGGAATATCTTTAATTTCTGATTTATCAATAAATTCCTGATAAATTGCCATATCATCGCAAAAAAGTCCGTGACCACGAATAAATTTAAATCCAATTTCGTCTTGAACTAATTTTAACTGTCCGTAATATTCTTTGTGCAAAGCAAGTCCCATACGTCCTGTTCCAACACAAAAATCTACATTGTTATTAAAAAATACTTTTTCGTTTCCGTTAATTTCAATTTTCTTACTCATAAGTTCAGTATAAATCATTTTGCAATTTGCACAATATAATTTTCTAAGGGATTTTTTGTATATTTCTCTTTTTTTTGTTAAACGTTTTACAAATCTTCATTCCTGATTTATCATAAAATAAATAACTTATAAGGAAATTAATATTATGTTTAGAATTACGAATACAGAACAAGGTTTGGTAGAAGGATTACCTGCCGCAGACCCAAGAATTACCGTTTTTAAAGGAATTCCTTTTGCAGCCCCACCAGTTGGAAATTTGCGTTGGGCACCTCCACAAGAACCTGCAAAATGGGATGGGGTTCGTCAATGTTTTAAATATTTGGCTGCTCCTGTTCAGCCAGGGCCAGAGGAAAATCCAAGAGAAGATGATGTTTACGCAAAAGAATGGAGCGTAGACACTTCTTTGCAATTAAACGAAGACTGTCTTTATTTGAACATTTGGACTCCTGCAAAAAAAACAGATGAAAAACTTCCTGTTTACTTTTGGATTTACGGAGGCGGTTGGCAAGTTGGTCATGCTTCAGAAATGGAATTTGACGGTGAACGAATTGCTCGCCGCGGAATTGTTGTTGTTACAATAAATTATCGTGTAAATCTTTTTGGTTTTACTTGTCACCCAGAAATCACCGCTGAATATCCAGAGGCTCCTGCAAACTTTGGACTTTTGGACCAACACAAAGCTCTAACTTGGGTTTACAAAAACATTAGCAACTTTGGTGGGGACCCCGAACAAATTACAATTGGCGGGCAATCTGCTGGTGGCGGAAGCGTAATTAATCAACTTGCTTACAAAAAAAACAAACCAATGATTAAACGTGCTGTTGTAGAAAGTGGGATGTTTATAAATCCATTTATGACAATGTTCCCTTCCAGAAGTCTTGCTGATGCAGAAAAAATTGGTCAGGAATTTTTTGAATTTTGTGGCGTAAAAAATCTAAAAGAAGCTAGAGAACTTTCCACAGAATTTCTTTTTAAAAAATGGGATGAATGGGGCGGTTTTCCAAAATCTGCAATGACTTGGGGACCTGTAAATGACGGATCTTTCATTTGTTTTAATTTCTTTGACGCAGTAGAAAAAGGATTAATTGAAGTTCCACCACTTTTAACTGGCTACACACCAGATGAATTCATCTTTGGACCAATTGGAGCAGATAAATCTGAAGAAATTAACACAGTTGAACTTGCTTTAAGAAAATTAACAAATTCTTTAGAAAAAAACGGAAACAAAAATAAAAACTTCCTTTACCGTTTTGACGTTCCAATTCCTGGTTGGGATAATCCTGGAAGATTCCATTCTGTTGATTTGTGGTTCTTCTTTGAAACTTTGGCAAAATGTTGGCGTCCTTTTAAAGGCTTCCATTATGATATTTCTCGCCAAATGTGCAACTATTTGTGCAATTTCATCAAAACTGGAGATGTAAACGGCCTAGATTCTTACAACTGTTTTGCATGCAGTAAAGAATCTGACTGGGAAACACTTCCAAAATGGGAACCTTTTTCTACATCAAAAAACAACTTTATGATTTTTGAAAAAGAATGCCACCAAGAAGCATTCCCCGCATCAGAAAAAATCAAAAAATATTTGTAGATTTGTATAAAGAAAAACCCTTCCTTTATTGTATGAATTTTCATCTACAATTATAATGAAGGGTATGAAATTTTATGGTGAATTAATTACCTTTATTCTCTTATTTATTACAAATTTTCGTGTATTTTTTGTGCGCCATACAAAAACAGATCCTTTGGCATCTTTGGCGCCAATTTCTTTTTGTATTGCAATTCTTCAAGTAATTGCTTGGGGCTTTGACCTTTTTACAGGCTTAGCCCTATTCATAAGTTTTTTAGTTTTATTATCAAACTTCCATGCCCTTTTTAGATACTCAGAAAATCTCTACATTGACCATTATTCTCCGTTAATGAAATTTTGGGCAATTTTTACATCCATACTTTCTGTTTTTGCAATTATTTTTAATCTTTTATTTTATCCAGTTGAGTTAAACAATCACAAACTAGGAATCAAAGAAACTCTTATCAACAAAACAGGAACATTTAGGACTGGGTTTGAAGATGCAAAACCATTTTCTTTTACAAAAGTTTTTATTACAGAATTCAAAAAAAATCCTCTGTCACAATTACAAAATCCAAACAATAAAAATTTTACAAATACATACCAAATCAATACTACAGAAAACACAGACAATAAAAATATTGTAATTTTTATTTCAGATAAAAGAGCAGACACTCAATATTACAAACCTTTTTTACAACTTTTGGCAAAAGAAGGTCACACTATATACTCTGCAGATTTTTTCTGTAACGATTCAAAATGGTTTCACAACATTGCAGACTCAAAACCTTTCAGAAGATTTTTCCTTTGTGCACAAAGCGTTTTGACTCCACAACAATTTAATTCACAAAGAGAACTTTACACATACAATATTTCTCAGGAACTCAAAGCAATTACAAACATTCTTTCCCAAAAATATCAAAACAAATGCAAATTCTTCATTATTACAGACGTTATGGGAAAAACTGCACTTTCAGATTTTGAAAAATCTAATTCAGAAAAAATAATTGGAACATTTTGTTTAGATTCTGTTTCGGAATACAAAACTGCTGGCTACGGTTGTGTTGAACAAACAGATCCTTTTTTAGCAAAAATCTTAGGCACAAAAAAGGAATCAGATTTATTCATTACAAAATATCTTGTATTGCGAACAAATCAAGCAATTCAAAATGCTATTAATCAAGCAGAAAAAAACTAAAAGGCAGGAAAAACCATGACTTTAATAGAACTAAACAATTATTTTAATTCTTTCTTAAAAAAAGAAGATTACGCCGCAGACATGTCCCTAAACGGAATTCAAATTCAAAACAAAGAACCAGATTCAAAACAAATTAAAAAAGTTGCCTTTGCCGTGGACGCTTGCGAAACAACTGCAAAAATCGCGGCGGAACAAGGGGCCCAAGCACTTTTTGTTCACCACGGACTTCTTTGGGGCCAATGCCAAACAATCACAGGTTCATTTTATAAACGCATTGCAACTTTTATTAAAAACGATTTAGCACTAATTGGCTACCACATTCCATTAGACGCAAACAATCCATACGGAAACAACTACGGACTTGCAGCGCGACTAGAATTAACGGAGCTTGAAGATTTTGGGGCTTGGCGCGGAATGAACATTGGCGTAAAAGGCAAACTCCCAACCGAACTTACAATAAATCAAATTGCACAAAAACTCTTACGCCCCGGAAAACTGCCTCCAGTTGTAATTCCCGCAGGAAAAGAAAAAATTAAAACTGTGGCAATTGTTTCGGGCGGTGGCAGCGACGACGTGATGGACGCAATTTCTCAAAATGTAGACTTATTTATTACAGGGGAATTTGCCCACGAACATTTTCACTATGCAAAAGAAGCCGGCATCAACGTCATTGGCGGTGGCCACTACGAAACCGAAACTGTAGGCGTTTCCCTAGTTATGAAAAAACTCCAAGCCGACCACCCACAAATTGAATGCATCTTCATTGACGAACCAACAGGGCTGTAGATTAATTCAGAATTCAGAATGCAGAATTAAGAATTAAGAAGGGGGAAGTCTCCCCCTCGCTCGCACTACGTTGCTCGCTACCCCTTCTAGCGGGGCAACTAAAACAAAACAAGCCGCTCTATTTTCCAAAAAAAAATCAAATTACGTCGCCCCGCAACGCCCCCCCAAAAAATTCCATGTCATTGTCGTCCTCGAGCTTGCCCCAAGAATCTCTAACAAATCCGTGTCATTGTCGGACTTGATCCGACAATCTCATTTTTTCCCGTCACTGCGAGACTTCACCAGAAGTCGTGGCAGTCCAGTCTTTGCGCTTTCACGTTTGAGCCTGCTTCGCTTTCACTCTGAATTCCGAATTCTGAATTCTGCCTTTCTGTAAAGTCTTTCCTCTCCTGCGAGCCCGCCCGGACAAGGGATTGTAGCAGCGCCGAAGGCGTACTTTGCAAAGCAAAGTATGGAGCGCGTAAGACGCGGAACTGCGAAAAGCCCGGTTTTTGCCATAGGCAAAAATGGCCCCCAAAAGGAAATCTTTCAGGAGGCGGCAGATTTAGCATATTACTTTCATTGGCCAAGAACAGAAATAATGGAAATGACAGGTAAAGAAAGAGGAATCTGGTTGGAACAAATACACAGAATCCATAAATCACAAAAACAACAAAGAGATTTAGAATCTGCCGAACAATTAAAAATTTTTATGGAAAATAAGCAACAAGACATGTTATAATAAAAAACATAGGAAAAAGTATGATAGATATTCAGAGAGAGATAGAAAATCTTTTAAGAAAACATCCCGATCCTCGAAAGTCAAATGGTGTGGCAGAGTTTGAAACAAGACTGTTTAGAGAAAACTGCCCACCAACTTATGGAATAGTTGTAGACAATAAAGATCCAGAATGTTTGGGACGCCTAAGAGTACAACTTCCATTGGTGGGAGGAGGAACAATTAGTCCATGGTATCAAACATTAAATATGTGGGCTTCTAATGAACAGGGGTTGTGGTGTTTGCCAAATATAGGAACACAGGTTGTTGTGTGTTTTCCTTATGGGGACCGTGCGCAAGGAATTGTACTTGGGTGCATTTATGATATGCAACACAAACCTCCAAAAACCTCTGCATCAAACAGTGCCGAAAGTTACCTTTGGCAAACAAAAAATCACAGGCTAGAACTAATTGACGAAGATGGGAACCAAGGGGTTCGTATAGAAACTGCAGAGGGAAAAATTCGTTGTATCTTAACAAAAGATAAAGGTATTGATATTGCAAACGAACTTGGTGATATTAAAATAAAATGTAAAAAATTAAAAATTGAATCTGGCGATAATATTGATTTTGTATCTAAAAAGGGCACAAAACTTACTTGTGAAGATGCAATGAATATAAAATCAAAAAAGAATACAACTTTAACAGCAGACAAAGAAATAAAATTAAAAGGAAAAAACATAAAACTAAGTGGGTCAAAGGGTGTAACAGCCGAAGGTAAACAGATTGCTGTGGAAGGCGATAAGGTTATGGGTATGGATACTCATATAATGGTAGTTCCTGCAGGAATGAGTACTGCAAATGTTCCGTTACCTCACCCATTTATAGGAAAACTAAAAGATAAACTTTCAAAAGATGTAAAAATCAAGGATAAAAAGTGTGCAACAAAAGATAGTGTTGCAAAACATGATGATAGTATGCACATGCAGCTTCCGGGGACAATAAAGTTTCAGAAGAATCCGAAAAAAGAAGGAAAGGTTACTGGTGGCACTAGTAGAAAGGTAAAGATAAATGGCAAAGAAGCGGCTGTAATTGGTTCGCAAGTTTCGACTTGTAATGATATGGGGATGCAGAATAACTCCACAATTATTGCTATGGGTGCAAGTATTCCTATGCCGGCAATTATTAATCCTGCAAATACGGAAGAATGGAAACGTGAACGGGACAAGGCTGAAAAAAAAGAGCCTAAATTTAGTAGCGTAAAATGGGCAAAAAGTAGCTGTGAAGAAGGCGAAGAAATTGAATTAACTGCAAATGTGCAGGACATAACTGATGGAAATATGGTAACATTACAGGTGTTCCCTGAAGGAAAAGGCCCTGAAGATAGTGTTGCTCTTGCAAAGTTCCCACTTTTTGTAAAGGGTGGAAGTGTTAGTGCAAAGTGGCTCTACCGTGCAGACCAGAGAGAGCTTCCTCCAGACAGTGATCCAAAGTTTGTATTTACAGCCCACAGTGCATGGTGTAATTTTGAAAAGAGTTCTAACAGCCTTGAAGTAAAGCTGGTGCGCCCGGAAATTACAAAAGCGGAATGGCAGGATGCAGAAGGAAGTTCTACAAGCAAAGGACTTGTAGGGCGGCCATTAAAGCTGGTTGCTGAAACTAAGGATATGGAAGGCGGTGTAACTTTCTGGATATATGATGATAAAGGCAGAGAAGTTACAAGTATAGGAGCAGAAATAAAAGGCGATAAAGCTGAGGCGGAATGGACTTACCACTGGGATGGTACACCTCTTAAGGAAAAACCGAAGTTTAAGTTTACAGTGACTGGCAACAGGTGTAAGAAGGTGGAAAGTGGTGATGTGGAGATTTCGGGAAAGATTAAAATCACAATAAAAAATACAAAAGATGAAGTGGTATCAGAACAGCCATATTCTATTTATTTAAACGGTGATATTTATGAGAATGGTGAATCTGATTCTGATGGATTAATAGAATATGAAGATCTTGTACCTGGAAATTATCAGATATTAATAAAATCAAGTAAAGAGGAATAATATGTCAGAAAATAATGATGAAAAAGAAGAAAAAAACATTATTGATATTTCATATAGAGAAATAGATTCAAAACTGCTTAATTTGAGTTTGGAAAAGGATAATGAAATCATAATAAAAAATATTATACATATTGATTCGGAGTAAACATGAATTATTGGTTTGACCTTAGCAGTAAAGAGTTATATAGCAATTCAGAAAGATTAAATTCAGATGTTTGTTTTTTTATTTCTAAATCATCAAATGAGGTTCATTCAGGAATTCATATATATTCAGATAATTTACGAGATAATAATTTAAGAAATATTTTATTGGATGGTGAAATTGTTTCCGCAAATATTACAGATGATTATTATAAATTGGATAAATTAATGAAATAGATACAGACAACTATCTTTTGCTGAAACATACTATTAAAGACCAAAATGATAATGAATTTGATTTTTATTTATTATATACACATTTATTACCTGCGAATTATTATAAATTTTTAAAGTCAAAAGGAAATGATGAATACGAATTCAAAGATAAAGTTAATAAAGATTCAATAGACAAATATATGGTTTTTGAACATTCCTATCCTTTTTATGTAATGCCAGAAATTAAACTTCTAAAAGGAATTGATGTTGATATTATAGGTGAAAACATAGTAAAAGGTTATGTTGGAAAGGTAAAAATAACTAATAAGAAAAATGTTTTTCCCTATATTATATCAGGATTAAAAGAAAAAGACTTTTCTGCTGCAACTGTTGATTGTCTTATGAATCAACAAAAAATAAGTTTGTCAAACATACAATGTAATGGAAATCCTGAAGAAATAAAAATAAAAAAAGGAGCCTCAATTTACAATTTAAATCATCACAAATTCGCAAAGTTAGATAAAGATTGTACTTTTAAGTTTATAGATTATGATTCTTCAAAAAAGCGGGTAAAAGTTGAAATAAATGGCGAGGTGATAACAGAAATAGAAGAAGGTTATATTCTTGCCAAAGAAAAAGAAGCAAATATTTTGTTATGCAGGAAAGCAACAGATATAATTTATGCAACAAATGCAGATAATAATGCAGAAAAAGCTTATCCGCCACAAGAAAGATTAAAAGTATTTTTACAGAATTATTATCCACTATCAGAACTTTCAAGTGACGATGACTCAATAAAAGAAAATGTTATTCAAATAGATGAAGAAGTTATTTCAAAACTGGATGAAACGAAGCAAAATAAAATTGCAGAAATTTTGAAAAACTATTCCATAGATTACAAAGAAAAAAAGTATGTTCTAATCAACAAAAAAAACATTATAAATATAACAGATAGATTAAAAGCATCAACTAATAAAGCTTGTAAAATATTTTATTATGATAAAGATTCAAAAGTAAAAAAAATCGAAATAGAAGAGAACTTTAATCAAATAATCGATAAGCTTAATAATATCGAAAAAAATATATGGACTATAAATAATAAAGACATAAAATTTTATGTTTCAAATTTTAAAGAAAATGAAGGAACTGGAACATTAATCCATTACAAAATAAAATGTTTAGAAAAAAAAGATAAAAATAGTGTATGCAAAGCATGTTTATATATTTCTAATGCTGTAAAGGAAATAGTCTATATTGATGAAGATGATGTAATTGAAATATCTTCGAATGCTACAGTAATAGGTTCAACTTCAAAAAAGAAAGGCTTGATTTGCTATAAAAATGAAATACCTGATTCAATTTTAGCAGAAAATGAAGTAATTAATTTAGTTAATACAGAATCATTCAATACTTTTTATAAATCATATAAAGAATTGTTAAAGAATGACGGCGTTGAAAAAATCGAAATACAAAAAGATGGAAATTTTTATACAATAAATATCGATAAAAACATAAACTTAGAATTTTCTGTACAGATTGATAAAAATAAACTTATTAGAAACGTACAGACAGATACAATATTAGGTCATCTGGCAAAACAAAGTGATAGAAAATATGTTGATATTGCTTTGTTTACCTTTGATAAAGCTGATCTAAAATGGTTCCAATGGAAAATTCCAAGTGGAAGTCAATTGTTCAAAACTGTTTTACAGAAAGATGATGGTAAAAAACTGTTTCTTTCAAATTCTTCAGTAATAAACCTAAAAGCTTCTGCTGATTATTCTGGATTTTCACAAATTGAGTCTGTTGTAATGCGTGTTTGTATTTATATGAATATTGAATCTGAAGATAAAACTGTAAATAAATTACTTGATACATCAGTAAAAGAATTTACTTGTTATCTTGGCTATGCTGAATTCGAATATAAAAATGGAACAACAACATGTAAAAAACCGGAAAAGGTCGGTGGTGCAGATACATCTTTAGTGTGTGATTTGTTAACTACATTTTTCTCAGGGAAAGAAAGAAAAATTTATAACATAACAAAAACTAAAGACAGTGCGGGAGATGTTTATTGGATATTTAGTTTTACTAATTCAGATTATTTTAACAAGAAAAAATTATTTATTGAAAATGTCAAAGATTCGTCAATAACTATTTCAAATAATAATTATCCCAAAATATATGAAAAGTTATCATACAAAGATGAAGGATATTGTAATCTTGAGACAGATTTATATTTAGACAAAGAACCTAAAAGTAATAAAGGAAAATATTATTTTGATTATAATGATACAAATTGCTTTTTAAAAGGAAAAACCTTTAATAAAGTAGATAGATTAAAAATGTCTGAATTATTTCATACAGTGAAAATTGATGATAAGGGAAAATTGTATACATCAAATTATGAGATATTTGATATTTTTGAAAAAACTGTAAAATTTTTTAAAACTAATATACTTTTACAACTCCCATATGCATGCAAAGAATTACTAGAATCTATTAGATATGCTACCGTCCAAAAACCTTTGGAATTTGATAAAGAAAAGAAAAACGATGAATTTGTAAAAGCGTTAAAACATGCAGGTTTTACAGCAATAAAAGATGATAAAAAAGACTATTGGAGTAAAATAAAAGAACAAGCAACAAATTATTTTACAGGTGAAAACTGTTTCTGGTTTTATCACCCCGTTACATTTTTAGATGCATTGAATTCAATGGGTATTTTGAATATTCATGCTAAAGAATTATTTGAAATACAAAAATTGGTAGTGCATTTGAATAATTTGAGACCAAATAATAATGATAAAGGTGGGGTATGGGTTAACCAATCTGGAACTTTTTGTAATCATGCAGTTTATCTTACAATTCGCGCTTTAGATGCTGATTACACGAAATTTACAGGAGGACAATCAAAAATCCCTGATTCAATAACTGATTTACTTGATGATACACATAAAAAAGATTATCAAGATGGATTATGGCCTTCAAATGTTTGGTGCGATATTTTAGAGTATCAATCAAATCCTAAAAATGGGACAACTATTAAAGAGGTAAATAAAGAGCAAGCTAAAAAACTTGCTAATATGGGGTATGTTGTTATTGCTGCTTGGAAGAATACAGATCAACCATACAAAGGGGTATGCCATCCTCATTTTGTTACACTTGCACCTTATAGTTTCTTACCAGAAATTAAAGGTATTCCAGTTGCTCATATAGGAGAAACTTGTAGGTTTTGTGATCTTTTTACAGCATTTTATAATGTACCAGAAGAACAGATTAGATATTTTTATAATGAAAAACAGAATTTTATTTTTAGAAAGGATTTTTCAGATGGTTATTGTAAAAGTTTGTCAGATATGATTGAAAAATATAAATTATGGAGTAATTCAAATGATATATGGAAAGGACGTGTATAAAAACAGAATACTATTTTTATTATTTTTTATATTTCTTTTTTTTAGTAAATTATATGCATTAGAAGAAAATGATGTATTTCAACTAATTAAAGAGAGAGGAATAAAAAATTATCAAAATTTATCAAAAATATTTTCAATAAATGATGAACTAAGTTTGGTTTTATTTAAATATAATGATGAAAATGAGAAGAGTTTCAGAATATTTATTGTTTCTGAAAAAACATTCGATAACATCGATATTTTTTCATCTAGTTTAAAAGAATATTTGTATTTGAATAAATGTAATGAAGCTGATATTTGTTATGGAGATTTTAATTTTGACGGGGAGGCAGATATTTTTTTTATAAGAGGAGCCGACGGTCCTGTCATTGAAATTAATTCATTAAATTTGGACAATAAAGAAAATTATTTTTCAATATATTTCCCTCCATATTCATATTATTTAAATAGTAATAAAAGAATATCAAAACTTGATTACATATCTTTTGATGATTTTGATTTTTGTATTGTAAATAATCGACGAGGTATTCGGGTATATTCAATGGGCGAAATACAATATAAGACTATGACAAGAAATAAAACTAAATATGACATTTATAATGTTATTCTTGAAAATTCTACAGAATCTTATTATCTATTCTTTTATTGGAATCCAATCAAACACAAGTATATTCTAGACGAAACTGTAACACAGGAACAGTTAAAAAATGCCTATTGTCCAGAGGATTATTTTGCCTACAACGGCTTAAAGTTTTCCAAGCTGGATTCAAAACTTACAGAAGCAGACCTGAAAGATTTAGATAAAGCCCAACTCCGACTAATGCGAAATGCAGTGTATGCTCGTCACGGACGCACTTTCAAAAGTGTAGATTTACAATCCCTTTGGGAATGTTATACATGGTATAAAAAGAATCCAAATTATAGTGATTCTTTATTGACTGATATTGATAAATATAATATTAAGCTTATTCAAAAATATGAAGCTAAGTAACTTTATTTATTAATCATGTAATAAATGCCGGACTTTTTTGTTTATAACTGATTTATCAGACAAATCTGTTGTAAATGTCTTTGACAATATACTTTTCTAAAAGTCTGGGGTTAGAAAAGTCTTCTGCACAATAAGGAGATAACAAGACTCTCCATTTTCCAAAAAATGGGATGTCTAAAAAAACTTAAAATATCATTGACGCTCTTGATGCAACAATCTCAGTGCAAAATCTTTATGCTAGACTGCCACGCTTCGCTCGCAGTGACAAATATTTTTTTTATTGCGAGGCGAAGCCGAAGCAATCCATCTTCCTGCTTCGCTTTCACTACGAATTCCGAATTCTGCATTTCCCTCTCCCTCTCTCACAATTCTTCATTCTTAATTCATAATTCTAAATTTTTTATCAATTCTGGGGCTTCATAAATACTTGGCAATCTTATTACTCTGCCGTTTTTAGATTTTTCGGTTATTTGCATAGATTTTGCGTCGGCGGTGAGGGCGCGGCCATTTTTGTCGCCAATTAAAATTGCAGTTCCGCCCAGATTTTTCCAACCATCAACATATTTAATCATGTCATCAAAAAACAAAGTTGTTTCCACATCGGCACCAACTTTTTTTAATGCAGTTTGGTATGCAATTGGGTAAGGTTTTCCCATAAAATTACATTCTCGAACATCTGTAATTGCTTCAAACAAATCTTCAATTCCAAGTTTTTTTAAAACGCGCATAGAATGTTCTTTTGGGGCATTTGTTAAAATTGATTTTGGATAATCTAAAGAAATCAAAAATTCTCTAAGACCAGGTTGTTCAGTTAATTCATCTGCTTCATTTTCTGGGTGAACGTGGGCCAAAAATCCTTCAATATCATTCATTCCTTCGCTACGCAGCCATTCCAAAGTTGTAGAAAAATGAACAATCCTTTCTTTTCTAATTTCAATTGCCTTTTCTATAGAACAATTAAAAAAATCAGCCACACATTCAAGCATTCTTGTTGTAATTCCTTTATCCATTGCCGAAGAAGAAGGATAAAGTGTGTTGTCTAAATCAAAAAGAAGATGATTAACTTTCATAGATAAAGTATAACATAATTCACAAAATTAAGAAAATAGGTTATAATTTACGCACTATGGGAAAACAATTAAAAGAAGCATACGGAAACGTATTTTCAGAAATGGCTAAACTTTCAAAAGCCGCAGCAAAAATTGATGAAACTCAAGTTTACGAAGAAGCAAATTTAGAAACTCGTAAATACATGAAAAAGATTCTTGATGATAACTTTCTTCCAGAATCTGGCTTAGGAAATGTAGAAAATTTTAAAGCATTTTACGATGCAATCACAAAAGAAGGTAAATCTGGTTTAATCTTAATGGAGCACTACACAAATCTTGATTTACCTGGAATCTTGTATTTGCTAGAAAAACACGGCGAACCTTGGTCAATTGACTTAGCTTCAAGAATTGTAGCTGTTGCTGGAATGAAATTAAATGAATCTAACATAGCAGTAAGAGCATTCACAGAAGGGTTTACTCGCGTTGTTATTTATCCAACAAGAAGTTTGTCTGCTGTTGAAGAAAAAGAAATTTCAGAAGAAGAAAAAGTTGCAGAAGCTCAACGTGCAAGAAAAATCAACTTTGCAGCAATGCGCGCAATGGATTCTTGTAAAAAACGGGGACAAGCAATTTTAGTATTCCCAAGCGGAACTAGATATCGTCCTGGAAAACCAGAAACAAAACGCGGTTTACGCGAAATTGACAGTTATCTTAGACTTTTTGATTGCATGATTTTGGTTTCTGTAAATGGAAACTGTTTAAGAATCAATCCAGAAAATCCTGATGATATGCTTGCAGACATTGTTGAACAAGACGTAATTACTTTAACAGCAAGCCCAGTTATCAATTGTAAAGAATTTAGAAATGAAGTTTTATCTGCTTTACCTGAAGATGACGAAGACCCAAAACAAAAAACAGTAGATAAAGTAATGGAAATATTAGAGGATATTCATAATCAAGTAGAAAAAAAATGATAAAATCAGAAGCTATAAAAAAATATTTTAACAATGTTTATAACATTAAAAACTCACCAGAAACAACTCTTCAGTTGATTTCCGCTGAATTTACTCAAATATCAAAAGAATTAAAGCTTGGCTACTTAAAAATTTCAACTTCCCTTTTGTCAGAAACAAGTAAACTAACAGATTCAATTTTGTTTTCTTCAGAAGAAGGCTACAACGATTCTGTTGAACCACTTAAAAAACAATTTTTAGGAACAAACTCTAATTACACAAAATTTATAGCTTATCCAGAAAAAAACGTAACTTGGTCTGAAGAAGAATCTTCTGATTTAATTTTTATTTTACAAACAGTTTTTGTTTTGATAGAACGTTCTCACTTTTTTTCTTCTATGGTTTCTTTTCAAGAAACAGACGTTGCAACAGGTGCAAAAAATCTAGAAGGACTTCAAGCCATTGGAGCAATGTTATTTGAACAAGATGAATTAAAAAATTATTCTGTTTTGTTCATGAACATTAAAAACTTTAGATTTTTAAATCACTTGTATGGCGAAAAAAACGGAAATTACATTCTAAAACTATTCACAATGATGTCTAAAGACTTTATTTCGCAAAAAGGATACTTTGGACGACTTGGTGGAGACAATTTTGTAGCACTTATTAAATCTGAAATTGTAAATGATTATTTGCAGTTCCTTTCTTCCATATCAATTCCAGTTGATTCAAACGGAACAATGCATAATGTTTCCATAAAAACAAGAATTGGAATTTCTTCCATTCCACAGGGACTTCCTTTCCTAGCCGCTCTTACAAATGCATCTTCTGCACTTAAAGTTTCAAAAGAATCTTTACAAAATGAAATTGTATGGTTTGAAAAAGAAATTGGCGACAAATTATTCCAATCAAAAAAAATTACTACAAGTTTCCCAAAAGCCTTGAGCAATGAAGAAATACTTGTTTTGTACCAACCTAAATACGATTTAATTTCAAATACAATTATTGGTGCAGAAGCCCTTTCTAGATGGCAATCAGATACACTTTTAATGCCACAAGAATACATTTCCCATTTAGAATCTGAAGGATTAATTCACAATTTAGATTTATTTGTATTAGAACGAATTTGTATTGATATAAAATCTTGGGAACAAAAAGGAATTCCTACTGTTCCAGTTTCTTTTAACATTTCTGAAATGGACTTATATTATGATTATTTTGAAATCGACATAATCAAAATACTAAAAAAACATAATGTAAATCCTAATTTCATAGAAATTGAAATTCCAGAAACCCATGATCCAAAAATTCAAACTCGTAAGAAGAATTTTATAAAAACTGTAACAGATTTTGGAATAAAAATTGCTTTAGATAATTTTGGTACAAACACAACTTCTTTATCAACTTTATCTGCATATCCATTTACTACTCTAAAAATTACAAATGAAGATGTTAATAACTTATTAACTAAGAAAAAAACAAATAAAATTTTTACAAAGGCATTGTTAGCAATCACAAAGGAATTAAACATTCAGGTAATTGCCCAAGGAATTGAATCTAAAGAGCATTTAGATAAAATTAAAACTCTTGGTTGTAAATTTGGTCAAGGATTCTATTTGAACGAACCTTTGTACAAAATTGAATTTGAAAATCTACTTGCTACAAGAAAAACAATCTAGCATTTTAAATTTTTCATTGTAAATTATTAAAAATGAGGTATAAAAAATGAATTTAAAAGAAGAATTAAGCAGAACTTCTTATCCTGGTAGAGGTATTATTGCAGGTCTTAGCCCATGTGGAAAATACGCAATTAGCGCTTACTGGACCATGGGACGTAGTGCAGGAAGCCGCAATAGAATCTTTGTTGTAGAAAATGAAAACAATAGCGAAGTTGTAAAAACAAAAGCTTTTGATCCAACATTAATTGCTGGGGACCCAAGTTTAATCATTTACGCAGCTGTTAGACTTTTAGATAATAAATTAATTGTTACAAATGGAGACCAAACAGACACAATTTACGAAGGGCTTTCAAAAGGTTTAACATTTGAACAATCACTTCGTTCAAGAAAATATGAACACGACGCTCCAAACTACACACCACGCATTTCTTCACTTTTAGACTTCCAAGACGGAAAATACAACTATGCACTTTCTATCTTAAAAAGTGATGAAGGAAATCCAGATAACACATTGCGTTTTACATTCACTTATGACAACCCTGTGGCAGGAAAAGGTCACTACATTCACACATACATGGAAGACGGAAATCCACTTCCAAGTTTCCAAGGTGAACCAGTAAAATTAGATCTTAACGGTAACATCGACGAACTTACTTCAGAAATCTGGAATGCATTAGATTCAGAAAACAAAGTTTCTTTGTTTGTTCGCTACACAGAAATTGCAACAGGAAAATACGAAACAAAGATTATCAACAAAAATAATTAATCTTTGGAGTAACGTTTTTGAAACACCAACTAGGATTTCATCGTTTTTGCAAAGTTCAATTTCTCTTCTTGTTTTTGATTTTATCTTCTTTACCAATTTCTTGTTCCTCTGTAAAAAATATGAAGATAAAATCAGAACCGGTTGAAAATAAAAAATATGCAAAACAAATTGAACAAGCCGATGAATTCCTTGTTAATAATAATTTTCAAGGTTCTATACTTATTTCACAAAAAAACAAAATCATTTTTGCAAAAGGCTACGGAATTTCCGACATTAACGACAACTCCAATCCACAAAATTCAATAAGTACTGTGTACGAAATTGGTTCAATAACAAAGCAAATTACCGCAGCCGCCATAATGCAACTTATAGAAAAAAACAAAATTTCTTTAGACACAACAATAGACACATACTTTCCAGAATTTGAAGACGGCAAAAACATCACAGTTCAAATGCTTTTAACAATGCGTTCTGGTCTTTACGATTACATAAATGCCGCTTCAGAATTTTTTCCAAAAAAAGTTGCCAAAGAAATTGAACGAAAACAATACAATAATCAACCTGTAGATAACGAAATTGTATTAAAATATCTTAATCAAGCGCCAATGCTCACAACACCAGATTCCACTTTTTTCTACTGCAATACAGACTATTTTCTACTAGCTAAAATTTTAGAAAAAGTTTCTGGTTTAACATACGAACAATACATTCAAAAAAATATCTTAGAACCTTGCGGAATGACAAACACAAACTGCAAATTCCAACAAACAACTTCAAAAGGTTACGACAACTACAATCATTATTATTCTTTTCCAGAAAATTATGCCCTAGGTTGCGGAAACATCAATTCCACAGTTTTAGACTTATTCAAATGGAATACACAACTGCCAAAAGGAAAAATCATAAAGAAAAAATCGTTTAAAAAAATCATTTCCCAAAATTATTACAGTTACGGACTAATCAAAGTTTCTGATTC
>JAFXDY010000033.1 GCA_017521105.1 Treponema sp.
CTATAAGGAACATCGTTTTTTTCTAAATGGCTTCCGTAGGCAACATAAAATTCTTCACCAACAATAGGATTAATTCCATTTACATGACAAAGTTTTTCAAAGTTCAAAGCCCCAAACATATTTCCATGGTCAGTTAAAGCCAAAGCGGGCATATTCAAAGCTTTTGCTTTTGCTACAAGTTTATCAATTGTGGCACAACTATCCAACAAAGAATAATCTGAGTGAACATGTAAATGAACAAAATTTGAAACTGGAGTTCCTTCTGGAGCTGCCGGAAATTCGTGATAATCAGCCATTTATATAAAACTATACATTAAATCTGCTTAAATCTTCTACAAGTTTTTTCAACCCAGCTTGAGTTGTTGCTGTTGAACCACTTGTAACAGTTACAGCATCAGAAATTTGAACAACATAAGAACTAATTTCGTTCATTGCTTCATTAATACTTCTAGTTTCTTCTGTAAGTTGTTTCATTTCTTTTACAATCTGTTCTCCACCAATCATCATTTCTGCAGAACCATTACGAACCATTGATGTAGAATCAGTAATAGAACGCATAGCATCAAGAATTTGGTGGTTACCAGAACTTTGTTCTTCCATTGCGTTAGAAATAACAATTTCCTGATTTTTAACTTTAGCAGACAAATCATAAATTGTTCCAAATACAGATTGAACGTGTTTAATATCTGTAGAAATATTAGAAATTGATTCAGAAAGAGCTTTCAAGCTATCATCAATACTTTTACTTTGACTTGAAGTTTGTTCAGCAAGCTTACGAATTTCTTCAGCAACAACCGCAAAACCTTTACCTGCTTCACCAGCGTGAGCCGATTCAATAGCAGCGTTCATAGCAAGCAAGTTTGTTCTACTTGCAATTGACTGAATAATAGAACTGGCTTGCAAAATACCAGCCGACTGTTGCAATACAGCATCTGCAGTATCTACCGCAACCTTTACAGTACGATGACCTCTTTCAGAAGCCTCACTTAATTCATTTACAACTTCCTGGTTCTTTTCAAGAATTTCAGAAACGCTAACAATATTAGCAACCATTTCTTCAACCGCAGCAGAAGACTGAGTAACACCAGTTGCCTGACTTTCAATTGCGTTATTTAATTCGCGAATATTTTGCATAATCTGTTCAACAGAAGCATTAGATTCTTGAACCCCTGCAGACTGATTTTCAATAGCACCCTTAATTGCCCCAATTGAAGAAGCAATGCTTCTTACGTTTCTTTGAGTAACTTCCATGTTTGCTACCAAGTCATCAGATTGTTTTACAGAATTTTTTGTAGATTCAACAATTTTTCCAATAATTTTTGCAGTTTCAGACTTAATGTTATTCATATCACGAATAATTACACCAAGTTCAGAACGGTGTCTTGGCAACAAATCTTCAAAGCTATAATTCTTTTTAGCAAGGTTTCTTGTGAATACACGAATATCTTTTAAGACAGTTTGAATATCACTTACCAAACACCACATAGTAAGCAAAATATATGCAAGAGAAAATACCAAAATAGGAATTAATTTTGTAGTCATAGTTGCAACACCAGATTCAATGTTCAAAGGTTGAAGAACAACACACAAAACCAATCCAATACAACCAATTACAGCAAACAAAATTGTTAAAATGTTGCGTTTAAAAATTCCCATAATAATTTCTTTACTTGTATAAGGAACTTTAGAAAGAGCTGGTTCAACAGTTCTAATTGTGAAAACATAAAATAATAAAGAAAAATCACAAGCAAGAACAAAAGAAAAAAGAACCATCATTACGTCAGAGGAATAGCCCATAAAAGATTCAAGACCAAATCCAGAACCTTTCATAGTAACATTAATTAAAAATCCACCACCTATTGCAAAAGCAATAGCAATAACAATCAAATTATTAAAAAATGCCTTAGCAAATTTATTAAATTTTCTTACTTGATCTGGTGTTCCATCATATTTTTGAATCTTCTTCTTTAATACCAATGGGAACAAAACACCAACAGCAACCTGAAAAGCATAATAAATAATCAAAACAGGATTAAACAAAACTGTAACAATTTCCCGAAAAGAAAAGAAACCGATTATGACTGCAGTTGGAATAAAGAAAATTAAAGGTGCAACCATAATCAAAAAACATAAGACATAAGCCAAAGGTTTCATTTTAATAAATTCATTATTATCACTCATAAATTAAACTCCATTTGTAATAATCTACCGTAAATATCATAATATCACATATTTTTAAATAAAGATAGATTTTTTTTTATCTAAACACTATATTTTTTTTATGATTAAGATTTTATTTATTTGTCACGGAAACATCTGCCGCTCCCCAATGGCAGAATTTGTAATGAAAGATTTAGTTCAAAAAGCAAATTTGCAAGACAAGATTTACATTGAATCTGCAGCCACAAGCACAGAAGAACTTGGAAACGGAATGCACAGAGGAACAGTTACAAAACTTCGCCAAGAAAACATTCCATTTACAAATCACAGAGCCCGCCAAATTACAGCCCAAGATTACAACAATTTTGATTATTTAATTGGAATGGATAAAGAAAATCTTTACTATATGAATAAACGCTGGCCAAACGATGCAGACCACAAAATCAGTTTGCTTTTAGAATTTGCAAACCTTTGCCGCGACATTGCAGACCCATGGTACACTGGCAACTTTGACAAAACATACGCCGATATCCAATTAGGCTGCCAAGCATTATTAGAAAAATTAAAAGAAAGGATATAAAAAGTTGGGCGTGCCCGTGGCACTGTCGCAAATGCTCCAGCACCACGGTCGGGCTTTTCAGGGTTCCTAAAGGTCATCGTCCTCGGGGCTAAAGCCCCTGCGGTCGACGCTCCGCGCCCTTCCAATCCCTCACGCATTTTACCAATACACCAAACAAAAAAAAGTCAAGCCTATTCCAAGAATTAGGAAAAAACTTGACTTGATTGTTTATTTTCTAGATAGACAGAAAACTATTTTTTTATCTTTTGTATTTTGAAAACTCAACATACAAATCTTGAGCATTTAGTATAAGTTTATTGTTTTCAAAACTAAGTTCCATACTTCCATGCTCATAATGAGTTAACAAGACTTTATCATCTTTTATTTCATATGTCCCTCTATCAAAATACACGTTAGAACTGAATTCACCTCTTGCAAATCCAATTTCAGGATAATATTCATAATCACCTTCGGACAATTGTGTAGAAGATTTCCAATACCCTTCTAGAATATCTTTAAAACTATATTGTTCCTCATCAGACCAAACACCATTAGTCTCCCACACTTCATCAGAACAAGTTAATCTATAACATACACTCGCACAATAAGTTAAATGATTAAATTTATTATTCCGCATTGAATCTGCAAGAGGAATTATATTTGAGTCTCCTCCACCGCCCCAAGTAGTGTCTTCACTCCAATCCGAGTGCCCCCATACAAAACCATAATTAGCATTGTAGCAATCACTATTAATTCTTTCATCAAACATCTCTTTAACATTTGTATAAGGATTAGTAATTATAAAATAATCATCGTCTTCGATCACACAACTACTTGTTGACTTATAAAAACCATTTAAAATGGAAACATCTAATGGCTTAACGGTAGCAATAGAAGTAACTACACAACTCAAATCTTTGGGAACATCAACATTATAAATTTGTCCATCAAAGAAGAACTCATAAGTCTGTCCAGCTTCCACATAAGGGAATAAAGCTGTAAAAGAATTATCTTTCAATTTTTCTTCTTTAAACACATTTTTTAAACCAGTAGTTTTTTCTTTTATTCCCGACCATGAATAATCAACAGATTCACCGTCTTTTAATTTAAATGTAACCAAAATTCCATTTTCAGTAGGAGTAGCTTGAAATCGTTCAAAACTATCAACTAATGTATCTGGTAACTCTTGTGTTTCCGACCAAACTTTTTGACATTCCCATTTATGTAACAAAATTCCTTGACTTACATCACTTTCTGTATACGGATGTCTAAATTTAAAATAAGCTCCAGAAGCATATTTATTATCTCTTTTACGAATTTTACTAATCTTATCTTGATCAAGGCGAACATTTACATCCGAGCTTATCCATTCTGCACCAAGAGGACCTGCATATCCTGCATTTTCTGCTAAATTTTCAACTCCAAATTCCACATTTGTCATTTCTTTCGTTTCTAAGTAATTCTTTATTACGTCTTTTTTATTATTTGAAGTTGAAATTTCAAAACCATCAAGTTTACAAGTAGTTTCAGAGCTATCATAAAAATCAGATAAATCTATAGGAACAACAGTATCCTTTGCTTTTATCCTAATAGATTCATTCACACCATCTACATTTTCAAACTTGAAAGTATAAGATTCTTCTGCTTCAGTAAATGGAAATAATAATTTTACAGTTTTTCCACTGTTTATAGCTGTGTTCATACAATCCGTTGAACCATCATTGTCCCATGATTCATTTTTATAGAACTTCAATCTAAGTTTTGTTTTTTCTTCAAATAAGCTTGCATAGTCAGGAATATTCTTACCAGCAGGAAATTTCACCTCTATAACAATTCCTTTTCCATTTTCATCTGGATAAGCCTTCATGTGTTCAGATTGGGCTTTATATATAGCATCCTTTTCAAAATTATTAATTCCCTTTTCTAAAGAAGTTCTTCTAGCATTCAACCAATTTTTAAGTTGGTTTGCAGCCTCTCTCTGTGTGTTACAAGCAGCGGCTGCTGGACGATATTCATCATTAGGTTCCATTGGCCATTTTCTGTAGTTCTTTTCAAAACTAGCAGAATATTCACTTGTTAATGAAGTTATTTGTCTTGTAACCTTAGAAAAAACAGACTCTTTAACCGCATTCCATTTTTCTTTTACCATTTCATTAAACCAAGGTTGATTTACTAACAACATCATCCAAGGGTTTCCAGTTCCTATTCTTTCACAATTCACATCATAGCCAACAACACCTGCGTATAGACCTTGCACATTTGCATCATGTTTTTTGTTTCCCATTGTAGAGTCAAAATCCCATGGTGCTTGGAAAGTAAGTTTTTTATTTCCAGAAGCACTCATATCAAGAGTCATAAAGAAACTTGTCAAATAAAGATCTGGGTCACACACAATTTCTTGCAATAAATATGTATCTACCAAAGATTGAACATCAATATATTGTTCAATAACAGCTTTTACATCTGCTTCTGATTTAGTTGAATCATTAACAGCTGCATAACATTCATCCCAAAGAGTTTGCATATAGTTTGCAATATAATTCCTTTGGGCAGCGTTATTTAAATCATTTTTAATTGTATATCCTGCATAGCCTTTATTGCTTTCAATATTAAATTCAGAAACAATTTCGCCATTTCTATCTTTTACTTCACTACCATGTTTAAGTTCAAAAACAGTTTCTTCATCTTCAAATTCATAATATCTGTCATATTCAATTAAATATCCAGTTTCATTTGAAGGATTTTCTTCGGCATCATCAATATTAATTCTGTTTTTCTTAACTTCTTGTTGTTCAGCTAAAATGTAAACACCAAAATATTCACCATTTACATAAACTTCAACAAGTTTAAAATCACTAGTGTAATAATTTGGTGAAAGTTCTTTACCCAAAGTAAAACCAGTAATATCTCTTAAGAATGAACGATCTTTAAATGATGCAAGTAAAACCCAGTTTTTAAAATCGTTTCCTTCATTTAAACCAAGCATACTTTGTTTTTCATCAAACTTAATTCTTAAAGGTTTCTTTTTATAAGTTGTTGTCCAGTTTCCTCTAACTTTTACTTTTCCTTCAACTTCATTTAAAACTACAGTTCCATCTTCATTAATTACTGTAATAGTTGAAGCTTTGTAAAAAGGATCTGGTGCTTTTGCGTATTCTGCAGCCCAGTCCTGTCCTGCAGTTTGTTCTTTTACAGATTTTGCAACTGGCAATTTTACAAAGTCATTAACATTTTTTTCTACAAACCCATCTTCTTCAGATGTTGCCAAATAATTTGCTGTAATTTTAATTACAGGCATTTTTGAGTTTTGGCTATCCTGAGGATTTTTTACATCATCGTTAGAATTAGACCCTCCAGCACACCCCACTATACCAAAAATCATTCCAAATAATAGCATTGAAAATATATACTTTCTCATTTTCAAATAAACCTCCAAAATATATTATCCCCCCCCCCTCCGACCTTTGTCAACACTTTTTATATTTTTGTCAAAAAAAAAGGGTTTTCCGTATAAAACGGAAAACCCTTTTTTTGTTTGCTTCACTTCGCAAAACTTCTAATACATCATACTAGGATCCGATGCGGGTCGAAAGTTCATTTTTAATTTTCGTGCATGGTACCCGCATCTAGAGTTTTGCGAAGCAAAACTCTTAATACATTCCTCCCATATCTGGGGCTGGAGCTACAGGTGTTTTTGGTTCTGGGATGTCTGTAATTGCACATTCTGTTGTTAAAAGTGTTCCTGCAACAGAAGCGGCGTTTTTCAAAGCTGAACAAGTTACTTTTGCTGGGTCAATAATTCCTGCTTCAAGCATATTTACCCATTCACCAGTGCGAGCATTAAATCCAACACCTTTCTTTTCGTTTTTAGCACGTTCTGCAATAACAGCTCCATCCAAACCTGCATTTTCAGAAATTTGACGAATTGGTTCTTCCAAAGCACGACGTACAATTTTAAATCCAACTTTTTCATCTTCTGTTAAGTCAGCTGGAATTTCTGCCAACGCTTTTGAAGCTTCAATAAGAGCCATTCCACCACCAGAAACAATTCCTTCTTCCAAAGCTGCACGAGTAGCTGCAATTGTATCTTCTACACGGAATTTCATTTCTTTCATTTCTGTTTCTGTGTTTGCACCAACGTTAATTACAGCAACGCCACCTGCAAGTTTTGCAAGACGTTTTTGCAATTGTTCTTTATCATAAGTTGAAGAAGATTTTTCAATTGCATTTTTAATTTCTGCAACTCTGTCTTTAATTGTTTTTGGATTTCCTGCTCCACCAACAATTGTTGTATTATCTTTGTCAATTTTAATAGATTTTGCTTGTCCCAAAACAGAAATATCAGAAGTTTCAAGTTTTAATCCAACTTCTTCGCTTACAACAGTTCCGCCTGTTAAAATTGCAATGTCTTGGAGCATATCTTTTCTTCTGTCACCAAAACCAGGAGCTTTTACTGCACAACATTTAATTGTTCCACGAATTTGGTTCAAAACTAAAGTTGTTAAAGCTTCACCGTCAACATCTTCACAAATAATTACAAGTGCACGACCAGCATTTGCAACTTGTTCCAAAATTGGAAGAAGATCTTTCATTGCAGAAATCTTTTTATCATAAATTAAAACATAAGCATCAGAATAAGAAGCTTCCATTCTTTCGCGGTCTGTAACAAAATATGAAGAAATGTATCCTCTGTCAAATTGCATACCTTCTACAGTATCAACTGTCATTTCCATATTTTTAGATTCTTCTACAGTAATAACGCCATCTTTTCCAACTTTTTCAATTGCGTCGGCAAGCATTTTACCAATTTCTGGGTCATTGTTTGCAGAAATTGTAGCAATGTTTGTAATATCATCAGCGCCTTTTACAGGTTTTGCATTTTTCTTAATTTCTTCAACTGCAATTTTTACAGCTTTATCCATACCGCGTTTTAATTCAATTGGAGTCATTCCAGCGGCAACAGATTTTACACCTTCACGAACTAAAGCGTAAGAAAGAACTGTAGCTGTTGTTGTTCCGTCCCCTGCATCATCATTTGTTTTAGAAGCAACTTCACGAACAAACTGAGCACCCATATTTTCATAAGGATCTTCAAGTTCAATTTCTTTTGCAACAGAAACACCATCTTTTGTAATTGTTGGTGAACCAAATTTTTTATCCATCATAACCATGCGACCACAAGGTCCAAGTGTAACTTTTACAGCTTTAGAAATCTGTTCTACACCACTTAATAATTTTTTACGAGCATCTTCACTAAACAATAACTGTTTTGCCATCTATAAATACCTCAAAATATTAAAATTATTTACATAATAAGATATAAAAAAAAAGAGTTTTCGGCAATAAAAAAACACAACAAAAAAATCTGATTTATTTTTATACAATAATATGTTACAATATTTGTGCTATGAAGAAGGTTTTAATTATAGACAAGCATCCTCTTTTTAGAGAATTTCTTAAACAAAAGCTTACAGATGATCAAATTGAAGTTTCTATGATGCTTGATAACAGGGACATGTATTCAAGACTCACAACTGTTTTTCCAGATTTGGTTATTCTTGATATGGATGAAGACAATTCTGAAGAAATGGAATTTTTAGAAAAAAAAGCTGATGACTTTACAGTTTCAAAAATTCCTGTAATTGTTGCTGGACCTATGCAAAGCAAAAGTTACATTGCAACTTTAGCAAAATACGGTGTAATAAAATACTTTGCAAAACCAATTCAGTTTGATATTTTCTTTGAGTCAATTGGAAAAGTTTTACACAATCCTTTATCTGTAGATTTAACACCTTCTGTTTTAGACATTCATAGAAATGGCAATTTAATTTTTATTGAACTTGCCCAAGCTTTGAACCGAGACAAGCTTTCGCTTTTACAATTTAAACTTACAGATATTATTCAAAAAGAATCTCTTGAAACTCCTAGCATTATTGTAATGCTTTCTGCCTTAGACCTAAGCTTTGTTGATGGATATAATCTTGAATATTTATTTGATAACATTCTTGCATGTCCAAATGTTCAAGCAAAAAACATAAAAGTTCTTTCTTTTAGTTCATTTTTGCTAGATTTTATTGACGGTCACCCTGATTACAGTCAAATTGAAATTTCTTCTGATTTGACAAAAATTTTAAATGATGTTGTAGACACAACTTTTACATCAAGTATTTCAGATTTAATAACAGACAAAGTTCTTTCTACATCGATTGATTACGGAAATTCAACAGCCTCTGTAGACACAAGATTCTTTTCAGATTCCAACGAAGAAGCCTCTTCTGGCGTAAAAGAATTTTCTTTATTAAACATTGCAATTGTAGACGCAGATACAAATGTAACTGAATCTTTAAAAACTTTACTAGAAGGAATTGGTGCAAACGTTACATGTTACCATTCTAGCAAAGATTTTGTTGATGAATATAAAAACGACAAATTCACTCTTATCATTTTGGATGTTATGCTTCCAGACCAAACAGGATTCTCACTTTTACAACATATCAAAAAGCAAATTAAAACACCTCCAGTTTTAGTTTACTCTAAAAATTTGCCAAAAGAATCTGTTATGAAAGTTTTAAACACTGGAGCAAAAGCTTTTATGATTAAACCTCAAAAACCAAATGATATTCTTCAAAAGATTTTCTCAATTTTGAATCAATAAAAGTTATTATAAAGGAAACAAAATGAACCAAAAAATCAATTTTCATACTCACACTGTTTTTAGCGATGGCGACAACACTCCAGAAGAAATGATTTTATCTGCCATTCAAAAAGGAATTTCCATTTTAGGATTTTCTGATCACAGCATGTTTCCTTTTGGCGGAAAATGGCACATTGGTCCAAAAGATATTCCTCTTTATGTAAAAACAATTCGTGACCTTGCGCAAAAATACAAAGATAAAATTACAATAAAATGTGGTTTTGAAGCCGACTATTACCCAACTCTTACAATTCCAAGCAAAGATTTATATAAAGAATTTGAACCAGATTATTTGATTGGTTCTGTTCACTACATTGCAACTTCAAAAGGGCACTACACAATGGACCACAGAGCAGAGCGCGTAAAACGTGGAGTAGACATTTTGTACAACGGCGACGGCAAAAAAGCTGTTTGTGATTATTTTGAAGCACAGCGTTTTATGCTTGAACATGGCGATTTTGACATTTGGGCTCATCCAGATTTGTTTAGAAAACGCAACGCCGACTTAAAACTTTTTGATGAAAACGAAAGTTGGTACAAAGAAGAACTTAAAAAAACTGCAAAGGCGGCCGCAAAAGCTGGCGTTATTGCAGAGATTAATACAGGCGCAATTGGACGTGGCATTTTGCAAACTTTTTATCCTTCTGAACAGTTTTTGCAAATTATTCACGACAATGGAATCCCTGTAATGATTAATTCAGATTCTCACAACGTAGAAACAATTGATTGCGCTTTTGACCAAGCCATTGAATACATAAAAAAAGCCGGCTATCAAGAAATTCACTATCCTGATTCCGGCTCTTTTGTAAGTATAAAAATCTAATTAATCACAATTAACGATTTTTTCTTTCTGCTTCGCTGGCACAACCAATGCACATAAATGCGTAAGGAATTGCTTCTAAACGTTCCTTACGAATTTCTGAACCACATTGCAAACAAAGCCCATAACGTCCTTGTTTAATTCTGTCCAAAGCATTATTAATTTGTTGTAATCTATTTGCGTCTTGTTCACCCATTGCATTTAATAAAGTTCTATCAATTGCATCAGAAGCTACGTCAGCTTCGTCTCCAGATTCAACAGTTTTAATTAAGCCTCTCATATCTTCACTTTGAATTTCAAGAGATTTTAAAATTTCAGAACGTTGCTCCAATAATTTTGATTTCATTTCTTCAATGAAAGTATCGTCCATATCATATTCCCCCAGTATCATTTTTCTAATTATTGAAAATAATATAAGTTTAATATATAATAATATAATTCTAAATTCTGAATAACACAACTTATTTTTTTAATTTTTTGGAGAATTCAAGTGGCAAAAGAAGAAGCTATTGAAGTAGAAGGAATTGTAAAAGAAGCACTTCCAAACACAACTTTCCGTGTAGAACTTAAAAACGGACACATTATTATGGCACACCTTTCGGGAAAAATGCGCAAACACTACATCAGAATCGTACCTGGTGATAGCGTAAAAGTTGCACTTTCTCCTTATGATTTAAACAAAGGTAGAATTATCTTCCGCGAAAGATAATCGATTTTTTTAAAATCATTTTTTATACAGATTCATCTCAAAAAAACATACATTCAAAAAAAGAGGTATATATTATGACATTGTTTGAAGACTTAAAATGGCGTGGACTTATTAAAGACATTGCTGGTGAAGAATCGGAATTGCAAAAAGTTCTTGATGGAACACCATTTACATTTTATTGGGGAACAGACCCAACAGCAGATTCTCTACACATTGGTCATTATTCATCTCTTTGTATGGCAAAACGCTTGGCAAATGCAGGCCATCACCCAATTTTGCTTTGTGGTGGAGCAACAGGACGCATTGGTGACCCACGTCCAACTGCAGAACGTGAAATTATTTCTGAAGAAACTGTAAACAAAAATATTAAAGGCATTCATGACCAAATTGACCGTCTTTTAGACAATCGTGCAGAACTTGTAGACAACTACGATTGGATGAAAGATTACACTTTCTTAAACTTCTTGCGCGACATTGGTAAATACATCAACGTAAACTACATGTTAGACAAAGATATTATTCGTAGACGTTTGGAAACAGGTATTACTTTTGCAGAATTTTCTTACATGCTTTTGCAAGGTTACGACTTCCTTCACTTGTTCCAAGAAAAAAATTGTATTATGCAAGTTGCCGGAAGTGATCAATGGGGAAACATTACAACTGGTGTAGATTTAATTCGTAAAGTTTTGGAAAAACCAGCTTATGCATTCACAATGCCTTTAATTTTGGACTCAACTGGTAAAAAATTTGGAAAATCAGAAGGAAACGCTCTTTGGCTAAATAAAGAAAAAACTTCTGCTTACGAAATCTATCAATATCTTATTAACTCTGACGATTCAAAAGTTCTTGAATATTTGAAAGTTTTCACTTTCCTTTCTAAAGAACAAATTGAAGAAGTTTACGCAAAACAATTGGAAGCTCCAGAAACTCGTATTGCACAAAAAACACTTGCTTGGGAAGTTGTAAAAGACATTCACGGCAAAGAAGAAGCAGACAACGCAGTTTTGGTAAGTGAAAAATTGTTCAAAGGTGATTTCAACGGTCTTTCTGTAAAAGATATCAAATCTGGAATGAGAAGTGTTCCTTCCTTTGATTTAACAGAAGAAGGCAACCTTGTTGATGTTCTTGTAAACAACAAAATTGCAAGTTCAAAACGTGAAGCTCGCGAATTCATCAAAGGAAACGCAATCAGCGTAAACGGAAACATCATCAACGATGAAACTGCAACAATTACAAAAGACATGGCAATTGAAGGTGAAATTATCATCTTTAGACGTGGTAAAAAGAAATATTTTATTGGAAACGTAAAATAGATTGTCGTATAAGATCTTCGGATCAAGTCCGAAGACGACAATGACATTTTGCATTTGTAAGTACAGCGAATGCACCTGCCGTCACAGTCCTCGTCCTCGTCCTCGTGCTTGACACGAGGATCACACACGAGGATCTTACACGAGGATCTTACACGAGGATTTTTTGCGAAAATCTTCCCGCGTTTTTTTTCTATTTTGTTTTCAATTGACGAATCAACATTCTAAGAGCAGAAAACGCTCCCGAAATGCCATTAATCATCACTCCAAAACAAATTAAAAATCCAAATGGAATAATGTAAGAAAATCTCATAAAAAATAACGCAAAAATCACTTGCAAAACTTTAGAAACAAACATTCCAAAGGCACTAGATTTATTTTGTTTTCTACTATATTCAGACCAATCATAATTATTCTGATTTTGAGTTTGTCTATTTTGTTGTGCATTTTCTTCGTTAGAATACCAATCCCAAAAGCCACTGCCACCAAAAGGATTTGAATATGTATATTGATATTGTCTTTGATAATTATTTTGATATGCATTTGCGTTAGAATCTGTTTGACCATACATATCATAGTTTTTACGTTTAGCTTCATCACCCAAAACGTCATAAGCAGCGTTAATTTGTTTAAACATTTCTTCGGCAGCTTTATCTCCAGAGTTTCTGTCTGGATGATATTTAAATGCAAGAGTTCGGTAGGCTTTTTTTATTTCTTCATTAGTTGCAGAGCGTGATACGCCCAAAATATCGTAATAATCCTTCATATACCTTTAAAAATAACAATAATTTTCTTACGTTACAATAATTTATTTTTATTTTTCAAAAACTTTTTTATTCCATTCTTTTTCCAAAGTACGAATGTCAGAAACAGAACTTTTTTCTTCTGCAATTACAGATTCTCGCAAATAAACATCCACAACAGAAGTTTTAATATTTTCCCACCGAACAGGCAATTTTTGAGGTACTTCAATCATTTGAGCAGGAGGTAAATTAGATAAAAGATGATTGTAATAAATTGGCAAGATGTGTTCATTTACATCTCTAATAGAAGAAAAACCACCTGCAATTCCAAACAAATCTGTATCCAAATTAAAATCTATTTTTCTTTCCAAAATTTGTTTCTGATTTGCCGCTTGGAAAAACCATGTAATAAATTCCGTTGCACCTACAAGGTTATTTGCTTTTTTGTAAATTCCAAGCATTGTGTAAGAATCTTCTATAGGAATAATATCATCCTGACAAATCCATCTATAATCAATCTCTAAATCTTGATTTTTCATTATTTTAAATAACTCATCACTCGTTGAGTATGCAAACAAAGTTCTATCAGAAGTAACTTGTCTGTAATAAGGCATAAACAAATATTTATATGCAAATTCTTCTTCCACAATTGGAGACGTGTTTTCTGTTCTAATCCAATCACGTAAAAAATTAATATTTTTTTGAAGATTTTGGTCATTCCATTCTAATTGATTTTTTCCTTCACAAATATTTGCATTATAAAGCTTTGTTGTAAGATACAAAAAGTCTGTATTATTCAAAAGAGAAAAACCAATTTTTGAATAAACTCCATCTTTATTTTGTTCATTGTAACTAGCAGCAATTTCTCTAATTTGATTTAAATTTAAAGTGTAATGTTCAGAAACAAAGTCTTTATTCTTTGAAGAATATACAATTGCTGGCAAATTAAAACTTACAGGAAGTAAATATTGAGTTTTTCTAACTTTTCCAGAGTCTAACAACTGAGGATAAAAATCTGTAGTTGATATTGTTTTTCTATCAAATAAGGAATCTAATTGTTTAAAATATTTTGTTGTTTTTTCAGAACGAAGCCAAGAACCAATTACAATATCTGGCACCACTTCATCTTCTGCTGGTGGCAATGACAATGCAGGATTTTCTTTATAAATAAGAACAGCACTGTTACTTTTGTGAGTTTTATTAAAAAGTTCAATATATTGGGAAAATTCAGGACAGTCAGTCCAAATTATCAGTCTTTTATCCTGACTTTTTTCTTTACATCCAATAAATAAACTTAGAAAAACAAATAAAATCAAACAAAAAAAACAAGTGCTCTTATTTTTCAATTACATAGACTCCGCAATTTCATAAATATCTTTGTAAACTTCTTCAATTTTTTCTTCATCAATACTAGAAAAAGCAACTCTTAAAGTGTTTGCATCAATTTGAATAATTCCAATGCCTTTTTCTTTTAAAAGTTTTTTTCTAATATCTTCTGCATTTCCAGATTTTACATTAAAACTCATAAAATAACCAGAATTAAAAGGCAAAGGTTCCAAAACAGAAGACTTATTATTTTTTACAAATGCTTTTACAACATCGTATCTTCTTTTTAGCATTTTTCTTAATTCTAATTTTTGAGCATTATGAGCTTCGTCGTTCAACGCTTTCATCACCAAAGTTTGTGCTGGTGTTGAAGAACAAGAAACAGAAGAACGAATTGCCGACATAAATTTTGTAGTTAATGCTGTGTATTGTTCATCAGAAAGTCCTTTTGAAGCAAAAGTTACAAAACCAGCACGGAATCCCCAAGCAAAATCTTCTTTTGTAGGACCGTCTGCTTTAATTGCCAAAACATTTTCGTGCAAATCTGCAAGATAAGCAAACAAAGATTGACTTTCAATATCATCTTCATAATTTAATCCAAAATAAGCGTCATCACAAAGAACCAAAACTTTAGCACCAGAATCTGCCACATCTTTTACAATTCTAACAAGTTCTTTTGCTTCAGAAACAGTTGGGCTGTATCCCGAAGGATTTTGTGGGAAGTTCAAAATTACACGAACTGAACCATATTTTTTTGCTTCTTCTTTCATTGATTTTTCTAAAGAAGAAAGTGAAAATCCGTTTTTATCAAAACATTGGAACTGATGGAACTCTGCACCACGACGTGCGGCAGCAATCAATTCGTAATTATCCCAACAAGGATTTGGTGCCAACAAAGGTTTTTCCACGTCAACAAACAAATCTGCCACATAAGACAAAACAGCAGTTAATCCCGGAACCATAATTGGCAACGAAAAGTTTTTATTTTTTAATGAAGGATTTTTTTCTATAATTTTTTCTTTCCACAATTTTCTTAAATCAGGATGACCAGCAGTTTTTGCATAAGCAACAGTTTCTCTTGAATTAAAATTAGGCATATTCTTTTTGTAAGAATCTAATTCAATTGGAGAACCGTTTGCAACTGCCATACCAATTGTACCGTTTGCTAAATAAGCATCTGTGGCAGCTTCCCCACCTTGAGAAATAATTCCGTTTGGAAAATAAAGACGCTTTCCTAAATCTGACATAAGAGCGTCTACAACTGAACCTGATAATGTGTCGTTTAATTCTTTTGCTAATGGATTAATCATAATGACTATATTATTCATAAACTAAAGATAATTGTCAATGATTATGCAATTTTTTTATAAATTTTTGTATATTTATGCAATTTCACAATTTTGATATACAATAAAACAAAATCAAAATTATAAAACACATCCAAAATACTTAAAAAATTCTAATAGATTAATATAGAAAAAAACGATACAATATGACATATTTTTTATTTTTTGAGAGGCTCTTAAATGGGTGGTTTTTTTGGTGTTGCATCAAAGTCAGATTGTTCATTAGACTTATTTTTTGGCGTAGATTACCATTCACATCTTGGAACAAGACGTGGTGGAATTGCAGTTTATGGAGATAACGGAAAATTCAATCGTTCAATTCATAATATTCAGAATTCTCCGTTCAGAACAAAATTTGAAAAAGACATTGAAGAACTTAGAGGAAAACTTGGGATTGGTTGTATTAGTGATTTTGAACCACAACCGCTTTTAGTTCATTCCCATTTAGGTGATTTTGCCATTACAACAGTTGGAAACGTATCTAACAAAGACGAATTAGTAAAAGAAATTTTAGACAGTGGCTACACTCACTTCCTAGAAATGAGCGGTGGTGACATAAACCAAACAGAATTAATTGTAGCACTCATAAATCACGAAAAAACAATTCTTGAAGGGTTAAAATTTGTTCAAGAAAAAATAAAAGGTTCAATGTCCATTCTTTTGCTCACTTCAGAAGGAATTTACGCAGCAAGAGATAAATTCGGCCGCACTCCAATCCAAATTGGCTACAAAGAAGGAGCCTACTGCGCCTCATTCGAAAACTTTGCCTACATAAACCTAGGCTACTCAGACTTCCACGAATTGGGGCCTGCAGAAATTGTATTCATAACAGCCGACGGAATAAAAACACTACAACAACCACAAAAAGAAATGAAAATCTGTACATTCTTGTGGATTTACTACGGCTACCCAACAGCCACATACGAAGGCGTAAATGTAGAAACAATGCGCTACAACTGTGGCCGCTTCCTTGCTCGCCGAGACAAAGGAACCGTACATCCAGATAGCGTTTCGGGCATTCCAGACAGTGGCGTTGCACACGCAGTTGGCTATTCAAACGAATCAGGCATTCCATATTCTCGCCCATTCATCAAATACACACCAACTTGGCCACGTTCATTTATGCCAGCAAGCCAAGAACAACGCAACTTAATTGCCCACATGAAGCTTATTCCTGTAAAACCATTAATTAAAGGCAAAAAAATTCTCCTTATTGACGACTCAATTGTTCGCGGAACACAACTTAGAGAAACAACAGAATTCTTATACAAATCTGGAGCCGAAGAAGTTCACATTCGGCCAGCATGTCCTCCACTTGTTTTTGGATGTAAATATTTGAATTTTAGTCGCTCAAAATCAGAATTAGATTTAATTACAAGACAAGTTATTCATCAATTCGAAGGAGAAAACGTAAGCAAAGAAGTTCTTCAAAAATATTGCGACCCAGACACACAAGAATACGCAAACATGGTAGAAGAAATTCGCAAACAACTCCACTTTACTTCCCTTCGCTTCCATCGCCTAGACGATATGTTAGACAGCACAGGTTTGGATCATTCAAAATTGTGTACATATTGTTGGAACGGAAAAGAATAGAATTTATAAAAGGGTGTTCCCTGCCATTCGCAAGTTTTTTCACAAAGTTCAAAAACTTGCGAATGGCAGGTCGCTATGTCCGCCCTTCCGCTTTCGCTTCATAAAACAGAAAATGCTTCGCATTTTCTGTTTTACAAGGGGCTCCCAGCGCTAACACAAAACTCCCTAAAACTTATACACAAAAGATTCCGCTGGAATCAATTCTGCAGAATAGAGATTTACAGGAGCAGGATTAAATGCGTACAAATATCTTAATTCAAGAATTTTTCCTTCTACTTTTGGAATAGAAACTTCAACAGAATTATTAGACTTTAATTTTGCCTTTGTTTCAACAAAATCAACTTTCCCATCTTTTTCAAACAAAACTGTAAATCCAAAAATTGCTTTTCCTTTTTTAGAAAGATTTGCAGCTTTACCTTTTACAGCAAAGGCTTTTAATTCAGAATCAAAACAATTATATTTTACAATCCAAGATTTTTTGCAAGTTTCCAAAGAATCAAAAGCAGGAGCTGGAGAATATTTTTTTTCATAAGCAATACGCAATGCTTCTTTTGCAGCTCTTGTTCCAACAGTCAATTTTTTTTCTGGATGCAAATCATTCCATTCACCAGCGTCCAAACAAACTGCACAA
>JAFXDY010000034.1 GCA_017521105.1 Treponema sp.
TGCTCGTAAATGCGTGAAACATATTCCAAAAGCCTTAAAGGCATATTTTCGTTGATTGTAGATTGATGTTCTACCAAAACGACCAACTTATTATCAACCAACATTGCAATATCGTTTGAAAGTGCCATATACAACACATTTTCAATATTCACTTCTTGAACAGTTGTAGTGGCCAAATCTAGATTTGTGTTGTGCAAAGCGTTGTAAAGTGAAATAAAGTTTTGTTTTCCTTCTTTGTCTTTACAAAATAAATCAATGAATAATGAATCTTTGTGGTTTCGATTTTCCATTTTTTACCTCTTGTTGTTTTAGATTTTCGGATTTGAACTATACTTGTCATTGTCATCCTGTGACGTGATATACACCGTCATCCTCTGGCTCGACCAGAGGATCTTATATGACAATCTGTTTTGCATATAGATTCCCGTGTCAAGCACGGGAATGACAGTTTTGTCGTTCGGGAATGACAGTTTTGTCGTTCTCCGAATTAATAAGAAAAAAATCTCTATATATACAATTAAAAAAAATGTTAAAAAATATGCAATTTGAACTAAAAAATTCATCAATTTTTTTTTAAAACCGATAAATATTACTAAAACGTCGCCCCATAAAAATTTTAGACAAAAAATTTTTTTTTTAGGAGCACAAATATGATTTACGGTTACATCAGAGTAAGCACAGACAAACAAACAGTAGAAAACCAGCGATTTGAAATAATCAAATATGCAAAACGCAAAAACATTATTATCAATCGTTGGGTAGAAGAAACAATCAGCGGAACAATTTCACCAGAAAAACGCAACCTAGGAAAACTTCTTTCAGGAGCACAAAAGGGAGACATTATCATTTGTTCAGAATTGAGTCGACTTGGACGCAACATGTTTATGATAATGTCCATTCTAAACATCCTTATGGAACGCAACATAATGGTTTACACAGTAAAAGAAGGCTACAAACTAGGCGACGACCTTTCTAGCAAAGTCCTTGCATTTGCCTTTAGTATTTCTGCAGAAATTGAACGATCATTACTTTCTCAAAGAACAACAGAAGCCTTAAAAAGAAAAAAAGCCGAAGGAATAAAACTAGGTCGCCCATTAGGCAGAAAATCTACAAAATACAAACTAAGTGGAAAAGAAGAATTAATCATAGAAATGCTAGATGCAGGCTTTTCAAAAACCTATATTACAAAATATCTTGGAGTAAGCAGTGCCACACTCTATTCCTTTATGAAACGCACAAAAATTTACATTCCATAACAAATATAATTTTTTGTTATATTTTAATTTCCTCTGATTTTCCCCATTTTTTTTTACCCAAAAACCCTTTAAAAAAATCGGAGGATTTTTTCAAATGAAAAAAATCGTAGGAATTTTATTAGCAGGTGCATTGTTAACAAGTGCATTTGCTGCAGACGTTAGTGCTAAAGTAAAACTTACAGGTAGCTTACTAAACTATGCTGATGATAATTTTACAGCATTAAAATTAAACAATCACGCAGCACATAATTGGGAACCACTTATGTCAATGGCTGTTTCTACAGACAACGCTGGTGCAACTGTAAAAATTAAAAACATGAATGAATGGGGTTCTGGAGAAGGTCTTACAGATACAAACTGGAATATTTGGTTCAAAGTTTTTGATTTAGTTAAAGTTGACATGGGACAAATTGCTGGTAGTTTGAATCAAGAAACAATTGATTATTCACACTCAAATTCTACATGGGATAACGGTGGATACGGTGTAACTGTAAATACAAATGGTGTTGAATTTGGTGTTTATTCATTAGAAGGATGGGGTGGTGCTCTTGTTTCTGATGATGCTATGAATGACTTAATTGTTAAAGCTGCTTACTCAGCAAATTTTGGTACAATTTCTGCAATGTTTGAATATGATTCATTACACAAAGTTACATTATTCAATAATTTCTTCGTTGTTCCTACTTCAGAACTTTGTGTTATGAAAGCTAAAGTTGGAGACAAAGAATTTAAACAAGGATACCCAGCTGGTTCTGGTGACAACTATATTTTCAAAGATCTCGAAATTAAAGATTATATTCGTTTTGGTGCAGGATACAATGCTGGTAACTTAATTTCAGAAAACTTCACTTTCTTTGCTAACGTAATGGGTGAAACAGGAAAAGTAGCTGAAGATATGTCTGCATTCGTATTAACTCCAGAAGTATTTGCTAAATATACAGCAGGAGCTTTCTCTGCAGCTGCATTCGTAAAAGTACCAGTTGTATTCTATAACGTTGCTGATTTACCTGATGGAGTTAAAGTTCTTCCAGACTTTGGTGTTTGGGCAACAGCAAAAGTATCTTATGCTTTTGGAAATGGTATGACAGCTTACTTGTACGTAAAAGAAGGATTCTTGAAAGAATTTGATCACATCAACGTAAAACCTGGTATTACAGGAAACGTTGGTATCTGTGCTTGGGAAGTTGCTGCTGATATGAACATTGGAGAAAAATTCTCTATCGATGTTCCAGTATCTTTGACAGTAGATTTCTAATCTTAAGTAAAGATATTACTTAAAAAAAGAGGTTTCCTTACGGAAACCTCTTTTTTTTGCTAATACTCATCGGCTTGAGTTGGGATGAAGATTACTTTTGCATCGGTTAATGCTTTGTAAATAACTTCATTGGAAAGGAAAGCAGCCAATTGTTTTGCTTGTGATTTTGTAAAATAGAATTTTAATGCCATTGATTCTCTTGTTGTGGAATCTCCTACA
>JAFXDY010000035.1 GCA_017521105.1 Treponema sp.
AATATAATTCTGAAATTGAAAGTGGTAGCATTTGTACGATAGCAGTTCTTCCTGCTAATGATTGTGTAATTGAAGATTTTAATGAAATTTGCTGACTACCAGTAATTAAGTATTGGCCTTTCTTTTGATTTTTATCGATTCTAACTTGAACTGTACTTAAAAGTTCTGGAACTCGCTGAATTTCATCAATGATTACAGGTTCCGGAAATCTTGTAAAAAATTCTTCTGGGTCATTTTTTGCAAGAGAACGAACATTCATATCTTCTAGATTTGCATAAGAAAAAGACGGAAAAAGATTTTTTGCTAATGTTGTTTTTCCGCATTGGCGAGGTCCAAAAATTGATACTGAAAAATATTCATTCATTAAAGAGGATATGTGTTTTTCAATGGTTCGTTGTATCATGATTTTATTTTAACATGAATTTACGGAGATTTCAAGTGTAAGTTGAAATCTCCGTAAATAATTATCGTTCCCCTACAAAATCTCTTCAATTTTGTCTAAAATCAACAGGTCGGCGGGGAGCCAGTCTACGGTGCGTAGCGTTTCTTTTGTGAGCCAGCGGGAAGCTTCGTGTTCAATAAGTTGAAGGTTTCCAGAAACGATTGTGCACAAAATACAATGCATAGTCAGGTGGAAAGTTGGGTAGTCAAAATCAACAACACCAAGAATTTTTTCGGCTTTTACTTGAGTAGAAAGTTCTTCTTGAATTTCGCGCACAATGCATTGTTCAGGAGTTTCGTTAGGTTCAAGTTTTCCGCCAGGAATTTCCCATCCACCTTTGAAATCGCCATAACCACGTTGGGTTGCAAAGATTTCTTTTTGTTGAGTAACAGGATTTTCCCTAAGGATAATTGCCCCACTTACGGTGATGTGTTTCATAGGTTTTGTGCCTCTAGATAATTATATATATTTTGTGGAACAGGTGTTTCCATGTCAAAGCGAATATTTACAACAGATTCACCAGATTTCATTGTTGTGTCTTCAAAAGAATTATAATTCATTTTACCAAGATAGTAAAAGTCTGTTCCTTCGGCATCGTCTTTTTTTACAAAAAGCATTACGCGAATGTGATTTTGTTGTTGATTAATGATAGTTGCAACTTCTTCTGATTGTGATGTTCTTCGGCTGCGGCTCATCCAACTGAATAATGAATTGTCTATAAATACATCTTCGTACTTTGTTGTTTCAGAAATATTGTCATCTTTTTTGTAAGTAACAAAAATCGGGCAAGTGTATTCATCATAAGAAGTTTCTGTTTTGTAGCCGTATATTGTTGAAGAACAATCTGATTGCCAATTTAATAATTTGCAAATATCTTTTCTAGAATATTTTCTGTATAGAACTAAATTATCATTTTCGATTTTTTCTTCTGGTTTTAGAGTAGCTCGTTTTATTCCGTATTCAAGACAGTCTTCAAGTTCATCTTTATAGATTGAATTTTGTAAAAGTTCAGAAAATTCATTTGTTTTGTAAATCTGTTTTGAATCTTTATCTAATGTGATATATGTAAGATTTCCGTATTTTTTCTTATCATTCTGAGTATAAAAATCTGGTGAAAGAGTATTACATATACCATTCAAATCTTTTTTGTTTAGTTTAATTTGATATTTTGCAAGTTCAATTTCAAAGTCATTTATAGAAATATAATCATTATTTAGTAGAAGTTTTAAAATTAATAATTCATGAAGTCTAATTCCGTGGGCAAATTCTAAAGAAACAAATTGAAGAGAACACATATGTTTTGCTGATAAAGTAATTTCTTCTTTTTCAATTTTGCATTTGAAAGAATAATAAGAACCTGAATAATCGATAAATAAAAGAGGATCAATAAATCCATTATTTACAAAATCCATCATTGAAGGAATTTTGTCTTTGCCTAATCGCATTTTCAATTTTATATATTCTTCTTTTAAAAGTTTTAACTGCTTGAATGAACTTTGATTTATTGAATCAAAAATCTTTTGTTTTGCAATTTCATTTATTTGAATTGTGGAAGTTCCAGGAATTGCACTTGAACCTTCTGATAAAGCCTTTCTAAGATTATCTTTGTTGTATGAATTATCTCCGTATAGTGCGATTGGAATAAAAAAGTTTTTTTCATAGTTTCCAATAAAATCAATTACACTAACATAATTTTTTGAATCATCTTTTCGTAATCCACGCCCAAGTTGTTGAACAAAAATAATTGCAGACTGTGTTGGTCTAAGCATTACAACTTGATTTACACAAGGAATATCAACGCCTTCGTTAAAAATATCTACGCTAATAATGTATTCAAGATTATCTTCGTTACTTTCAAGACGTTTTATAGTTGCTTCTCGTTCTGTATCAGAATGTTCACCTGTAAGATATGTTGTATAAAATCCATGTTGATTTAATTTTGCACTTAATTCTTTTGCTTCTTCTACTCGACTGCAAAAAATTAAACCTTTTACTGGATAATCATTTGATTTATAAAGTTTTATTGCTTTTTCAATATGTTTAATTCTTTCTTCGCTAACTAATTTTGCAAAATCACTTTTATCATCAATTGCTTCACCGTTTACTGTTAAATCAGAAAGTCCGTAATAGTGGAAAGGACAAAGTAAATCTTCTTCTAAGGCTTTTTGCAATCGGATTTCATAAGGAATGTTATTATGAAAAATTTCAAAAATATCAAAACCGTCGGTTCGTTCTGGAGTTGCAGTAAGACCAAGTAAAAATTTGGGAGTAAAATAATTTATGATTTTTTGATAACTTGAAGCTCCTGCATGATGAACTTCGTCGATAATAATGTAGTCAAATTCATCTTTTGAAAAAGAAAGTAGAGTTTCATCCTTTGCTAAAGTAAAAATCGAAGCGAAAAGGAAGTCGGCATCTATGTCTTTTTGTGAACCATCTAAAAATCCTGTTTTAGTATTTGATAAAAGATTTCTAAAACTTTGTTCTGCCTTATGCAAAATCATATCACGATGTGCAACATACAAAACTTTTTTTGGTTGAACTTGTTTTACATCAAAAATTGAAAGATAAGTTTTTCCAGTTCCTGTTGCTGCAATTAAAAGTGCACGATTTTCATTCTTTGCTCTTAATTCTGCAAGAGCAGTCATTGCTTCTTGTTGCATAGAGTTTGGAACAATTTCGTTAGAAATAATTTTTGCTGTAATGTCATTTTCTATTACATTTTCAAGTTGAAACTCTTCTATTTCTTCTTTTTTTGTATTAATGAGTTTTACTTTTTTTTGGTTATAATCAATTTTGTAATTTTCTATCCAATCATTTGTAACAATTTCTGCATCATTCCAAACACGTTCAAATTCTTCTTGAACTGAATGAACAATTTGTCCATCTGTTAAAGATAAAAATTTTATACTCCATTCTTGATTTTGACTTAATGCAGAAGCAGTTAAGTTCGCACTTCCTATAATCATTGAATAATAATTGCTTTGTTTAAAGATGTATCCTTTTGGATGAAAACCACCTTTTGTATAAACACGGAGTTCTATATTTGGAAACTCTAGAAGTTTTGAAAGGGAACCTGGTGTTGTAAAATTTAAATAATTTGTAGTAAGAATTCGTCCTTTTATGTTATGGTCAGCAAGATATTCTAATTTTTGCATAATACTTGCAAGCCCGGTATCATTAATGAAAGCAACAGAGAAATCAAAAGCTTCACAAGTTTCTAACTCTTCTGATAATGAAGATAAAATCTTTTTTCCTTGTAAATGATTATTCACTAAAAGAGATGGTGGTAAATGATTGTGAAATCCTTGGTTATGAGAAATAAAACCAGATTGTAAACTTTGTAAAAGATGATTTTCGTCGATATTTTTTTGACACTTTAAACGAACGTTTTTTGTGGCAGAGATTTCTTCTGTGTTGTTTAAATTTGTATCTATATCTGACATGAAAAATCCTTTAAGTATTGGGTTAAATTATATCATAAAATATTTAATTTGAATATTGCATAGTTAATATTTAAAAAAAATATGCTATAATAACACTATAAGTATCAAAAAGGGGTAAAAGTGTCTTATACACCACCATTCAATATTTCTGCAAAAACTATTCAGTATGTTTCCGATATTGCATCGCTTTTGGAACGATTCAAAATTCGTTTAGAGCAAAAAGATTCTTTGCGACTTAGAAAAATCAATAAAATGAAGTCTATCCACGGTTCTTTGGCGATTGAAGGAAACTCTCTTTCTGAAGATGAAGTTAGTTCGCTTATTGAAGGAAAAACCGTTATTGCTCCCCTAAAAGAGATTCAAGAAGTAAAAAATGCAATAAAAACTTATGAAAAATTTTCATCATTTAATCCATTTTCAAAAAAAGATTTACTCAAAGCCCACGAGATTATGACCTTAGGCCTTGTTGAACATAATGGAAAATTTAGAAAAGGTGGAATTGTTGTTGCAGGGAAAGAAGGTATTGCTCATATTGCACCACCTGCAGACAGAGCCCCTTTTTTGATTGATGATTTATTTGAATGGCTAGAAAAATCTGAAGACCATATTTTAATTAAAAGTTCTGTTTTTCATTATGAATTTGAGTTTATTCATCCGTTTGAAGATGGAAACGGAAGAATGGGGCGTTTTTGGCAATCTAGACTTTTGGCAGAATGGAACCAAGTTTTTGAATATCTTCCAATTGAAAATATGATTTGGGAAAATCAATCTGAATATTACAAAGCAATTCAAAAAAGTACAGATTCTAATGATTCTGGAATTTTTGTTGAATTTATGCTTTCGATAATTCTAAAATCACTTCAACAACATTCAAACAAAGAGCCGATAAATGAGCCGATAAATGAGCCGATAAATCTAATTATATCTTTACTTAAAGAAAATCCTTCTTATACAAAAGAAGAATTAGCCCAAAAAATTGGAAAATCAAGGGCCACGGTAACAAGAATTCTTTCAAAATTGGTAGATGAAGGAAAAATCAAAAGAGTTGGTTCTAATAAAACTGGTCATTGGGAAGTGTTCCCCTAGAAAAGTGTGTATAATTCACAAAACTTCGCTCATAAAAATGTAATAAATACTTGAATCTTCGCTCATAAAAATGTATTATTATTTCAAGGCGATGATAAAATGGAACGAACTGCATATCAAGATTTGATAAATTGGAAAAACAAAAAGAATAGAAAGCCTCTTATTCTAAACGGTGCTCGTCAAGTAGGAAAAACTTGGCTATTAAAAAAATTTGGTGAAAATGAATACGAATCTTTTGCTTATATAAACTGTGATGACACACCTGAGATGAAGATTATTTTTTCTGATTTTGATATTCCGCGCCTTATTAGAAATTTTTCTTCTATTACACGCGTTGAAATAAAACCTGAAAAAACATTAATTGTCTTAGATGAAGTTCAAGAGGTTCCCCTAGCACTTACATCTCTAAAATATTTTTGTGAAAATGCTCCAGAATATCATATTGTTGTTGCAGGAAGTCTATTGGGAATTGGATTGCATGAAGGAACAGGTTTTCCTGTTGGAAAAGTTGATGAACTTTGTTTATATCCACTTACCTTTGAAGAGTTTTGTAATGCACTTGGTAAAAATATACTTATGAACCAAGTTAAAACACATAAATGGGCTGAACTGTCAGTTTTTTCTCATACTTTTATTGAACTTTTAAGGCAATATTATTATGTAGGAGGAATGCCTGCTGTTGTAAAAGAATATTGTGAAAACCAAAATCTAAAATCTGTACGAAATATTCAGAATCAGATTCTTGCTGATTATAAAAGAGATTTTTCAAAACATGTTCCAAAAGAAATATTACCCAAGGTGAATCTTGTTTGGGGGTCAATTCCATCTCAACTTTCTAAAGAAAATAAAAAATATATTTACAGTGCAATAAAAAAAGGTGGTCGCGCAAAAGAATTTGAAAATGCTATTCAATGGCTTATGGATGCTGGACTTGTGTATAAAGTGTTGCGTGTTTCTAAAATTGAAAAACCCCTTAAATTTTATGAAGATTTTGATGCATTTAAGCTTTTTATTCTTGATTTAGGACTATTGGGAGCAATGGTTGATGTCTCTGCAAAAGATGTGCTTGTGAATAATACTGCATTTGTTGAATATAAAGGAAGTTTTACCGAACAATACGTTCTTCAGGAATTGATAACTTTTAATAGAAATATTTATTATTATTCAAAAGAAAATTCCACTCTTGAAATTGATTTTATTATTCAAAAAGAGAATGTGTATCCACTTGAAGTAAAAGCTGAAGAAAACTTACGTTCAAAAAGCTTAAAAACTGTTTATGAATCAAATCATAATCTAATACCTTGTCGTTTTTCTATGGCAAACTACAGAGAACAAGATTGGATTACAAATATTCCTTTATATCTAGTAAAAGAATGGATAATGCATTGCGAATAAAAATTTGGGAACTTTTGCAATCTCTAAAAATATGCAAATTATCTTGAAAAACTGTTCTAAAAATATGCATTTTTACTTGAAAACTGTTCTAAAAATATGCATAATTAAATTATGTTGAAACGAAAAGCATTTTCATATTTAGAAAATTGGAAAAAAACAAAAAAAAACGAATGCCTACTTATTAAAGGTGCTAGACAAATTGGAAAAACCTTTATTGTTCGTGAATTTGCAGAAAAAAATTACAGAAGCTTTATTGAAATTAATTTTGAAAAAAATCCTAATTTAAAAACAATTTTTGATGAAAATCTTGATGTAAAAACATTAAAAGAAGAAATTTCGTTGCGGCTACCTAATATAAATTTTATTCAAAATCAAACTCTTCTTTTTTTAGACGAAATACAAGCATGTCCACAAGCTAGAACTGCACTAAAATTTTTAGCAGAACAAAACGAATTTGATGTCATTGCAACAGGCTCTCTTTTGGGAATTAATTACAAAGAAATATCTTCTATTCCTGTTGGTTATGAACGACAATACGAAATGCATGCTCTTGATTTTGAAGAATTTTTATGGGCCATAGGAATAAATGAAAATATAATCAGTAGTTTAAAATCAAATTTTGAAAATAAAACCCCTGTAAAAGAAGAAACAAATAAACTTATGCAAAAATATTTGCGCCAATTTATGATTATAGGAGGAATGCCTGCTGTCATTAATAAATTTCTAGAAACAAATAATTATAATATTGTTCATGATGAACAAGAAAAAATAATGAATGATTATCTAAATGATATTGCAAAATATGCACCAACTTCCGATAAACCAAAAGCTAGAAATTGTTATCTTTCTATTCCCAGACAGCTTGCAAAAGAGAATACAAAATTTAAATTTTCAGAAGTTGAAAAAAAAGGAACCTCTAGAAAATATGCAAATGCGTTAGATTGGCTTAGAGATGCAAATTTAATTCGATATTGCTACAATTGCATTCCTCCAGATTTTCCACTTGCAACATATGTAAGACAAGAACAATTTAGAATTTATACAAACGACATTGGACTATTAATTTATATGTATGGATACCAGATGAAAGAAGCAGTTTTAACAGATTCCTTAAAAGGTAGTGCTAAAGGGGGAATTTATGAAAATTTGATTGCAGATTTTTTTGTAAAGAAAGGTTATCCATTGTATTATTTTAAGAGAGACGATAGTAGTAGTGAAGTAGAATTTTTAATTGAAAAAGATTGTTCTGTTGTTCCTGTGGAAGTTAAAGCAAAAAAAGGAAGTACATCTTCATTAGATACACTATTAAAGAAAGATGATACAAAATTTGGATATAAATTAATTGATGGAAATATTGGATATGCAGGAAAGAAAATAACACTTCCTCACTACATGGCAATGTTTTTGTAGTATATGTGGAAAAATGTGATAAAAACAAAGTGTTTTTTAATATATCTATCCACAAAGCATCATAACTTTCTGAATATTTTCTTCTGAATTAAGACGTTTCTTCTTTATAAATAATTTAACTGTGTTTCTGTGAACTCCATAGAGCTTGGCAATTCTATTTATGCTAATTCCATGTACTAACATAATGGAAGTTTCTAATTCTGAGCCATCTAATTTTGAAGAATTACTGATTTTCCCTTTTGGGCGACCAAGAATCATTCCTTCAGATTTTTTACGTTCCAAGGCTTCTTTTGTTCGCTGGCTAATTAAGTTTCGTTCAATTTCGGCACTTAATCCAAAAGCAAAAGCAAGAACTTTTGATTGAATATCATCACCAAGTCTGTATCCATCTTTTATTGTCCAAACCCGAGCGCCAGTTTCCATAAGTTTATTCAAAATCGACATAATCATAAAAAGACTGCGACCAAGACGACTTAGTTCTGAACAAATTATTAAATCATCTTTTTGAACTTTTTCAAGTAAAGTTCCAAGTTGCCGCCGCCCAGGTTCTAAAGTTCCGCTGATAGTTTCTTCAATCCATTCATCAATCTGAATGTCATTTTTTTGAGCAAATTCTGTAATTTCGTATCGTTGATTTTCTACAGTTTGCTTGTCCGTACTCACACGAATATATCCATAGTTCATACTATATATATAGACAAAAATTGTAAAATTTATGCAATTTGGGTGGAAGAATTTTATTTTTTGCACAAAATCATGGCAGTTTTAATACAGTTTGAACCTAAAGTAAGGGCAGTTTTTGATTATTTTCTGCCACAAAAAACGTTCGTTTAAAGTGCGATACAGAAGGGGAAAGTCTTCCCCTCGCTCCAGCTGGCAAGCCATCTTCCGCTACCCCTTCTCCTAGGGGCTCCGCCCCTAAAACCCCAGAATGCCACACGGATTCGATTTTGCTAACGCAAAATCAAAAAAAATTGAACTTTATTGATCTCTTTGCTGGTTGTGGTGGACTTTCTGAAGGATTTCTAGCAACAGGAAAATATAACGCGTTAGCCCATGTTGAATGGGAATTACCAATGGTAAGAACTCTACGCGAAAGGCTTGTTGATAAATGGAACCATTCAGAAGAAGAAGCGAAAAAACGTGTAATTAGATTTGACATTCAAAAAACAGAAGAACTTTTAAATGGCTCTTGGTCTGATGAATCAAAATTACTTTATGAAAAAGATAATGATTCTTTAATTATTGAAAAAGGTTTAAAGGGTCTAATTGAGAAAGAACCTGTTGATTTAATCATTGGTGGACCCCCTTGTCAAGCATATTCAATTGCTGGACGAGCTCAGTCTCCAACTAAGATGAAAGATGATTATAGAAATTATCTTTTTGAAAGTTATGCAAAAGTAGTTGATTTCTTTAAACCTCAATTATTTGTATTTGAAAATGTTCCAGGATTATTGACTGCATGTCCTGGAGATATTCCCGTAAAAGAAAGAATTTTTGAAGCTTTTAATGCAATAGGTTATGAAATTAGAAATCCTTCTAATTTAAAAAATGCTGTTTATTGTGCAGAGGATTTTGAAGTTCCTCAAAAACGAAACAGAGTAATTATTCTCGGCGTAAGAAAAAACTCAAATTTTAACCTCGAAGATTTTTATACCGCTTTAAATATTGAGAAAAAGTCAGAACAAAAAACTGTAAAAGATGCGATAGGGAAACTTCCTGCTTTAGTTCCAACAGGAGAAGTTGTAAAGGTTGGTAATTCTCATATTTCACATAAACAAATTTCTAGTGAAATAATACCTAATCACATTCCTCGTTATCACAGTTTTCGAGATCAAAAATTATTCAAAGAATGGCTTTCAAACAATATGAATTCTTTTTCATCAGATGAAAAGAAAGCCTTCTATACAAAAATTACTGGTCATAAATCAAATCACATTAAATATAGAAATCTTGAATGGAATAAACCTTCACCAACGATTGTAGCCCACCTGTACAAAGACGGCTACATGTTTATTCATCCTGATATCGAACAGTTAAGAACCATAACTGTTCGAGAAGCAGCTTTATTACAGACATTTCCTATAGATTACAAGTTTTCTTCATCGACTTCTTATAACTACAAAATGATTGGCAATGCAGTTCCTGTCTTATTTACAAAAGGAATTGCTGAATCAATTTATAAAGTTTTTGCAAATAAAGGATTTGAAATATGACGCAGGTATCAAAAAAACTTGCTCACAATTTCAATGTCCTTGTGGCATGTGAAGAAAGTCAAAGAGTTTGTTGTGAATTCAGAAAATTAGGTTTTAATGCTTTTAGTTGCGATTTACTCCCATGTAGTGGGGGACACCCAGAATGGCATTTTAACTGTGATGTATTTGAAATTATAAGAAATAAAGGCGGGAAACTTCAAAATGGAGAAGAAATATTCATTCATGGAGATTGGGATTTAATGGTTGCTCATCCTCCTTGTACATTTCTTGCAGTGAGTGGTGCTCGTTGGTTCTATCATCCTGATGATAAAGATTTACCAATAGAACAAAGACGACCTCATCCTCGATTTCCGAACAGAAGAAAAGACCAAGAAGATGGTAAAAATTTTTTCTTAGCTTTAGCAAATGTAGATATTCCTCATATTGCAATTGAAAATCCAATTGGAATTATGAATACACAATGGAGAAAACCTGACCAAACTGTACAGCCGTACTTTTTTGGTGATGAAGCATCTAAAAATACCTGTTTATGGTTAAAAAATCTTCCTCTTTTAAAACCAACAAAAATGGTAGGTACAGGTGAATGGGTTGTTCTTAGTAGTGGAAAAAAATTACCTAAATGGTATTCAGATGCATTAACAAAAGCAAAAACACCAGAAGAAAGAAGAAATTTAAGAAGTAAAACGTTCCCTGGTTTTGCAAAAGCGATAGCTGAGCAATGGGGGGAGTATTTATTAAGTCAAGAGAATTTAATTTTTGATGAAAAATAAGGTTCAATCTCAAAAAAAAATAGGAGAATAGTATGAATAAAGCAACAACAACAAATGTATTTTATCTAAAAAAAACGACCTCTTCTGAGTGTGATAATAATAAGCAATTTGGTATATCCAAAGAAGTAATACGAGAATTTTTTGGTGTTCCTGAGACAGGAAATACACATGTTCGCTTTAAAGGGTGTATTTCTGGAGAAGATTTTTTAGCTGAAATTCAAACTGCAACTGATCCTAGATTGGGGAACGCAGGAATACGAGAATTTCTTCAAAAAGAAGGTGGTGTTGAAACAGGCGATTATATTTTATTCACAAAATTAGGTGATAAAAGTTTTTCTGTTGAAGTTATTAAACAAAATACTGAAGAATATAAGTGTTATTCAAAATTATTTATATCGAATACGGATAAACACGCAGCTTTTTTTACAGATCGCGGAAATGAAGTTTTCGCTACTTCCACCCCTTCCACCCAAACCCCAACACAAATTATCTTCTACGGTGTCCCTGGTAGTGGAAAATCCCATTCTATAAAAAAAGAGCTAGTTGAAAAAGGAATAACAGATTTAAAAGAACAAACAAAGCGTGTTGTTTTTCACCCGGAATATACAAATGCAGATTTTGTTGGGCAAATACTTCCACAATCATCCGATGGCGGAAAAACAATCTCTTATCCTTTTGTGCCAGGTCCTTTTACTCAGATTCTTGCAAAAGCTTATACTCATCAAAATACACACTATGCTTTGATTATTGAAGAAATAAACCGTGGAAATGCTGCTGCAATTTTTGGGGAACTTTTTCAACTTTTAGACAGACTTGATGAAGATGAAATAGATTCTTCAAATGAAGTTGCTTATACAAAAGGGTGGAGTTCTTATTCAATAAATAACGATAACATCAACAAATCGATACAAGAAGCTTACGAAAATTTTAAATCTGATTCAAATTTCGAACCATTTATAAACAAAGAAATATTTGATACATACAAACTAAACATTGGCATTCGTCTTCCACCAAACCTTTCAATTTTTGCAACAATGAATACTTCCGACCAAAATGTTTTTAAATTAGACAATGCATTTAAACGACGTTTGGAATTAAAACTTATTCCTAACAAGTTTAATAATGAGCCGAAAGAAATAAATCAAAGAGATGCATTAGTTGAAAGTTTTGATTTTACTTGGAACAATTTTAGAGAAGCTGTTAATTCAATCATAATTGCCCCTGACAATTCTATTGATATTTCAAGTTTTGCAGACCGTCAAATTGGTTGCTGGTTTACAAAAGCAATCAAAAAAGATGAAAAATATATCATCGAAAAAGAAGTTTTTGTTCATAAAGTTCTAGAATATCTTTGGGATGATGTTTGTAATGGAGATATAGGAATATTCTTCAACGAAAATTACAAATCTTTTGCAGAACTTGTAGAAGATGTTATTGAAAAAGGAATTACTGACATTTTTTCTGAAAACTTAAAAGGTAAACTTTCCCAAAATAAACCAGAGTAAAATTTATGTCAAAAGAACAAAACTCATATTCTGAAAAATGTTTCTCGGAAGAAGTAATTGATGAAAATTGCTTTGTAGGAATTCATTTTAAAGATGGGAATTTTGACATAAAATATCCTTTGGGGTATAGAATTTCAGAAGATGAAAAAGAAAACAAAAAAGACATAATTAATTTAATCAAAGTTTTACATCATTATAGAAAAAAAGATAAAACCAATAGCCATAGCAAAAACAAATTAGACAAAGATGTGGATTTTCCGCTTTATGCTTATTTGTTCGTATATAATTGGTATTTAAAAAATGGATATTATGTTCCAAAAGAAACAATTTATACAAAAGGAACTAACGGAAAAATCAATTGGAACAGAACTATAAAAATGACAAAACCTTCTATAAATAACAATAATGTCATATATCTAGATTTTATAGTTCGTAAAACAAATTATAATGAAAACGAATTAATTTCTGTTATTAATAGATTTTGCGTTTATAAAAGTTATGAAAAATTTGGTTGTTTGTTTTTTAAGAAAAAGCCAAAAAATGAAAAAATAAAACCAAATAATTATTTATATATTTCTACATTAACAAAAAAAATTGCTCAAACATTCAATGATGAAGAACGAGAACTTTTTATAAATATGAAAAAAATTCTTGAATCAGAATGTAATTCATCAAACGAAAAAGAATATTATTTTGGAACAAGAAACTTCAATTTAATTTGGGAAAAAATGATAGATGACGTTTATGGAAATAATTCTGTAAATAAATCACCTCAAAGTCATCCTCACATTTATTGGGACATTAATAATTTAAATAGAAAAAACTTAACTCTTCGCCCAGACACAATTATGATTCATCCCGCCATTCAGGATAAAATCTTTGTTCTTGATGCAAAATATTACAAGGCTGGTGCAGATTTAAAAGATGGTAATATGCCTGGAGGAGAATCAATATTAAAACAAATTGTGTATGCACAAAAGTTGGAACATCTTGATAAACAAAATAATACTTCACATAAAATATACAATGCTTTTTTACTTCCTTATGGCAAAACCGAAAATGAAAATAATTTAGTTCCTTTAGGAAAAACAACTGAAGATTGGTATGACGAAGAAATCTTAAAACAAAATGAATACTTGCAAATTAGAGCAATTCGTCTAGATACAAAATCGCTAATGTTCAATCATTCAGTTGCTAATGATGAAACATTATCTTTTCTTGCTGAGTTGATTAAAACTATGTAATTTAAATTTTCCCTTCCGTTAGGGATTGGAGTGGCGCGAAGCGTTCCGAAGTGAATGAAATGAACGAAGGAATGTAGCGATAGCGGAACCACGTAAAGCCCGACCCAAATGGTAATTTTTGTGAAGCAAAATTACCATTTGGGGAACGGCCAAAAAATAATAAAAAAAATCGGCATTGATATGATTAGTCGGGAAGGAATTGTTCTTATTATACTTTTCAGTTGAAAAAATTGTATCTTTATTACAAAATGAATTTATTATCCAATAGCAACAAAAAAAGGAGCCACCCATGCTAAAAATCTACTGTTATCCACGTTGTACAACTTGTCAGCGAGCAACAAAATATCTAGACGCAAAATCTGTGGAATATGAATACATCAACATAAAAGAAAACAATCCAGATAAAGAAACTTTGCGTTCCCTTTGGCAAAAAAGTGGTTTGGATTTGAAAAAGTTTTTTAACACTAGCGGCATTTTGTACAGAGAAATGGAACTTTCCAAAAAACTTTCTTCAATGTCTGATGAAGAAAAACTTGATTTACTAGCCACCGACGGAATGTTAGTAAAACGGCCAATTTTGGTTACAGAAAAAGCTGTTCTTGTGGGATTTAAGGAAAGCGAGTGGGAAGGGGAGGTGTAATTTATAAAAAGATAAAATTCAGATTATCCAAATCTATATAGAAATCTAACAAGTTTCAAAAAAATCAAATCAATTTTACAGGGACAGAATAAACATTTTCAGAAATTGGCAAATATTCTTCTGAAAGGCAAATTACGCAACCTTCGCCTCTTTGTTGTTTGATTGTATCTTCAATAACATGAAAATGGCGAATATCGTTTTTGTCGGGATTTGATTTTTTCTTTATTTCTATTGGATATAATTTTCCGTTTTGGTCGATTAATAAATCAATTTCTCGTTTTTCTTTATCACGATAAAAATAAACAAAAGGTTCTTTTCCATTATGCCAATAGGATTTTAGAATTTCAGAAATAACGTAAGTTTCAAAAATTGCACCTGCGTATGCACCATCTTCTAATGCTTCATAATTATTCCATCTAGTTAAATAACATGCCAACCCTGTATCCATAAAATACATTTTTGGAGTTTTTAAAGCACGTTTTGTAAGATTGTTTGAATAAGATTGAAGCAAAAAAATGATTCCAGAAGTATTTAAAACCGAAATCCATGATTTTATTGTAGTTTCAGCAACGCCAACATCTCTTGCCATAGATGCGTAATCTAAAAGTTGACCGGTTTGTGCAGCCGCAGCCTTCATAAATTTTATAAAAGTCAATTCATTAGAAATATTAAGGATTTGTCTGACATCTCGCTGAATATATGTTTGCACATAAGAATTATAAAACAACTCCCAATTATCATCAGTCCCAAGCCAAAGTGCTGGATAAGAACCTTTCCAAATAGTGTGAAAAATATTATCAGTTCCAATGTCATTAGATTTTCGATTTTCAATATTTTGTAATTCTGGTAAAAAGGGCGACTGTTGATAATTTTCGAATTTTTCACTTTGAGAAAATCCTTGAAGATGCATTATTCCAACTCGTCCTGCCAAAGTTTCTGAAACATTTTGCATTAAACTAAATTGCTGACTTCCTGTAATCCAAAACATTCCTTTTTGCTTTTCTTTATCAACAAATTCTTTAATATACGGAAATAACTGTGGAGCATATTGAATTTCATCAATCAAAACTGGAGGTTTGTACCTTTGTAAAAATAATGCCGGGTCATTTTGAGCAAGAGTTCGTTTTTCACTGGAATCTAAAGAAACATATTTTCTATTATCTTTTGCACATTCTTCTAAAAGCGAGGTTTTACCAACTTGGCGAGGGCCTGTAATCATAATGATAGGGAAAAAATCATTTACTTTGGAAATATAGTCTTTAAGGGTTCTTGATAAAAACATAAATACTCCGACTAATCTAGTATCAATCCTAGATTAGTCGAGTTTTTAATAAAAGTCAAGGAATAAATGCTGATTTTGTTTTTAGAAAAACCTGTTCTTGTGGGATTTAAGGAAAGTGAATGGGATGGGGAGTTGTGATTCATAAGTTTGTGGGATATTCTTTAATAACACTTTGATTTATTCCATCTGTTTTAATTTCAACGAATTAATCCTTCCCTTGTAGTAAAAATCAGTAAATAGTGATATATTTTAATTGTAATGTGTAAAAAATCAGAAATGCAATTTTCAGTTTTTCTCATATATCAGCTTTCTCAACATTGGAAAAAAACTCCAGCAGAAGTTTATAGAATTCTAAACGATACAAAAATTCTTGATGATTATATTATAAAACATTATGACGTTCTTCATACGCAAGGTAGTTTGGCTTTGATAGAAGATATTTCAGATTTTGCTCGTGAAAAAGGAATTGCAGTATGATTGTTTTTCACGGGTCAAATCAAATTGAAAATGGCGAAAACGGAATTGACAATTTGGATTATAAAAACTTAGCCGAAGATTTGATTGAAAACGAATTAAAAATTCTATGAAAAATCCCCCTGTAACCGCCCACTACCATCTTCCAGGCCTTTTCGAGTTTTACGAATTGTACAAAATCTTTCTTCCTCTTTACCGTGAGCATCCTGAATATTTTTATGATTGGTGTGATATTGCCTCAATTTACGGTTCGCCAGAGGATTGCCTTTGGGGCGGAGGAAGAACTGGTTTTGGAACTGCGGATGCAAAAGACGTTCTTGATTTGATGAATGAATTCAAGATTTCCCCTCGGTTTACTTTTAGCAATTCCCTGTTGCGTCCCGAACATCTTTTAGACAAAAAATGTAATCGGCTTTGCAAGTTGTTTGAAAAATCAAAAGTTCCTGTTGGTGTAATTGTCCATTCTGATTTATTGTTGGAATATCTAAAAAATCAGTTTCCGCAATTTTACTTTGTTTCTTCTACCACAAAGGTTTTAACAGATTTTTGTGATTTTGAAAGAGAACTTAATCGAGCGGATTTTTCTTACGTTGTTCCAGATTTTCGTTTGAATAAATCTTTTGAAAAATTGGCTGGACTTTCCCAAAATCAAAAAGACAAAACCGAGTTTTTATGTAATGAATGTTGCAATTTTTCTTGCACAGAGCGAAAAACTTGCTACCAAAACGTAAGCCGCAAAAACCTTGGGGAAGAAGTTCTTAGCCACCAATGCACCGCCCCAGATTCCCAAAAAGGCTACAGATTTTCTTCTGCAATGAAAAATCCCGGCTTTATTGGCATTGATGACATACAAAAAATCTACCTTCCAATGGGATTTTCCAACTTTAAGATTGAAGGTCGCGGCCTTGGAAGCGCCATGGTTTTGGAGTTTTTGCTTTATTATTTGGTAAAACCAGAGTGCCAGATTGTTGTGCGGGAAGAAGTTTATTTAGACGGAATGTTAGATTTGTTTTAGTGTTTTTTTTGGGAAGAGTAAAAATAGTATTTACAAAACAAATGTATAGATGTTATAATGCTCTTAGGAAAAATAATTTGGGAGTGTATTAAAAAATGATGGATAATAAAGGCGATATCGTAATTTATAAAACTCAAGATGGACTTACAAAAATTAATGTAAAGTTTGAAGATGAAACAGTTTGGCTAACTCAAGCACAGCTTGTAGAACTTTATCAAACAAGTAAATCAAATATAAGTGAGCATATAAAACATATTTTTGAAGAAGGTGAATTATCACAAGAGTCAACTGTTCGGAATTTCCGAACAGTTCAAATTGAAGGAAATCGAGAGGTAAGCAGAGAACAAGTCTATTACAATCTTGATATGATTATTTCTCTTGGATATCGTGTAAAATCCATTGTTGCAACACAATTTAGGCGATGGGCAACGGAGCTGATAAAAGAATATCTAAAAAAAGGATATGCTCTTGATGATAATCGCTTAAAAGAACTTGGTGGCGGCGACTATTGGAAAGAACTTTTAGAAAGAATCCGGGATATTCGTTCTAGCGAAAAAGTTATGTATCGTCAGGTTTTGGATTTATACGCAACAAGTGCAGATTATAATCCCAAAAGTGCAGAAAGTATTGCATTTTTTAAAATGGTGCAAAACAAACTTCATTTTGCAACTCACGGAAACACAGCCGCAGAAGTAATTTATAATCGAGCAGATGCAGAAAAAGATTTTATGGGGCTTACAACATTTTCAGGAGATTTTCCAACGAAAAAAGATGTTGTTATTGCAAAAAATTATCTTTCAGAAAAAGAACTAAAAGTTTTGAATAACCTTGTTTCTGCATATTTTGACTTGGCAGAAATCAACGCAATAGAACATAACACAATGTATATGTCAGATTATGTTGAACAATTAGATAAAATTCTTTCATCAACAGGAAAAGGCATCTTAGAAAATGCAGGTTCAGTAAGTCATAAAAAAGCAGTTGAAAAAGCCGAAGCAGAATATCAAAAGTTTATTCAAAAAAATCTTTCACCTGTAGAAAAAGAGTATTTAGAAGTAATAAAAAACTTGGAAAAAACAGCTAAAGAAAAAATGTAGAAGTTGAAAACAGGGAACTTATAGAAATACACTTCTATCCCAACACCTTCCCACACAAAATCTGATTCGCTAGGATAATGCAAAAATAATACTTGATTTTTATTCAACAAAAGATATAATTTACTTTAGAGTAAATAACTTTGGAGTAAATTATATGAAAAGTAAATCATTTATTGGCCGCCAAAAAGAATTAAATTTATTAGAATCATTGTATTTGTCAAAGAAATTTGAAATGCTTATTTTACATGGAAGGCGAAGAGTTGGAAAATCATATCTTTTATCTCATTTTGCAAATCTTCATAGTAAAAATGTTGTTTACTTTACAGGCGATAAATCCTCTGAAAAAAATAATGTTAAAAATTTTTGTGAAGAATTGAACAAAGTTTTGGCTGCAGGTGATTTTATAAAATCGTTTACTACTTGGAATGATGTTTATTCTTTTCTTAAAAACGCAGAAATCAAAGAAAGACTTGTTTTAATAATTGATGAATTTACTTATTTGTACAATTCAAATCCTGCTTATGATTCTGAACTTCAAAATGCAATAGACAAGATTTTAAAATTAAAAAACATCTTTCTAATTTTATGTGGTTCTGAAGTTTCTGTGATAGAAGAAATAATTGATAATTCTACAAAACCACTTTATGGAAGAAAAACTGCGGAATTAAAGCTTTTGCCTTTTACGTATAAAGAAGCAAGAGAATTTTTTCCAAATTATTCTAATGAAGAAGCTCTTGTGGCATATTCAATTTTAGGCGGAATACCTCTTTATCTTTCTTTGTTTGATGACAGCATTTCTATTAAAGAAAATGTAATTAAAAATTGTCTTTCAACAACTGGTTATCTTTTTAATGAAATTGAAACACTTCTTCGTATGGAATTAAAAGAAACTTATTTTTATAAAAATATAATGCTTGCAATAAATGCTGGAGCTTCTACTTTTAATTCCATAAAAGACAAAGTTGATGAAGAAGCTGCTAAAGTGGCAAAATACATGAATGTTTTGATTCATTTAGGTTTTATAAAAAAAGAAGTTCCCTGTGGCGAAAAAGAAAAAAGTAGAAACACTTTGTATTCTATTTGTGATAACTACTTTGCATTTTATTTTGCTTTTATTTTTAAACATCAAAATATGTTGAATGGTTTAATTTCACCAGAACTTTATTATGAACGTGAGTTTACTAAAGAAAAATTAAACTCTTTTATTGGGTTAAGATTTGAAGCCATGTGTGAAACATATTTAAAAAATCAGTTTTACAATGGGAAAATGCCTTTTTTTGCAGAAAATCTTGGGCGGTGGTGGGGGAATAATCCTGTTTTAAAAAAACAAGAAGAAATAGACTTATTGGCTATAGACTCTAAAAATGCAGTTATTTGTGAATGTAAGTATACGGAAGAGCCTTTTGATGAAAAAGAATTAAAAGATTTGCAAGATTCTGCTCTTTGTATAAAACAACCTAATAAGTTTTTTATGATTTTTTCAAAAAATGGAATAACTTCGGGTGTTAGAAAACAGATAGAAAATAATTCAAATTATTCAATTATTACTTTAGAAGATTTGTTTTAAAAAATACATTGGAAAATCCACATAAAAAAATCCCCCACCTTCCGACATTCCATCTTCCAGTGGGGGCTCTTGTGGCCGCAGGTAATCTTTCTTCGGGCAATTCCTACCCGCAGTCAACTCCTACAACAAATGTGCTCTAATTTCTTCGTTGCTCATGGTTGTTAGGTAAGCTGGTGGCACGTCAAAAACTGTTTTACAGCCTGTCATGCCTTCCTTGTTCATGCGGTAAACTGCACGAGCGTAAGCCACAATAACGCTTGAAGTAAATGCTGGGTTTGAATCAAGTTTTAGGCTATATTCAATTACGTTATCAAATTCGTTGTTCCAGCCGGTTTTGCCTGTGCGGAAAACAAATCCGCCGTGTGGAATGCCCGAGTGGTCGCGGAGCAATTCTTCTTCGCTAATAAAGTTTACTGTTGTGTCGTAGTCGGCAAAGTAGTTTGGCATTTCTTTAATTTCTTTTTCAACGCGAGCTTTGTCTGCTTCTGTTGCACCATCTTCCAAAACAACAAAACATTCCCGAGTGTGTTTTTGGCGAGTTGTAAGTTCAGGATTTTCTCCACCCCGAACTGCAGCCAAAGCAGATTCCACTGGAATTGTGTATTGTTTTGCGTTTTTTACACCGCTAATTCGGCGAATTGCGTCTGAGTGACCTTGACTAACACCTTTTCCCCAGAATGTGTAATCGTTGCCATTTGGCAAAATTGCGTTTGCATAAAGACGAGCAAGGCTAAACATTCCAGGATCCCAACCAGCACTGATTAAAGCTGTTTTTTTGCTTGCTTTTGCGTTTTGGTCAACTGCTGCAAAATGTTCTGGGATTTTTGCGTGAGTGTCAAAACTGTCTATTACGTTAAAATATTTTGCATATTCTGGAGTTTGTTTTGGAAGATC
>JAFXDY010000036.1 GCA_017521105.1 Treponema sp.
GGCAGCGAGGATTTCGCTTTCATCAGCCTGGAAGTGCCGTCTGTGACCTTTAATATCGGGGCAGGCAGCTTCGAAGAAGGGTATCCGCAGGCAGTACATCATCCGGAAGCACTGTTTCATGACGGAATCCTGAGCGGCGGCGCAGCAGCCTATGCGTATATGGCCCTCAGATATTTGAGTAAGTAATGCGAAAGTATCACGGAATCGGCTCAGAAGTATCAAAAAATGATACTTTTTAGTCAAAACCGTGATACTTTATTTTTTTATGCCTTCATTCAATGTTAAAAAATGGTATATTTAACTGAAAATGGCGGATGGACAAATATGTTTCCCGACTTCACCATATTTGGGCGGGAGACAGAGTACTATCATGAACATTTTGGGTTGTTTCATAAGAAGTCGTACCGGGAGGACAATATGAACCGGATTTCGCGCATATCAACACATGCAATCACAAAAAGTGTTTAAACAAACCATTGTGGACGAGGCTGGCGGAAAGTGAACACTTGGTACAAATCACTTTTCATTGAATTTATATTGATAAATGGTATTTAAGTGTGGAGCACAAAGTATTCACTTATTCATCCTTCTGTCACTCTTGGTTTGTTTAAACACTGTTGGAAAATAAATTGGAGTTGAGACGCGCGAAGGAAAGCGAATCTGAAAAGTGCGCCGAACTTTGTTTGTCAAATGGTGGCAGCGTAGCGAACCATTTGACCTAAATCTCAATTCCTTAAAAGTTCGATAGCATCTTTTACAGTTCGCTTGACTGGGAGCGTCTCAACGTCATTGTAGTTTTTGTATCAAATAGTGTTTAAAATAAACCTACAATTCTTTCTTCCGGGCATTGAACAAAAAACTCCTCTACTCTTCTTACCAAATCTTCGTTATCTTTTGCATTCAAGAAACTTGTTTTGGCATAATGTGCAAATTTAAAGTTTTCAGAAAAATATGTAAAAAATCTTTGTAATCGAGTTTTCCAAAATTCCTTTGGTTGATACTTTTCTATATCTTTTATGTAATCAAGACAAAGTTGCTGCAAATCAACAGTCTTTTCATTTTCTTCCATTAATTCACAATTTCCCACACCACCTTTGGCTAATTCATAAAAAATCCATGGTTTTTGAACGGCCGCCCTAGAAATCATTACGCCATCAACACTTGAAGCCTTAGAAATTGCGTTATCAAAACTTGCTTTATCTTTTACATTTCCATTTAAAATAATTTCAACACCATCTTTTTTGTATCTTTTGGCAAGTTCTTCACAATAAAAATATCTTGCAGGGCGAGAAAGTTTTTCTTTTTTAGTACGTGGATGCAAAGTAAGCATTTTTGCATCTGCATTAACAAGCATATCACAAAAGTCAAAAAACTGATTATCTGTAAAATTATCATCACCAAGTCTAAGTTTTATACTAAATCTTTTATTTTCGCCTGTTTTTTCATTATGATTTTTTATTACTTCCGAAACTGCACAAACCATTTCTTTTGTTTCTTCAATTGGTTTAAGCATCCAACCAATTCCAGAACCATATCGGTAAATATCAGGAGCGGAACATCCCATGTTAATATCAATTCCAATTCCAGGAAGTTTTACCAATTCTTCTGCGGCTTGTTTCATATGTTCGGTTGTTCTACCTGTTAGCTGCCAGACAACTTTTTGTGGCACTGGTGTTGGGTCAATATAATATTTTTCAAAAGGACCATTTGTAAGTAAAGTTCCTGCGTTAATCATTTCTGTAAAATATTCATCACAATATCCAAACTTTTCTATCATAATTCTAAAAGCCGGATGAGATATAGTTGCCATTGGTCCACAAATTAATTTCATACTTAAATTATATCAATCAACAATTTTAATTTCCACTTGTATTATAATTTTAAGTAATATAATATTACTATAATAGAAGACATAAAATGGAGGTATATCTTATGTTCGATAGAAAAAAATACAAAGCTTTTGCAAAACAGCAATTACAAGGCAGATGGGGAATTCCAATTTTAATTTCTGCAATCATTACAATTATCACAAGCATTTTTGCAATTCCAGATATGATAAGAACGATTTCGGAAAGTTCTAATATGATGGCTGCAGAAAACATGGATCAATACGTTTTAGCCATGTCTGAACTTTCTTCATCAAGCACTTCTTTTATTAGTACAATTATTCAAACAATTGTTTCTGGAATTTTATCAATTGCATCTTTAAATGTTTACATTCAAATGACTCGTTCTCCAGAACCTGTTTCTTTTTCTTTATTTATTGAAGGATTAAACAATTGGTTCAGAGCTACTTTAGCAGCTCTTTGGCAATTCCTTTGGGTTTTCTTATGGACACTTTTATTCATCATTCCAGGAATTATCAAATCACTTGAATATTCTATGATGTTTTACATTGTTGCAGAATACAAAAATATTTCTGTAACAAAAGCTATGAAAATAAGTATGGTTATTACAAAAGGCCATAAAATGGATCTTTTTGTTTTGGCATTAAGTTTCTTTGGATGGATATTACTTTCTTGTCTTACTCTTGGAATTGGACTTATCTTTTTACAACCATACATGGAATTAACTTATGTAAATACATTCCACGATTTATTACAAGAAGCAATTGAAAAAGGTTCATTAAGATTAGAAGATCTTGATGATAACAATAACATGTAAAAGGTATAAAAATGACAAAAAAAGTTAAATCAGGCTACATTATACTTGCAATTTTAGTAGTTATTGCAATAGCTGCAACAGTACATTCATTAATTACAACAAAAGAATCTGTAACAATAAATTTTGATTCAAATGTGGAATACAATACAAATTCTTCACAAAAATTAAGTTCAAAAGGCAATATTGCTGCCCTTTATATTGAAGGAACAATCCAGCAAGCAAACGTCGATTATGATCAACAATGGCTTCTTTCAACAATTTCTACTATTAAAAATGACAAAAAAAATGTTGGTATTGCAATTTTTATAAATAGTCCTGGTGGAGCAGTTTATCAAACTGATGATGTATACCTTGCATTAGAAGATTACAAAACAACAGGTCGCCCAATTTACGTTTACCAAGGTCCAATGGCCGCTTCTGGCGGATATTACATTTCTTGTGCAGGAAACAAAATTTATGCAAACAGAAATACATTAACAGGAAGCATTGGTGTAATTGCAGGGCAATCAATGGATTTAACAGGTTTACTTGATAAATTGGGAATAAAATCTGAAACAATCTACGCTGGAAAAAATAAAAACATGGGAAATTACAATGCCCCATTCACTCCAGAACAAAAAGCAATAATGCAATCAATTGCAGATGAATGTTATGAACAATTTGTAAAAATTGTAGCAAAAAGTCGTAATATGACTTACGAAGAAGCAGCCAAACTTTCTGATGGAAGAATTTACACTGCACAACAAGCCTTAGACAACGGTTTAATTGATGCTATTGGTTCTTGGGATTTAATGCTTGATGATATGGCTGATGCAGAATTTGAAGGAACAAATTATAAGATTGTTACATACAAAAAAGTAAAGAAACAATCATTTATGGACATTATGATGTCTAAAGTTTCTGATATTACAAAATCTGCTGCAGCTTCAAAAACAGGAATACCAGAAAAAGTATTAGAAGACATTAATTCTCCATCTGAATACCCTATGTATCTTTACAAATAGTATTCTTTTCTACTAGACATAGATTACTATTTTTAGATATAATGTAAAAATACGCTATATGTTTTAAATGTGTTTTTCAACACTAGGAGGATAATTGGCATACGTGAATGCAAATAACAACAATAAGGGGCAGCGAACAAATGAAATGATTCGTGTGCGTGAGGTACGTCTGATCGATGATGAGGGAAATCAATTAGGGATTGTTCCTACAGTTGATGCTCTCAGAATGGCAAAAGACAAGGATCTTGACCTTGTTGAAGTTTCACCTAATGCTAATCCACCAGTTTGTAAAATACTGGACTTTGGAAAATACCGATTCGAACAAGAGAAAAAGCTCCGTGAATCTAAGAAGAATCAAAAGGTATTAAAACTCAAGGAAATTCGTATGCAACCAAAAATTGGTTCTGGCGACCTTGATACAAAAGCAAAACATGTACAGGAATTCCTAAATGAAGGTGATAAAGTTAAAATCACAGTTCGTTTCCGCGGACGTGAATTAGCTCACACTGAATTAGGTTTTGATGTTCTGAATGAGGTACTAAAACGGCTTACCTCGGCGTACAATATTGACAAACCAGCCAAAATGGATGGAAAAATGATGTCAATTACTATATCACCAAAAGCCGCAAAATAAGAGGTTAAAGATATGCCTAAAATGAAGACAAAGAAGTCAGCAGCAAAGAGATATTCTCTTACTGGAACTGGCAAAGTTAAGCACAAGAAGCAGAACCTTCGTCATATTTTGACAAAACGTTCTCCTAAAAGAAAGAGACAGCTCCGCGAAACAGGTTATGTAGCAGAAGCTGACGCAAGAAAAATCAGAAAGCAAATGCTTCCTTATGGTTAGTAGAGGTAGAAAATGTCAAGAGCAGTAGACGGAACAAAAAGAAAAAATCGCCGTGTTAAAATTTTAAAACTTGCTAAAGGTTTTAGAGGCGATAGAAAATCAAACTTTAAGCCAGCAAAAGATGCTGTACAAAAAGCACTCGGTCATGCTTATGTAGACCGTCGTGATCGTAAACATGAATTCCGCACTCTTTGGATTGCTCGTATTAACGCAGCAGTTCGTGAAGAAGGACTTACATATTCACGTTTTATGGATGGAATTAACAAAGCAGGTATTAAATTGAACCGCAAGGCTCTTTCTAATATGGCTATTGAAGATCCAGCAGCTTTCAAAGCAGTTGTAGAAGCTGCAAAAAAAGCATTAAAAGCTTAAGGAACTGCAAATGATTACTCTCGACCAGGTTTTAACATTAGAACAAAAAGTTGAAAGTGCAGTTGTTAAAATTCAACAATTGCAGGCAGAAAACGATGCTCTTCGCAAACAGTGTGCAGAGCTCACAAATGCGCTTTCTAGCAAATCGGAGCAACTTACATCTTTTGAAACTAACCAAAACAAAATCGAGAGTGGCATTTTGAATGCACTTGACCGATTAAATCAAATTGAAAATTCAGTTTTGAAAGTAACCGGTCAAGATGCTGCTCAAAATCAAACAATTCAACAAACACAAAACAACAGTCAATTTATTCAAACTACTGTTGCTATTCAAAACAACGAACCAATTCTTCAACAAACAACTCAATCTTTTGATACAATGCAAGAAGTAGAAAAAGATCCTTCAGAAGCTGAAGAAGAAGTTACAGAAGACGCTTCAAACACTGAAGAATCTTCTTTTGAACCTTCACAAACAAATTATTTTCAAGACTCCCCTGCTTCACAAGATATAGAATCTTCAAATACAGAAGAAACTCATTTTGTAGAAAGTACAATTGAACAAAACGTTGAAATGAATATTCAAGAATACGATCAATCAGATCTTCAACAAGATTACGATTTTTCTAACGAAGAAGATTCTTCAGACAATTTAGGATTCGATATTTTCTAAAATGGGTAAATTAAAAGTTGACTTACTAGGAACATCTTTCACAATTCAAGCAAACGAAGAAACAGAATATTTGGAAAAATTGCTTGGATATTACAAAAGAATAACAGACGATGTTCAAAAAATTGATACAGTAAAAACTCCACTTCAAATTTCAATTCTTTCTGGCATTATGCTTTGTGACGAATTATACAAAGAAAAAACAAACAAATTATCTAGCGAATTAAACAGTCAATCAGACAATAGTTCTACAAGTGAATTAGAAAAACGAACAATTGATATGATTGAAAAAATTAATAAGGTTTTGTAAAACAAATGGCAAAAACTCATATATGGCTTGATGCAGATTCTTGTCCATTACAAGTAAGAAATTTTTTAACAAAAAAAGCTAATGAATTTTCAATTGAAGTTACTTTTGTGGCAAACAAAAATATTGAGTGTACAAATGATTTTTCTTTTGAAATGATTATATGTGAAAAAGTAAAAGATTCTGCAGATAATTATATTCTAGAAAATGCTAAAGAAAATGACTTAGTTATTACAAAGGACATTGTATTTGCAAGCAAATTGGTAGAAAAAAACATTGCTTGTATAAATGATAGAGGAACTTCTTTTACTCAAAATAATATAAAATCACTTTTGGAAGATAGAGATTTTGATTTTCAAATTGCAAATTGTGGATTAGTAAAGCATTTTCACGAAGGCTATAATAAAGAAAAGTTTTTTGCCTTTAAAAAATGCTTTTACAAAATCATTGAGGAGCTTCTAAGTCGTCAGGGAAAGCAACCTGAATAGAACAAATTCTGTCTTTTACCTGCATAAACGCAAGAACAACTTCTGGATCAAACTGAGAACCTGCATTTTCTTGGATTTCGGCAAAAGAATCTTCAATTGACCATGAATCTTTATAACATCGTTTGTGACTTAATGCATCAAATACATCGGCAACAGCAACAATTCTTGCAGAAAGTGGAATGTCGTTTCCAGAAAGATTTTCGGCTTTTGGAACAACGCCGTCTGCAATGGAGAATTGACTTAATGTAATTTTTCCAGGATATCCACTTGCTCCACCATCCCATCTGTCGTGATGATGTAATGCAATTTCTTGACACATAACATCAAGATTACTTTCTGGTGGATCAAATAATTGAGCACCAATACAAGTGTGCCCTTTCATTACGTTTCTTTCTTCTTCTGTAAAACGAGGGAAAGTTTTCTTTAAAATTACATCAGAAATTCCAACTTTTCCAACGTCATGAAATTTTGCAGCAATTTTTAATGTATCGCGGTAAATGTGCATTTCTGATTCTGGAATATTATGATTAAATGCCCAACGGTCATAAATTTCCAATGAAAAAGCAGAAACTCGCTCTACGTGAGGATAAGTTTCTCTTGGATCACGGAATTCTGCCATTTTAAGCATACGTTTTACCATGTTTGAAGTTAGGTATGCGTGTTGTAATGCCTGAACAGCACTTGAAGCAAAGTGAGAAATTAATAATTCTGCTTCTGAATCAAAAGGAATAACTTTGCCATGTTCATCTTTTGCATTAATAATTTGAAGAACACCTAACAATTTTCCATTAGCCATTTTTAATGGCAATGTATACATAGATTTTGTTCTATAATCTGTTGTAATATCTGTATTTTTGTTAAATTTGTATGGTTTATCTTCTGGAATTTTATAAACATCTTTAATATTTAATGGTTCTTTTGTAGAAGCAACATAACCACAAATTTGTTTTTCGTTAATAGGAAATGTAAAACAAGAATAAGGAAGTTTTTCGCCAGGAGCAAGTTCTTTTAATTGAGTATCATTTTGGCCATATTTAATTTTGAGTTTATTACCTTCGATTACATAAATGGATCCAGCATCAGCTCTAACAATTTTTCTTGTTTCTGTAAGAATTTTTTCAAGAAGAACGTCAACGTCCTGAATTTCACCGAGTTGTTTTTCAATTTTAATAATTTGCTCAAGTTTTGTTTCGTGTTTATCTTCCATAGTTTTTCCTACAATATATTATCTTATATTTTATAGAAAATTCAAGTCAAAAATGACACTTTCTCAAACGTTTTCGTATATACTAGCAATTTTTTTTATAATTGAAAAATAAATTGGCCCTGCCCCATTTTGCACATCTGGTAAAATATGATATCCAAATTCAGTTTTTTCATAATTTGGAATTTTTACAGATGTAAAATTTTTTATTTCTTCAACACAAGGATTTGGTTCTAATAATTCAAAAGCAGTTCCGTCTTTATTAAACTTTTTATGCAATTTTTTTAGAATTTCATCGTTTTCTTGAGGACATAATGCACAAGTTGAATAAAGTAAAATGCCACCAACTTCCAATAATCTGTATGCAGAAGAAAGTAAAGCCCATTGTTCCATAGAAACTGTTTTTATTCTGGAAGGAGACCAACTGTCTAAATATTTTTTGTCTTGAATTACATGGCGTTCAGAAGAACAAGGAGCATCAAGTAAAATTCTGTCAAAACATTCAGATTGTCTTTTGCACCAAGTTGAACCGTCGCTACAAGAAACTTTTACCCGCTCATTAATTTGCCCTGGAAGACAAGTTTCTACAACTTTTTTAAGACGGCTAACTCTTGAAGTTGAACGTTCATTTGAAAAAAGTTTTGCATCTTCTGGCATTCGGGAAGCTAAAACTAAAGTTTTTCCACCAGGAGCGGCACACAAATCTAAAATGTTTTGGGCGTCTTGCAAAGGCAAACATAAAGCTGCAAAAACAGAAGCACTGTCTAAAAAATATGATTCACAATTTTGAATTTTATATTCAACAGATTGATTTTCTTGAAAAAAAGATTCTTTTAAGGCTTCCCATCTTGGGCCAAATAAGTCTGAGTAAAATTGATTAAATCCTTCTTGCCCGCAAAGTTTAGTTTTATTTTTCATAATCAAATAATCCAGTTTTTATTTTATATTCTAAAATTCGTTGAACAGATTCATCAATTCTGTTTTTAAAAGATTGGTCTTCTAACGCTTTTTGGTAAATTATTTTTGCTGATTTTGCAATTCTTTTTTCAGAAATCATAATGCAATCTACACCAGCTTCAATTGCCATAACAGCCGCTTTTTCTGGAGGATATCCGTTTTTTGCCAAAGCAGCCATAAAAATATCATCAGAAAAAATTATTCCTTTGTAATTGTATTCATTTCTTAAAATATTGGTAATCCAAACTTTAGAAAGACAAGCTGGAACTCCGTTATCTATGGCAGAAGAAATTGCGTGAGACATTAAAATGCTTGTAGGATTATATTCTAGTAAAGTTTTAAAACTTAAAATAAAATCCTCTAGTTCATCTTTTGAAAGTTCAATAACAGGAAGCCCAACATGAGGGTCTGTATTTGTGTTTCCTGGAAAATGTTTTACAACTGTGGCAATTTTGTTTGTTTCGTAAGCATTTATGCAAGCTCGGCCGTAATTTACAACTTGTTTATAATTTCCAAAACTTCGGTCGCTTAAAAATTCTTTGTTAAAATCTGTAGAAATTTCAATTACAGGAGCAATGTTCATGTGAAATCCCAAGACAGACATTTTTTGAGCTTGATCTTTGTATAAATCAAAAGCTTGTTCAACAGAATATTCTTGTGAAACTTTTTGTTGAGAAGGAAGCCCTCCAGTTAATTTTCTAAGACGATTTACAAATCCACCTTCTTGGTCAATTGCCAAAAATGGATAAATCTGATTATTGGAATTACAATATTCGTAAATTGATGAAGCAAAAGCAATTTGTTGTTCTGGAGTTTGGCAAAGATTGTAAGAAAAATAAATGTAGCCACCGGCAACAATTGGAATGTTTGAATGTTCTTTTTTTCCTGTAATTTTGTCGTAAGTTTCGTAAGAACGGAATTTTGTGTTGCCTTCCAAATTTTCAATGAATAATTGGGCAACTTTTTGTTCTAATGGCATTTTTTGAATGTATTCTTTTAATTTATTTTGATTTTTTTCTATTTCTGTTTTTACAAATTGATTATTTATGATTGTAGCATTTTGTTTTGTAGCAATTTCCTTTTTTATTTGTTGTTTTTCTGCTTTTGATTGGCAAGAAATGAACAAACTTAAAATTGCAATAATTGATGTTTTATAAATTAATTTTTTTTTCATAAAATCATTATAAAGATTGGCAATTCTGAAATCAATACTAAAATTTGTAGTTGTGGTGGCGCCGAGAATTGAGGCGGCCCGAAGGGAGTGCGATAGCACCGGCCGTAGGCAAGCGCCGAAATGCGACTATGCCAAAAGATTTGCGCTCAAATACGTCCGGTCAAGGCACGCTTTGCTCAAGGCCTTGACTCGGCCGTTTTTAGGATTTGTAATAAACCCCAAATAAAACTGAATTTGATATAGATTTTGTTTTTTTGTATAATGAAAAAATGAAGAATGTGGCAATTGTTACAGGCGCAAGTTCTGGTTTGGGAAAAGAATTTACAAAACAAATTGAACAAAAGTTTGATTATGATGAAATTTGGATTTTTGCCAGACGAGAATCTTTGCTTTTGGAAGTGGAAAATCAGATTAATGAAAAGGCTGGAAAAAAAATTGTAAAATCTTTTGCAGTTGATATTTGCGGAAAAGATGGTGTAAAACGGTTTTCTGATATTTTGGAAAGTGAAAAAGATTTTTCTGTTGGACTTTTTGTGAATAATGCAGGTTTTGGAACTTACGGACCTTTTGAAGACACTCCGTTGGAAAAAGAACTTGATATGATTGAAATTAATTGTGTAACATTAACTGGACTTTGTGGCGTTGTTTTAAAATATTTAACTTCTAATTCTGTAATTATTAACACAGCAAGTTTGGCAGCTTTTATGCCATTGGGAAACTTTGCAGTTTATGGAGCTTCAAAAGCTTATGCTCTTAGTTTTTCTGTGGCTCTGGCGGCGGAACTTAAAGATAAGGGAGTAAAAGTTTGTGCTTTGTGTCCTGGTTCTGTTAGTACGGAATTTGCAAATGTGGCTTCTAATGGGGCTAGAAAAGAAGTGAAAGGCGGAATTGAGCCAGATAAAGTTGTGGCTCATTGTTTAAAACGAGCTTTTAAAGGAAAGAAAATTGCGATGTATCGTTTTAAATGGAAATTCACTGCCCTTTTAGGAAGATTTGTTGGAAGATATTTGGTTGCTCGCTATACTTACAAGTATAAAAAACGGCCATATCAATATAATTAATTTTGAAAGATTTTAGGTGTAGTTTTAGTTTAATTTTTTAGGATTTTGGAGGATTTTATGAAAAATGAAGATTGGTCAATTCCAGGTGCAAGTGCCCTTTTTACAGATTTTTATGAATTAACAATGGCACAAGGTTATTGGAAACAAAATATGAATCAGACAGTTGTGTTTGATATGTTTTTTAGAAAAAATCCTTTTAATGGTGGATTTTCTGTTTTTGCTGGGATTGAAACTTTATTAGATACAATTGTAGATTTTCGTTTTAGCGAAGACGATATTGAATATTTAAAAGAACAAAAAATCTTTGAGCAGGGATTTTTAGATTACCTTAAAGATTTTAAATTTACAGGTGATTTGTATTCAATGGCAGAAGGAACTGTAATTTTTCCACAAGAACCATTAGTTAGAATTCATGCAAAATTAATTGAAGCACAGATTTTGGAAGGTTTAGTTTTGAACTTTATTAACTTTCAAAGTTTGATTGCTACAAAAACTTCTAGAATTTGGTTGGCAAGTAAAAAAGCTCCTATTATGGAATTTGGTTTGCGACGTGCACAAGGACCTTCTGGAGCAATGGTTGCAACAAGAGCAGCTTACATTGGTGGTGCTGCAGGAACTTCTAACACTTTGGCTGGAAAACTCTATGGAATTCCTGTTATGGGAACAATGGCTCACTCTTGGATTATGAGCCACTCTTCTGAACTTGAAGCTTTTAGAGAATATGCAAAAATTTATCCTCAAAATTCTGTATTTTTGATTGATACTTACGATACATTAAAATCTGGTATTAAAAATGCAATTATTGCTGGTGGGGAACTTGTAAAACAAGGTTATAACTTTGGGGTTCGTCTTGATTCTGGTGATATTTCTTATTTAACACGTGAAGTTAGAAAAGAACTTGACCGTGCGGGATTCCCTCAAGCAAAAATTAGTGTTTCTAATGAATTGACAGAAGAAATTATTTCTACTTTGGTGGCAGGAAACGCACCAATTAACAGTTGGGGTGTTGGAACACACATGGTAACTGGTGGAAATGAATCTTCTTTTACTGGTGTTTACAAGTTGGCAGCAAGACATGACGCAAAATCTGATTCAATGATTCCTGCAATGAAGTTTAGCGATAATCCTGCAAAGACAACAAACCCTGGAATTAAAAATGTTTACAGATTGTTTGATGAAAACGGTATGGCTTGTGCAGATATTTTAACTTTGGAAGATGAAACAATTGAAGTTGGAAAAGAAAATAAATTTTATCATCCAATGGTTGATTACAGACAATTTAATTTTACACCTGCAAAAATTGAGCCACTTTTGAAAAAGCGTCTTGAAAATGGTGAAAGATTAGAAAAACGCCTGCCAGATTCTGAACAGTTGATTATTAGCAGAAACACAATGCAAGCTCAACTTGAAACTTTTGATGAATCTTACAAACGTCTTTTGAATCCTCATATTTATAAAGTTTCTCTTTCTGAAAACTTAAAAGATTTGAAAAAGAAATTTATTGAAGATAATTTGGCGTTGAGATAAAAGATCTTCGGGTCAAGCCCGAAGATGACACAACACTATTGTCATTGTCGTCAATCAATTTGTTATCGTAGGCAACCAACCTGTCATTGTCGGACTTGATCCGACAATCTTTAGCCAACAATTTGAAAAACAGATTGCTTCGCCTATGGCTCGCAATGACAAATCATATTACTCGCAAGATTTTGGTAAATAATCGAATTTTATGTTTTTGAGGGCGGCGAACATTCTGTCTTTTTTGCCTTCGTCGCCTCCAGTTAGTTCTTCAAGTTTTTTTCGGGCAGATTTTCTTGCAGAATTGTCTTGATAATTACAAGTGCAAGTGTATCCTGCGTAGCCAACTTCTTGAGCATGCAAAATAATTCGTTCTTCTGGAACATAACAAAGAGGACGAATTATTTGTAACGGATATTTTTCGTATTGCAAAATTGGGGGCATTGTACAAAGTTCCCCTTTATTTAGCATATTCATAAGCAAAGTTTCTAAAATATCATCAAGATGATGGCCCAAAGCAATTTTATTGTAGCCATTTTTCATAGCATATTTCATTAATTCGTAGCGACGCTGAGTTGAACACCAATAACAACTCATTTTTTGATCTTTATGAACTCTGTTTAAAATATCTGCATTTACAGTAACAAAATTCACGTTCCATTCTTTGTAAAGTTCCAAAACTTTTGCCGGAAAAGGAGGTGCAAAATCAGATTGAATATAAAGGGCTGTAAATTCAAAATTGGCGTTTTTGCGTTTTTTTCTGTTACTAAAATATTCAATTAAAGCAGTGGAATCTTTTCCCCCACTAGCACCAATCAAGATTTTATCTCCATCTTCTAAAAGTTTATATTCAAAAATTGCTTTATCTATTCTACTATTTAATGAATTAGTCTTTTGCATTTTTACATTTTATCATATAATAAGAATTAAGTTTAGATTATTATTAATATCTACTTTACAAAATATTTTAAATTTATATAATATTTAATATACTTAAATTTCTTTAGTATTTATAAAGTTTTTAAGTAAATCAATTTTCTTTAAGAGAGGTTCCAAAATGGGAAAAAAGAATTTAGATTGGGGTAACTTACCATTTGGTTACATGAAAACTACAAAAAGCTTTGTTGCAAATTGGAAAAATGGTGAATGGGATGAAGGAAAATTAACAAAAAATCATTCTATTAAAATGACTGAA
>JAFXDY010000037.1 GCA_017521105.1 Treponema sp.
CGTTGAGACGCTCCCAGTCAAGCGAACTGTAAAAGATGCTATCGAACTTTTAAGGAATGTTGATTTAGGTCAAATGGTTCGCTACGCTGCCACCATTTGACAAACAAAGTTCGGCGCACTTTTCAGATTCGCTTTCCTTCGCGCGTCTCAACTCCAATTTATTTTCCAACAGTGTTTAAATAAACCATTGTGGACGAGGCTGCGGAAGGTGAATACTTGGTACAAATCCCTTTGTACTAAGCCCAACCCAGATTGGAAGTGCGCCGAAGGCGTTCCAGGCGCAAGTATTGCGACTGGAATGAGCGGTAGCGGAACACTGGAAAGCTGGAAAGGTAGAAGTTTTGTTTGGGATGTGAAGAAGTTTTTGGTGGTGTTGGTGTGTGTTGCCTAAAAATCTAGAAAAATCCTTGTTTATTGCTTATAAATGAAATTTATTGTATTATGAACTTTATGAAAGCATCAAAAACAATTATTTCGACACTGCGTGAAGCTCCAAATGACGCAGTTATTGCTAGCCATCAGTTGATGATGAGAGCTGGTTTGATTAGAAAACTTGGAAATGGACTTTACTCGTATATGCCACTTGGTTTGAAGGCATTTCGTAAAGTAGAAAACATTATTCGCCAGGAATTAGATAACGCTGGCATGAACGAAATGAAACCCACTGTTATTCAACCCGCTGAAATTTGGAAGGAAAGTGGCCGCTGGGAAAAAATGGGTGCAGAGATGCTTAAACCGCAAAATCGTGGCGGTCAAGATATGGTTGTTTCTCCAACTGCGGAAGAAGCTTTTACAGCTTTGGTTCGTGACGGACTTTCTTCATATAAACAATTGCCTTTTACTCTTTATCAAATTAACACAAAATATAGAGATGAAATTCGTCCTCGTTATGGTGTTATGCGTGGTCGTGAATTTACTATGATGGACGCGTATTCTTTTGATAAAGATCAGGCTGATTTGGACGCTTCTTATGAAAATGCTGCAAACGCATATAGAAGAATTTTTAAAAGAATGGGGCTTACCACAATTTCTGTAAAGGCTGACACTGGAGCTATGGGTGGTTCTGGTTCTGAAGAATTTATGGTAGAAAGCGAAGTTGGTGATGATACACTTATTCTTTGTCCAAACTGTAAATATGCTGCAAATGTTGAAAAAGCTGCTTGTAAGGACGATGTGGCGGTTGATTCAAACGGGAAACCTCAAGTTGCAACTGACAAAGCGGTGGAAGAAATTCCTACTCCAGATGTAAAAACAATTGAAGAACTTTCTGAATTCTTAAAAACAACTGCTCAAAGTTTTATTAAAACTTTAATTTACAAAGTTGAAAATGCTGGTGTAGATTTGGGAAAAAATAACGACTTTGTTGCTGTTTGTATTCGTGGTGATTTGGATGTAAATGAAGCAAAACTTTGTGCTTTGTTAAAAGCTTCTGATGTGGAATTGGCTAGTGAAGCGGATGTTGTTCGCATTACAGACGCTCCTGTGGGATTTGCTGGTCCTGTAAAATTAACAAAGGCTCCTGTTATTGCTGATAATTCTGTAATGACAATGCACGATTGTGTAACTGGTGGGCTTAAAAAAGATGTTCACTTTATTCATGTTGAACCTGGTCGCGATTTTACGCCATTTATGACTGCTGATGTTAGAGTTGTAAAACCTGGTGATATTTGTCCTGAGTGTGGTGGAACTTTCTATTCTAAAAAAGGAAATGAACTTGGTCACATTTTTAAACTTGGTGACAAATATACTAAATCTATGAACGTTACTTATTTGGACGAAAACGGAAAATCTGTTACTCCAATTATGGGATGTTATGGAATTGGTGTTGATAGAACTTTGGCAAGTATTATTGAAGCACATCACGACGAAAATGGAATTATTTGGACAATGAGTACAGCTCCATATCAGGTTGCAATTGTGCCTGTTATGTACAAAGAAAAAATGAAGGAAGTTGCAGATTCTTTATATGAAGAACTTAAAGCACTTGGTGTTGATGTTCTTCTTGATGATAGAGATGAACGTCCTGGTGTTAAATTCAAAGACGCAGATTTAATTGGATACCCAATTAGAATTGTTGTTGGTGATAAAAATTTACCAAACGTTGAAGTAAAACTTCGTTCTGCTGATAAGGCCGATTTAATTCCTGCTACAGATGCAGCAAAAGCTGTTGCAAAAATTGTTGCTGATGAATTGGCAAAATTAAATTCATAAAACTTAAAAGGAATGTTTATGAAAAAACTATTTTCTACATTTTTAGTTTCTCTTTTTTTCTGGTGTGCTTTTGCAATTCCCGGTGCCACACAATATATACCAGATGTTTCGGGAGACTACGTTTATTACAAAGACAATTCTTTTAACAGGGAAAGTTATATTGGTCTTCTTCATTATGATGAATCTACTTACAAAATTAGATATTATGCACCAAAAGATAACAATTCAAAATTGCCAGAAAAGGAACTGGGAATTTTAATTTCTATTAATAAAGATTCTGTCTATTGGAATATGAACGGTGAATATATTATCAATCAAATTGATCCTAATTCACAAGATGTAGATTTAGTTAATTATTTACACGATTTTTTGTATGAATTTTCTGCTAGAAGAAACAAGATTCAAGATGTTGAAAAAATGAATCTTAGCTCGGAACAAGAATATCCTCAATTTGGTGGTGCTGTAACAATTATGTTTGATGCTATAGTTCCAATTTTTAATATTAGGGATATTATTTCGCAGAATGGTGAAAAAGTATTGGAATGCGTATGTATTGGAAGATTAACTTCTTCTGATGACGAAGGTTTTGATTCTTTTACAGGTTTTACAGAAAAGATAACTGATAATTCCTTTGGAAATAAGATTAAAGGTAAAAAGTCAAATAAAGTTTCTTTTGAAGGAAAATCTATTACTATAGACGAAAATTGGACTCAAAATTTAGAGAACTTTTGGACCCTTGGTGATGATGCACTTCTTACTTTAGTTTTTGTTCCAGATGCATCTAAAGATGATAACCAAAATAAATTACTCTTGTTAAGAAGATTACTTTCTAGTACTTATACATCGTATATTCACTTACCATCAGCAAAAATGAATCTTAGCAAAGAATCAAAAATTTCAATTTACACAGAATCTTATGATGCTGCAGAAAATACTTATATTATTACAAACAAACTTTTAAATAAAAGAAAGACTGGCGGATACGATTACGCATCTCTTGCTGTGTACGAAAACACATACGCAAAAAACCAGTCTTACTTTAATAAAATTCTAAAATCTTACAAATAATTAGTTTAGAATGAACCTCTTGAAAGTGGAGTGCCAATCCATTGGCCTTCACTTCCAAGGTATTCTCTTTTTTCCCCTTCAATTAAAAATTGAACACTATTTACTGTTGAAAAACTAGTTGCTGTGTAAACAATTTGCATTAGTTGGTTTACATAACCTTCTACGCCATAAGGGTTTATGTCAAAATTATCATTAAAATTTAAGTAAGCAACACCATCGGTCACCTTGGCACTAAGAAGTTTTGTTCCAGATGGAATTAAAGACATACAATTCTTTTCAGAAGAAGAACTTACGCTAGGGCCTTTTAGAAGTTCATTTATGGCCACTGTTAATGGAGAGTTATTTTTTGGAACTGAACGTTTTACTATTTTTCTAGTAACAGAACCGTCTCCGTCAATTTCTACAAAGCACAATTGTAACTGTGTTGTTGCAGCTTTTTTTGGTTGGGGTTTTACTTCTTTTTTTTCTTCTGATTTTTTATTTTCGCTTTTTACAGATTCAGTTTTTTCTGTTTCTATTGTCTTTTCTTCTTGAAGTGTTTTATTTTCTTCTTTAGGTTCTGCAAGTTTTTCTTCTGGAATTGCAGAATTTTCACTTTCGATTTTTATTGTTACAGCAGAATCTTTTAGTTCCACAGTTTCTGATTTTTGTTCTTTTTTTTCTACTTCATGATTTTTTACAAATTCTGGAGTAGTGCCAATTGTTTTATCAAAAAACGAAGTTTCTTTTAAATTTGTAAAAATAGTATTTTTTTGTGTTAAAAAAACAATTAAAACTACTAATAATGCAAGTAAACTACATGCTAAAGTTAATAATGAACCGTTTTTCTTTTTATTTTTTCTTTTTATTGCCATATTTTTATTATCGGATAAATATTTGAATGGTTAAATAAAAAACGTGGTAACTTTAAAAATTACCACGTTATTATTGTCTGAAAAAAATTATCTATTTTGCCAAATATTCATTAATTGCAGCGGCAGCCTTACGACCTTCACCCATTGCAAGAATAACAGTTGCAGCCCCAAGAACAATATCACCACCAGCCCAAACTTTTGCATGGCTTGTAGCTTGTTTTTCATCAACTGTGATGTGTCCTTTGTTGTCTGCATTTAAGCCTGGTGTTGTTGCAACTAACAATGGGTTAGAACCATTTCCCAAAGCAACAATCATTGCATCACATTCAACATCGTGTTCAGAACCTGGAATTGCAACAGGACTTCTACGACCAGAAGCGTCTGGTTCACCAAGTTCGTAAGAAAGACAACGAACGCCACAAACTTTTCCTTCTTCGTTACCCAAAACTTCAATTGGATTTTCCAAGAATCTAAAGTTTACGCCTTCTTCTTCTGCGTGAGCAATTTCTTCCAAACGAGCAGGCATTTCGGCTCTTGTACGACGGTAAACAATATCAACTTTTTCTGCACCCAAGCGGAATGCCATACGAGCAGCGTCCATTGCAACGTTTCCAGCACCACAAACTACAACGTGTTTTGCATCATAAATTGGAGTTGCAGCATTTTCTTTATCGTAACCTTTCATTAAGTTTGCACGAGTCAAATATTCGTTAGCACTGAATACACCAATTAAGTTTTCACCAGGAATGTTCAAGAATTTTGGAAGACCAGCACCAGTTCCAACAAATGCAGCATCAAATCCTTTTTCATCAAGAATTTGTTGTAAAGTATTTGTGCGACCAACAAGAAAGTTCATTTCAAATTTTACGCCAATTTTTTCAAGGTTAGAAATTTCTTCTTGAACAATTGCTTTTGGCAAACGGAATTCAGGAATTCCGTACATCATTACACCACCAGCTTTGTGGAAAGCTTCAAAAACTGTAACTTCGTGACCAGCACGAGCACAATCTGCTGCAACTGTAAGACCAGCAGGCCCAGCCCCAATAATTGCAACTTTTTTACCAGTTTTTGCAGCCACAGTTGGAGGAGTAACTTTTCCGTTTTCTCTTTCCCAGTCTGCAACAAAACGTTCCAAACGACCAATAGAAACTGCCTTTTCTGGACTTTTCCAAACTTTTCCTACTGTACATTTTCCCTGACATTGTTTTTCTTGTGGACAAACACGACCACAAATTGCAGGAAGTAAACTTGTTTTTTTAATAATATCAACAGCAGCTTTAAATTCGCCATTTGCAATTTCTTTAATAAATCCTGGAATATCAATATTTACAGGACAACCATCCATACAGAATGGTTTTGCACATTGAAGACATCTGTTTGCTTCAACAATTGCTTGTTCTGCAGAATATCCAAGAGCAACTTCGTCCATTTGACGAGCTCGTTTTACAGGATCTCTTGCTGGCATTTCCATTGGAGGAATAGCACTTCTATCTTTTGCAGTTAAACCGCCATTTTTAATTTTTCCTTGAATCTTATTAAGTTCTTCTGTTACGTTAATAGACATTTCTAAACCTCTTTTATTTTGCCAATTTATCTGCAGCTTCTTGCATTTTACATTTATGGAAATCTTCTTGTTCACGTTCTTTAAAAGATTTCATACGCATCATCATGTTGTCCCAATCAACTAAGTGAGCATCAAATTCTGGACCATCAACACAAACAAACTTTGTTTTTCCGTCAATGCTAACACGACATCCACCACACATACCAGTTCCGTCAATCATAATTGTATTTAAAGAAACTGTTGTTTTAATTCCAAATTCTTTTGTTGTAAGGGCACAGAATTTCATCATAATTGGAGGACCAATTGCAACAACTTCTGCTGGTGGACACTGACTTTCGCAAAGTTCTTTTAATGGAACCGTAGAAACACCTTGGCGTCCTGCACTTCCATCATCTGTCATAATAATAACTTCGTCTGCAAGAGCTTTCATTTCATCAACATAAATAAGCAAATCTTTTGTTCTTGCAGCAATAATCATAATTACTTTGTTTCCAATTTCTTTGTGAGCCTGAACAATTGGATAACATGGAGCAACACCAAATCCACCACCAACTACAACAACTGGAGCGTCATATTTTTCAATTTCAGAAGGATTTCCCAAAGGTCCTAAAACTGTAGGAAGTTCTTGACCAGCTTCCATTTTTGAAAGTTTTAAAGTAGAAGCACCAACAGCTTGGAAAACTAAAGCAATCCAACCTTCTTGTGCATTTGCATCGGCAATTGTAAGAGGAACACGTTCACCGTATTCTTTTTCTACTTGGATAATAACAAATTGACCAGCTTTTCTGTTGCGGGCAATTTCTGGAGCATTGACTTTCATATAGAAAACTCCAGCCGAAAGCTGTTTCTTTTCAATAATTTTAAACATTTTAAGACCTCATAAGAAAAAATCGTTCTTTAGAAGAGAACAAGATGAGTTGTGCGAAAAAAAATCGCAATGGTTTATAGTACAACACATTGCGATTTAGGTCAAATACGTATCTTTTTTGCGATTTTTGGAATTATTAGTTTTTAGAATCCCACATAAACTGTTACAAAAGCTCCCAAACCTGAACCTTGGAATGTTTTTGTAAAAGAAGAAGAACTTGTTGCAATTCCAGTAACAATTTCAAAAAGTCTTACATTTAATGATAATGATGCTTTTTGCATATAAATTTCGTCAGTATATTCTGTTGAAAGATATAAACTCAACAAGTTTGCCAAAGATAATCTACAGCCGAGCATATATTCTGTGTATGAAAAAACTTCATCTTTATTTTGTGCACCCGGATTTCTTACCGCAATA
>JAFXDY010000038.1 GCA_017521105.1 Treponema sp.
ATCTTCTGGATTTACTAAAGCTTTTTCAATTTGATATTGGTGTGGAATTGTAATTTTTCCTTCTGTATCTGAATATGCTTTTTCTGAGTATTCAGAAATTGCATCAGCAAAAGTAATTTCTTCATTATTTAATCTAGATAAAACTTTATCTGCAGTTGATTTGTCTTTACAGATTACTAAAGATAAATCATATTTGTTGAATTTTGCAGTGTTGTTTTTTCCAAATGCTTCTTTTTCTGAATCTGGGTAATCAGAAAGAGAGAAGGCTGCTAAATTAAAACTTGATTGATTTTTGTTGTAGTCTGCTAAGAATGATTCTTCTGCTTTAGATTGTTTAATTCCGTATAATCCTTGGTCACCAAGACGTTCTGTTGAAGAACCAAAGTTGTCATCGTAGTAGCGACTTGAAAATAAGTTGCTTTCGATGTCTGCTTTTAATTCATTAACAGTTGCTGCTGGTGTTTGTTTGTATAATTTTGCAGAATATTTGCCATTTTCGTCGTAAAAGTTTTTAGCTAATTCACGATTTACTAATGATTTTGGAACAACGTAACCACTAGCTTCAACTTCATCACCATAAGCCATTTTTGTAACAGCTGAGTTAAATGCATAGTTGAAAATTTGGTAATAAGCAGACTCTTCAATTTTTCCGTATTGAGATTGGAAAATTTGTCCATAGTAAGAAACATAGTCTGCAAAATCAGTACCTTGTTCATATTTTATTTCTTTTCCATTGTATTTACCAAAAGCTGGTAATTTGTTTGGATTTTGTCCACTTCCCAAAGTAGAAGGTAGCACAAAAGCAATTAAACAAATTATCAAAATTACTACTGAAGCAATTGAATAAGATAAACCTTTTTTCATATTTTTAATCCTTGTTAGTTATTAAATTGATTTAATATTTTAACATAGTGTTTGTTATAAGTCAATTTATTGAGGTTATATAATAGAATGAATTTTGCATTTTTATAAGTTTAATTTTGTTTTAAATTTTCTGTATTGTTAAATTTATGGAGAAGGGGTAAACTGTTTTTATGACAAAGTTACTATCACAAATTTTACCATCTTTTAAAAATCAAGTTGTTACAGTTGATGGCCAAGAAATTAAAAATTTAGAAGATATAAACAACATTCCAATTTCTTCACTTGTTTTTGATTCCAGAGAAGTAAAAAAAGATTCCTTGTTTTTTGCTTTGCCTGGAACTCACGTTGACGGAAACTTGTACATTCCTCAGGCTATAAAAAACGGTGCAAATGCAGTTGTTTACCAAGGAACTCTTTCTAAAGATTTGCAAAAAGAAATTGCAAAAGTGATTGTTGAACGGGCTATAGATAATGAAATTGATGCTTATGGTATTGAAAAAGAAAAATTTGCTCCTGTTTTAATTAAAGTTGAAGATTCAAGATTTGCAATGGCACCTGTTTCTGATAGATTTTATGATTCCCCTTCTTCAAGATTAATTGTGATTGGAGTTACTGGAACAGAAGGAAAATCTTCTACTGTTTCTTTTATTTGGCAGTTGTTGCGATTGTGTGGCGAAAAGGCAGGTTTTATTTCTACAGTTGAATATTCTTTTGGAGGAGAAGCTTTGGCAAATCCCCAACACCAAACAACCCCCGAAGCTCCAATTATTCAGCATCATCTAAACGAAATGCTTATGAACGGATGCAAATATGCAGTTGTAGAAACTTCTTCCCACGGACTTTCAAAAAAATTAAATCGCTGTGGAAATATTTTATTTGATTGCGGCGTTTTTATGAACGTAACTTTGGAACATTTGGAATTTCACAAAAATTTTGAAACTTACAAAAGCGATAAAGCAAATCTTTTTAGAGCCTTAGATGCACATAATCACATAAAAACAATTGCTGGTGAAAATAAAAAAATTCCTTCTATTGGAATTGTAAACTTAGAAGACGAATCTGCTTTGTATTTTGCAAATGCTACAAAACAAAAAGTTTTTGGATTCACTTCTTTGGGAAAAGCTGGAAAAACAGCAACAGAAAATTCTACAAATATTCAATTGCCAGAAATTCCAGAAAATTTTCCATTTATGACAGCAAAAAATATTGTTTCTACATCAACTGGAATTGATTTTACAATAGAAGCAAATTGCGAAAAATCAAATCAAAAGGAATCTGAAAAAATTATTTTGGAAAATTCTGATAAAAAAGTTTCTTTTGAAGTTCAGGCAAATCTTCCTGGTGCTTTTAATGCTTACAATTTGATGGCTTCTATTATGGCTGTTAGTTCTGTTACAAATCTTTCTTTTGAAGAAGTTGCAAAAAAATGTGCTAACTTGTTGCCAATTAAAGGGCGCATGACTGTAATTGATGAAGGCCAACCTTTTGAAGTTATTGTAGATTATGCTCACACGCCTTCTAGTTTTGAAGCAATTTTTCCTCCAATTAGAAAAAGATGTAAGGGCAGAATGTTTGCTTTGTTTGGAAGCGGCGGTGAACGAGATTTAACAAAAAGACCTTTGCAAGGGCAAATTGCAGCAAAATATTGTGATTTTGTATTTTTGGCTGATGAAGATCCTCGTGGGGAAAATCCGGAAGAATTGTTGAATATGATTGCGAAAGGTGCTGTAAAAGAAGGCAAAGTTTTGAATAAAGATTTGTTTGTAATTCCAGATAGACCTAAGGCAATTAGAAAAGCTTTTTCTATGGCGCAAAAAGATGATATTGTGCTTTTGCTTGGAAAGGCTCACGAAAATAGTATTATTTATAAAGATTTTGTTATGCCTTATGATGAAATTTCTGAGGCTAAAAAAGCAATTAAAGAAATGTTGTAGTGTTCAAGAATGCAATTTTGCGGGCGGTGGTGATGGATTGGGGCCGAGAATTGAGGTTTCCCAGGACGTTGCGAAGCTTCTGCGAAGCAAAAGGACTGGGAGCCACGCTTCTGTAAAGAAGCGGGCTGACCGTTAGGGAAAACCGAAATGCGACTAACCACATAAGGTTGCCCCCAAATAATAAAACTATTCTTCTGCTGCTTCGGAATTTTCTTCTGTGGCAGGAGAAGGAGTTTGTGCGGAAGCAACTTTATTTTTCTTTGATTTTGTTTTTGGCGGTTTTTTGGTGTAATTACAGACGTATTTTGCAAAACTAATTACAATTAACATAGCAATAACTGTGCCAATAACAATTGGACTTTTTAAAACTTCAAGAATAATTGGTAAATATTCATTTAACTTCATATTTAGTTTATCGGACTTTTTTTGTAACTCAATTACTTTTCATACAATAAAAATCTCATTATACTGTAATTATGATTGGAATTGTTGATTATAATGCTGGAAACATTACTAGTGTTGAACGGGCGCTAAAAAGTTTGGGAATTGAATATGTGCTTTCTAAAAATCCGCAAGATTTAAAAGATTGTTCAAAATTGATTTTTCCTGGTGTTGGGGATGCGGCTTACGCAATGGAACAACTTGCAAAAACAGGTTTTGACGCATTTTTAAAAGATTGGGCTGCTCAAAATAAGCCACTTTTGGGAATTTGTCTTGGTTCGCAAATTATTTTTGATTGGTCGGAAGAAGGTAAAACTGAATGTTTGGGGCTTATTAAGGGAAAAATTAAATTATTTGATTCGATTGATAAAGATGTTTTAAAGGCTCAGGGGCTAAAAGTTCCTCACATGGGTTGGAATAATTTGGAACATGTGAACGGTGAATGTAAAATTTTAAAAGATGTTCCAGAGACTTCTGATTTTTATTTTGTTCACTCTTATGTAATTTGCCCAGAAGACAATTCTGTTATTAAAGCGGTTGCTGATTATGGAATTAAGGTTCCTTCTGTTGTTCAATTTAATAATATTTACGCTTGTCAGTTCCACCCAGAAAAAAGTGGAAAATACGGATTAAAAATCTTGGAGAATTTCTGCAATGCTTAAAAAAAGAATTATTGTTTGTCTTGATGTAAAAGATGGTCGTACAACTAAGGGTGTGAAGTTTCAAAATAATATTGATATTGGTGAGCCTGTGGAAATGGCTGCGGAATATTATAGACAGGGTGTTGATGAGCTTGTTTTTTATGATATTATTGCGTCGGCTCGGGGGCGTGGGCCAATTTTAGATTTGATTTCTAGGGTTGCAAGCCAGGTTTTTATTCCATTTTGCGTTGGTGGCGGAATTGGTACTGTTGAAGATATTCGTTCTACAATTTTGGCTGGTGCCGAAAAAGTTTCTTTAAACAGTCAGGCTGTAAAAAATCCTTCTTTGATTACAGAAGGGGCTAGAATTTTTGGAAACCAGTGTATTGTTTTGGGAATGGATGCTGCAAAAGATGATGAAATGCCAAGCGGCTACAGAGTTTACATTAATGGTGGTCGTGTAAAAACAGATTTGGATGCTTTGGAGTGGGCAAAAAAGGCTGTTGATTTGGGAGCTGGCGAAATTGTTTTAAATTCAATTGACGCTGACGGAACAAAAAACGGTTATGAAATTAATCTTACAAGAATGATTGCAGAAAATGTTTCTGTTCCTGTTATTGCCAGCGGTGGTGGTGGAAATCCACAGCATTTGGCTGATGTTCTAAAAGAAGGAAAAGCTGATGCCGCTTTAATTGCCACAATGGTTCACAGCGGCCAATACACTGTAAATTCTATAAAACAAGATTTGCAAAAACAAGGCGTGCCTGTGCGTTTGTAAAAAAAAATGGGACTGTATACAAAATAATTTTTTATACAGCCCCAATTCATTACTTCTCAAAAGAGAACCACTTTAGCGAACAGAATATCTTGCTCTGCTTGTATCTGTTTCAAAAACATCAACAGCAAAAAGTGCTGCAGAAGTTTTTCCTTTTTCAAAAGACAAATCAATGTTTTCCTTTTTCAATTCTTCCAAAATCCCATTGTAAATGTACATTGCAATTCGTTCTGCACTAGGATTTTGATTAAATATTTCAAAGTCGTTTAAGTTTGTATGATCTAAAGTTTTGCAAACAGTTCTTAAAGCACCTTTTAGTTTTGTAAAATCTAAAAGCATTCCACCTTCGTTTAGTTCGCTTCCACAAACGTGAGCAAAAACCTTATAATTATGACCATGCAAATTTTCACATTTGCCATTGTAATCTCTTAAAAAATGCGCAGCAGCAAAATCCGCTTCAACTCTTACTTCAAACATAATCAAAATTATAATAAAAATCACAGTCTTTGAAAATTAGTTAATAAACAATTTTATTGATTGCTTTTTTTATGTCTGCAATCCTCAACCTATTTCGCCATAGAAAATTATTCTTTACAATTTTCTTAGAATCTAGTAATTGTGAAAATATTTCTGAAACATCTGTATGTGTCCAAATATTTACATCAGAAAAATCTCGTGCTTTTTTGTTCATCAAAAACATAATTTTTTCATTCAAACTTTCTTCTGAATAAAAATTTTTCTGTTTTTTTACTAACATATACGTTCTTTCCCAATCCGCTTTAGATTTCTTTAATTTTAAACACAAATCGCAGCCTTCGCAGTAAGCTTTTTCACCACCTAAAGCATCAAGCAAAACTTGTCTCCTACAATCGTTAGTTTCTGCAAAGTTTCTCATAGATGCTTCTCTTGAATCATCCGAATACTTTCCAAACAACAAAGAATCTTCCAAGCTCCATATCAAAAAAGCTTTAGCAATACTTCCATCTCTACCACCTCGCCCCGCTTCTTGAATATAAGCTTCCGCTGTCTTTGGAGTCTCTAAATGCACCACAGTTTTAATATCCTTTTTATCTACTCCCATGCCATAAGCACAAGTAGCACATAAAATTCCATCTTTACTATTGTAAAACCATTTTTCAACTTCATCCTTTTCGCATTTTTCCAATCCAGCATGATAAAATTTCGCAATCCTTTTTCCAAAAAAAACATTCAATTCCTGAGCCATATCTTCGCACTTATCTCTTGTCCCACAAAAAATAATCATAGGCTTCAATTCCGTCTTCGCAAGAAATAAAGCTTCTTTCTTCTTCGCCGCAGCCCTCCTAACAAAATAATGAATATTCGCCCTATCGCTTTCACTCCTAACAACATGTGCCATTCCATCAAAAAGAATCTGAGAAACTCGTTCCAACACACCACCAGAAGCTGTGGCGGTAAAAGCAGTAATCAACGGAGCATCCAACTTTTTTATAACATCCCCAAGTCCCAAGTACGCAGGTCTAAAAGAATCTCCCCACTCACTTACACAATGGGCTTCATCAATTGTAATATGCACTATGCCAACAGATTTCAAATCTTCAATCAACTTAGGATTTTGTAAAACTTCCGGATTCGCAATAATAATTTTGGCACCATCTTGAATCTTCTTAAAGTTCAAATCGTAGTCTTCTTTAGACATTCCACCCCTAAACATAACGCTCTTCAAATTACCTTCTTGCATTCGTCTCTGCTGATCTGCCATCAAAGCCAACAAAGGATAAATCACCAAAGTTGGGCCATCCAACAACAATGCCGGAATTTGAAAACACAAAGACTTTCCCGCTCCCGTAGGCAACAAAACTATTTGTCTGCCCTTACAAAAAGAGTCAAAATCATCTTCTTCACAATCTTTGAATTCAAAAGCTTCCAAAATGTTTGCAATCACCATTCGCTGCCAAGGATAAAGATACCGAATCCCAAAACTTTCAAAAGCAGCTTTAGCAACCACGTCATTTTCGTACACACTTTCGTCATAAAAACTGTCAGATTTTTCCATACATATATACAATAAAGAAAAATGATCAAAAAACTGCAATTACAATTAAAAAGAATCAAAAAAAATATAAAAATAATCAAAATAAAATAGATAATGACACAAATTAAACAAAACGCTACAATGTAATTATGAATATAGCATTAATTTTTGGTGGACGTTCTGGAGAACACGAAATTTCTTTGATTTCAGCTGCTGCAATTGCACGTGGAATTGAAGATTCAAATAATATTGTTTTAATTGGAATTTCCAAAGATGGAAAATGGTATTTACAAGATAAGTCTGAATTGGAAAGAATAAAAAAAGATACAAAGTCTCCTTTGATAATTCAAGAAAAAGAAGAAAATCTTGTGTCTGTTATTCCAGGAAAAGGAAAAAAATCATTTGTTGTAAACGGAAACTGCTTAGACGTTGATGTAATTTTTCCAGCTTTACACGGAACTTATGGGGAAGACGGAACTATTCAAGGTTTGTTTGAAATGTTAGATATTCCTTATGTTGGTTGTACACATATTTCTTCTGCTTTAACAATGGACAAAGAAAAAACAAAGATGATTTGGCAGAGTGTAGGGTTGCCTGTTGTTCCTTATGTTTGTATGAAACGGTTTGTAATGATGGATTCTGTTTTGTATGACGCATTTATTGAAGAAACAGAAAAAGAACTTGGATATCCAATGTTTGTAAAACCTTGTTGTGCAGGATCTTCAAATGGAGCTGCAAAAGCAAATAATAAAAAAGAATTAAATTTTGCAATTATGGAAGCTTTTCAATGGGATGATAAAGTTTTAATTGAAAAATCAATTGATGCTGCCAGAGAAATTGAATGTTCTGTAACAGGAAATTCAATTACGGGGCTTTCAGAAAGCGAAACAGAAGATGTAATTGCATATATTCCTGGAGAAATTGCTCCTAGCCATGATTTTTATGATTTTGATGCAAAATATAACGACCCAGATGGTGCACAATTATTAATTCCAGCAGAACTTTCAGAAAATGACCTTGAAAAAATCAGAAAAACTGCAATGGCTGCATATAAGACTTTGGACGCAACAGGACTTGCTAGAGTTGATTTCTTTATTGATAAAGGTTCAAATGCAGTATATCTTAATGAAATTAATACAATGCCTGGTTTTACACCAATTAGTATGTTTCCAAAAATGTGTGACGCTGCAGGACTTGATTTTACAAATTTAATAAAAATGCTTATTGATCAGGCAATTAAAAAATCTGAATCAAAGAATAAATTACAAACATCAAGATAATTATGGCAAAATTAGAAACTGTTTTTACAAATCATTTAGAAAAAATTGAACAAAGCTTAGACAAAGCAATCAGAATGGATTTTTCTCAAGAATGGCAAAATAACGCCTTTGGAAAACTACCAGAAGCTGTTACTAAGTCATTTATTCAGAATTTGATAGAGCCAAATAAAAATTTAATTACTCTTGGCGGAAAACGTTGGCGACCTTTATTGATGATGCTTTGTTACCAAATGGCGGCTGCTAAAAACAAGCCCTTGGTAAACATTGAACAAGCTTATGATTTTACACAGTTGGTAGAATTTGTTCATACAGCAAGCCTAATTCATGATGACATTGAAGATGGTGCTGATTTAAGACGTGGAAAACCTGCCGCTCATATTACCTACGGATTAGATACTTCTTTAAATGCGGCTTCTTGGTTGTACTTTGCTGCTCCAATTTGCATTAATAATTCAACTTTGTCTCAAGAATCAAAACTTTTGTTGTATCAAGTTTACACAGAAGAGTTAAGAAGACTTCATTTGGGACAGGCAATGGATATTTATTGGCATAGAAATCCTGCTGTTTTTCCGTTGCAAGCTGAATATAATTCAATGGTAAAATGTAAAACAGGAACTCTTGCTTCTTTGGCAGCCAAAATGGGATCGCTTCTTGGAGGTGCTTCAAAAGAAGAATCAGACAAGGTTGGTGAAATTGCTGCAAACATTGGTATTGGATTTCAGATTATTGATGATGTTCAAAATCTTACAATTGGGAATCCTGGAAAAAAACGGGGTGACGATATTGTAGAAGGTAAGAAAAGTCTTCCTGTTATTCTTCATGTTTCTAAAATGCCAGAAGATAAAGATGCAATTGCTACTGCAATGGAAAGAGCTTCAAAAGAAGGAATTGAAAGCGATTCTGTAGAATTATGTATTAAAATTCTAGAAAAAAGCGGTTGTATACAAGAAGCTGCAAAAATGGGCATTGATTACATAAAAGAAAATTGTGCTTTATTGCAATCAGATTTAATTACTCAATTATTTGATAAAATGATTCCTGAGGTTTTTAAATGATTGAACGTTCTGATGTATTAAATAATCAGGCAATCTCTTTAGCTTCAGAAGGAAATTTTAAAGACGCTATTGCATGCTTTAAGCGTGCAATTTTTATAGAAAAAGAAAATCATCTTCTGTGGTACAATCTTGGCATTACATATCGAGATGCTGGTGATTTATCAAATGCAAAAAAATCATTAGAAACTGCATATTCAATTAACCCAATAGATGAAGATGTAATTGAAACTTATGCCACAATTTGTCTTTCGTTAAAACAATTTGATGAAACTCGTTTTTTGTGCGAAGAAGGTTTAGACTTAAATCCATTAAATACTCATTTGTGGAATCTTTTGGGTGTTTCTTATTTTCAGACTGAAGAATATGAAGAAGCTCAGGCTTATTTTGAACAAGCAGTCTACATTAATCCTTATTATGTGGATGCATTGTTTAATTTAAGAGATACTTATGATGAACTTGGAAATAGAAGTGGCAAAATTGAATGTGATAAAAAACTTGCAGAACTAGGTGAAAAATGAATAAAGAAAAGGAAGTGATTTTAGAAAATGACAATAAGTTTTCGGCAATACAGTGCATAACCAACATTTTGTGCTTAATTACACCTGTTGCGTTTGCATTCTTAGGATTATTTGTTTCGCCATGGATTTATGCTTTTTTTTCTAAAACAGAATCACAACCTTCGGAATTATTTAAGTTTTTAGTATCTCTTGTTTTTTTTGCGATTTCTGCTTTAATTATCTTTTTAAAAACAAGAAACACGAACCCTTATATAAAGATTCGTGTTTCCTAACAGTCTAAAATTATGTTTTTATTCAGGAAGATTTTCTTTTGCAAGTGTGCTAATTTCTCTTGCCATATCTTTTAAAGAAACTTGCTTTTGAACTCCACCAAGCTCCAAAGCTACACGAGGCATTCCGTAAACAATACTAGATTCTTGATCTTGTCCAAGTGTCCATGCACCTTGTTTTCGCATTTCGGCTAATTGTGCAGCACCATCTTTTCCCATTCCAGTCATAATAACCCCAAGGGCTTTATTCTGGTAAATCTTTGCAACAGAATTAAACAAAACGTCTACAGAAGGCCTGTGTCCATTTTGTTGATTTTCTTGAGAAAGTTTTATAAAGTTTCCAAAAACCCTTTTTTCAACAAGCATATGGTATCCACCAGGAGCAATGTAAACGTGGCCACCCAAAATTGGTTCCCCATCTTTTGCTTCCGAAACTGGAAGTGGACAAAGATTGTTTAGGCTTGCTGCAAATTCAGCTGTAAAACCTGCTGGCATATGCTGAACAACTAAAATTGGCTGTTTTAAATTTGGATCAATATCTTTAAAAACTTCTCTTAGTGCATTTGGGCCTCCAGTCGAAATACCTATAGCAATAAGTTCAATTTTTCCAGGTTCCCTAAGGGGTGTAATTACAATAGTTTCCTTTTTCTTTGGGGCAGCCCAAAGTGAAGCAGGAAGTGCATCTGATTTTGTAATTGCAACAAGCTTTGCAGCTTCTTCACTTTTCTTTTTTAATACAAAACGTTCTGCTTCTTTTAATTTAATTTGATGAGTAAAGAATTCAGAAACAGGGACGTTTTTTCCTTTTATTAAAGCGTATGCACCACCGTAAGACGCAATAAATTCAATAATATCTTTTGTAACGTCCGCAATTTTTAAAGTAACAGAACCACCTGGTTTTGTAATAAAATCAGAAGCTCCCAATTCAAGACATTGAATTGTAACAGCGGCACCTTCAGTTGTAATACTAGAAAGAATAACAACAGGAACGTCAATATTTAATTCTTTTCGTTTTTTTAAGAATTCAATACCGTTCATAACAGGCATTTCAATGTCCAAAAGAATTACGTCTGGTGAAGTTGTAGGAATCATATCTAACAGAACTTGTCCATTTTCTGCTTTTCCAACAACTTTTAACCCTTCTGTTTCGTCTACGATTTTACCAATAAGGTTTCGCATTAATGCTGAGTCGTCACAAATTAAAACTGAAATTTCATCAGGTTGTTTTAACATTTTTTACTTCCGAATTATTTTAAATTTTTTTGATAGATACAAGCCCAGTCTGTTTTTAAGAATTCAAAATTTGTTTTCATTCCAAATAAAGATTCTGAGTGACCAATGAACAAATAAGATTTTGGTGCCATTGCGTTCCAAAATCTATTTATTACTTGTTGTTGAGCAGGTTCATCAAAATAAATTAATACATTTCTACAGAAAACGACATCAAGATTTTTTGCTCCTGAATCATTTTTTAAGTTGTGGTAGTCAAATCTAATTGTATCTTGCAATTCTTTAATAATTTGGTAACCACCTTCTGTTTTTGTAAAATATTTTGATAAATAGTCTTGTGGAATTCCGTCAACTTTTGAATCTGGGTAGAAGCCTTGTTTTGCAGACATTAGACATTTTAAAGAAATGTCGGAAGCTGTAATTCTAAAAGTAAAATCTGGAGGACATATTTCTTTCATAACCATAGCAATTGTGTATGGTTCTTCACCTGTTGAACATCCGGCACTCCAAATTTTAATAACTCTATCACTACCTTTTCTTTTTTCTTCTATTACTTTTGGAATAACATAATTAATAAAAGTATCAAAGTGTGGTTGGTTTCTAAAGAAACGAGTTAAGTTTGTTGTTACGCTATCTAGCATAAGTTTCATTTCTTCAGGATCATTTGTTACTTTTGCGAAATATTCCTTTGGAGTAGCTATATTTTTTTTGCGTAATAATTCTTTAATTCTGCCATCTAAAATAGATCTGTTTGTGTCCGAAAATGTAATTCCACTTTCATCGTAAATCAAATCTCTAAATAATTTGTAGTCTTCATCGTTAAGTGTTTCTATCATATTCAAATATTATACAATAGGTAGAAAAAAATGCAAAATTAAAATTTATTTTTATTCTACATTTTCTGCTTGAATGTAATTATATGTAATTCCGTTTTCTTCTGACAATTGATGAATTTTAAAGATGCCAGTAACAATAATTTCAGAACCACTTGCTGGTCTGTTTTCAAAATTGTAGAAGAACTCAATTCCTTGTTGGCAACAAGCTGTAGCGTCTGGAACTATTACAGAATAAACTTCATCATTTGTGCCTTCGTTGTAGATTGTAAATAAACCTTTCATTTTTAAGCGTTTGTTTTCATATTTTTCTGGTTCAATTAGCATATTAAAAACTTCTGCATAAATCATTGTGGCGCTCATTTTTGTTAAATCAAAGTCTATGTTTGTGTTGTTGATTTGATTGTCATTTGAATTACTTTGGTCAATTTGATTTTCTAATTGTTTTCTTTCTGCAGAATAAGGATTTACAACATCTTTTTTTGAACAACTTGAAAATATAAAAATAAAGAAAACTGATAATGCAAATAAATATTTCTTCATGAGTTTACCTTTTTTACTTTGCAATTTTGCCAATTATTGTGCAAATTAAAAATGCAGCTAAATCTGCAACTACAATTGTGGACCCAACTGGAGTTCCTGCCAAAATTGAAATTAATAAACCAATTACAGAACAAATTACAGAAATACAAGCGGAACAAATTGTTACAGATTTAAAACTTTTGAATATGCGCATTGCACTTAAAGCTGGAAAAATTACTAACGCAGAAATTAATAAAGAGCCAACTAAATTCATTGCCAAAACAATGATTATTGCAATAATTACAGCAATTACAAGGTTGTAAATTGAAGCGTGGGTTCCAACGGCTTGTGCAAAATTTTCATCAAATGTTACTGCAAAAATCTTATTATAAAAGATGACGAATGCAGCAATTACTAAAATTGATAGAATTACACATAACCACACTTCGCTTTTTCTTAAAGTTAAGATTGATGTTGAGCCAAAAAGTGTAGTGCAGACATCGCCTGTAATATTTGCCGAAGCCGAAAAAATGTTCATAATCAAATAACCCAAAGCTAATGCCGAAACGCTAATCATTGCAATTGCGGCGTCTCCTTGAATTTTTGTGTTTTTGCCAGTTCTTAATAACAAAATTGCACTTACGATTGTAATTGGTAAAACCAAAAACATATTGTTAGAAAGATTTAAAACTGCCGCAATTGAAATTGCTCCAAAAGCAACGTGTGAAAGTCCATCACCAATGAACGAAAATCTTTTTAAAACTAAAGTAACACCTAAAAGTGAAGAGCATAAAGAAATCAAAACACCAACAATAAATGCGTACTGTACAAAAGAAAATTGAAAATATTGACCTAAAGTTTCTATCATAAATTCTACAGTCCTTAATTTGTATTTTTGCTAATAAGTTCTAAATATTCTTCTTTTTTGCCAAAGAAAATGTTTTTTCCAATGTTTAAAATGTGAGTGGCATATTTTAATGCAGCGTTTACATCGTGGGAAATCATTATGATTGTAATACCACTTTTATTTAATGACTCAATTAATTCGTACATTTCTTCTGTGGCGTTTGGGTCAAGTCCGCTAACAGGTTCGTCAAGTAAAAGCATTTTTTGTGTGGCACAAAGGGCTCTTGCTAAAAGAACTCTTTGTTGTTGCCCACCAGAAAGTTCCCTGTAGCATCTGTTTTGCAAATCAAAAACACCCATTTTTTTCATATTTTCTAAAGCTAAGGCTTTTTCTTCCTTATTGTAAAATGGACGTTTGCCACAACGAGATTGGCATCCTGATAAAACAATTTCTTTTACACTAGCAGGAAAATCTCTTTGAACTTCTGTTTGTTGGGGTAAATATCCAATTTCGTCAGGAAGCAAACCGTCACTTGTGTAAATTTTCCCTTCTAATGGAGAAAGTAAGCGTAAAATGGTTTTCATTAAAGTGGTTTTCCCAGAGCCATTTTCACCAATTATACAAAGATATTCACCTTTATTAATTTTAAAGTTGAGTTTTTTTAAAATTGCTTTAGAATTATAACCTAGGGAGATATTTTCACATATTAATTGTGCCATGTATTAATAATAATTTTTTTTGCATTTCTTGACAATTAGAAAATGTATAAACAAAGGAGTTTTGTGAAAAAATAAGGTTTTTAAATGGGTTTGACTATACATTATGATATTGCAGCGCTTTGTGTTATAGCGATTATTATTCTTCTGTTTTTTAGAAGAAAAAATATCCCTGCATTACAAAATCGAATATTTTTCTCACTTCTTATAGATTCCTTTTTTATGGTCTTTTTTGAGGTTATTTCTGTAGTTTATATAAAATATCCAGATACAGCTTCTAGGGATGTAATTTGGGTTGTAAATTGCTTATATTTTACGGCTACCTATTTGTTTGTGTTTATTGCTTGTTGTTATTGTATTGCTGTTGTCGGTTTTTTTGAAAATGCAAGACGATATCAAAAAATAAGATTAAGATTCTTTTTATATATTCCAATTGTAATTGGTTTGGTATTTGCTTGGATTTCTCCTTTATATGATTGTACTAATGGAAACTTTTTAGGAGTTTTTTATTTAGATAATCAAAATGTTTATCAACGAGGAAGCTTTTTATTTTATCATAGTTACATTTTGTCTGTTTATTATGCAATTTTAGCAGTTTTTTTCTTAAGTAAATACAAAAAAAGTTTAAAAACAAAAAATCTAAACAGAATAATTATTTATTTTGCTTTGTGTTTTTCTGGAGCTTTTGTTCAATTGTTAATGCCAGATGTATTAATTCAGGGGTTTGTAATTTCTATGGCAACTTTAGTTTTTGAAATTGCAATTCGTCACCCAGAAGATGTTATTGATATTAATACAGGATTATTAAATAATTTAGCATTTATTAACATGAATTCAAGGATTGTAAAAGCTCAAAACCAATACACTTGCGTTGGTGTTGTTTTAGATGATGTTTTCTTTTTGACTAATACTTTTGGAATTGCCCAATTTAATAAAATTTTGGCATTAGTTTCAGAAAAATTATTAAAAGAATTTCCTTCATATTATTTATATTACATTGGACAAGGTCGTTTTGTTTTATTAATAAAAAAAGGAACAAAGTTAGATGTAGAAAAAATAATTTCAAAATTACAGAATTTATTTAAGCAAACTTGGAATTGCGATTCCATGTCTGTAAAATTGTATTCAAGAATTTGCGTTGTTGAATGTCCAAAAGATGCTTCTAGGGCCGAAGATGTTATTGATTTAATTAATATTACTGCTGAAGATGAGCGTTACAGTGCTTCTGTTGTATATGCTAACGAAATTGATATTGAATATAAGCGAAGAACAATTTCAATTGAGCATGCGTTGCGAAGTGGGTTATTTGAAAACAGATTTGAAGTATACTATCAGCCAATTTATTCAACAAAAGAAAGACGTTTGGTTGGTGCAGAAGCTTTAATTCGTTTACGCGATGATGATGGCAATTTTATTTCTCCAGAGATTTTTATTCCTATTGCTGAACGCACTGGTGTTATTTTGCGCATTGGAGAATTTGTGTTTGAATCTGTTTGTAAAACTCTTTCCGAAATTGACTATGAAGAATGTGGAATTGAAAAAATTGATGTAAATCTTTCTGTTGCTCAATGTATGCAAGAAATTTTGGCAGATCAAATTCTTTCTATTAGCAAAATGTACAAAATCCCATCTTCTGTAATAAATATGGAAATTACCGAAACTGCCATGGCTCATACCCCTGAAGTTTTGTTAAAAAATATAGAAAAATTAGTTGATGCTGGGATTGAATTTTCTCTTGATGATTATGGTTCTGGTTATTCTAATATGAATTATATGCTTACATTACCATTTTCTATGATAAAGATTGATAAGGGAATTGTTTGGTCAGCGTTTTCTGATCAACGAGCAAATTTGGCATTAAAATCTACAATTTCTATGATTTCTCAATTAGGAATGTCTGTTTTGGCAGAAGGTGTTGAAACTAAAGAACAAGCCGAATGGCTCATAGATTTAGGTTGTGACTACTTACAAGGTTTTTATTACGCAAAACCAATGCCAAAAGCAGAGTTTGTTAGATTGATTCAAGAAAACAAAAAATATTAACTTTCTGTTTTATCAGTAATTTCTTTGTTAGTTGTACTTGAAACTAATAAATCCAAAACTGTAAAGAATAAAATTACAATTAAAGGTCCTAAAATTAATCCGTTCATTCCAAATAAATTAATTCCTCCCAAAATCGAAAAGAAAATTACAAGTGGGTGAACATTTATTCGATCTTTTAGGAATAAAGGTCTTAAAAAGTTGTCTAAGAAACTAATACAAACCCCAGAAATAATTAAGAAAAGAATTCCTTTTACAATTGACTGTGTAAAACAAATAATTAATCCTACTGGAACCCAAACTAAAGCTGCCCCAAACATTGGAATAAATGAAGCAAACATTAATAAAACAGAAAGTAAAAGGGAACCGTCAATTCTAAAGCAAATCATAATTATTAATGCAACAATTCCTTGATACAAAGCAACTAAAATGTATCCAGAAAAAAGATTTTTTGTAATGTCTGAAAATTTTTCTGTTAATACGTTCATGTGTTTTGGGGCTAGAGGAATTGCTTTTTTTATTAAAGAAAGTAAATATGGACCATCTAGGAAGCAAAAGTATAAAGCAAAAACAATGAACATAAGGGAAACAAGGAATGAACCTGTTGTTGTTACAACAGTTTTTCCAACAGAAAAGATTTTTGCACTATAGTTTCTTACAAAGGAAAGAACTTGTTCTTCCAAAGTATTAAAATCTAATAACGGAATTGTAATTTCTTTTTCTTGTAAAAAATTTGTAATAGATTTAATTATATCAGAATCTTCCAAAAAGTTTGGATTAGAAATAATGAATTTTTCCAAGTCTTGTAATAAAGAAATAGCTTGGTTTACGAGCATAATAGAAATAATAGAAATTGGGCCAATAATCAATATTAATGTACCAATTGCAAAGCCACCAGCTAATAAATAGTTTTTGATATTGTAAAACTTTTTATTTGGATTTAGTTTTCTGTGTGCTTTTCTGTAAAGTGGTTTAATTAACACATATAACAATGCTGTCCATAAAAATACTGTTGAATATGGTTTAAGCATTGCAATAATTACAATAAAAAAAAGTGAAAAAAAACCAAAAAGAAAGATTTTTTGAAGTGTGTTTTTGTTATCCATTGTATCCAAAATGTTTTTTTAGACAAGAAAAAGTTATGTCGCTAATGTCGTGTTCAATTTTACAAGCATCGGCTGCAGCAGTTTCTTTATCTACTCCTAATTGTTCTAGCATTGAAGTAATTACTGTATGGCGTTCGTAAATTCTTTGTGCAATTTCTTGTCCTTTTGGCGCAAGGGTAATAGAGCCATCAGATTCGATATTTACATATTTTTCTTTTTCTAAGTTGTGAATAGTAACGCTAACAGAAGGTCTTGAAAATCCCATTGCCTTTGCAATATCAATAGAACGTACCTTTCCATTTTTTGAAAGTACAAAAATAGTTTCTAAGTACATTTCAGCAGATTCTCTAATTTCCATGAATTACTCCAAATTTTTTATACTTATCTAAATATACTGTATTATGAATAAAAAATAAACATAAAAACTTTTAAAAAAAATAAAAAAAATTTAAAAAATAATTGAATTTGTTATTGACAAAAAATTATAAAAATTATATATTAATCAAGCATTCGCAAGACGAATGGATGGGCTACTAGCTCAGTAGGTAGAGCAACGCCCTTTTAAGGCGTGGGTCAGTGGTTCGAATCCACTGTAGCTCAAAGGCTTCTGAAGTAATTCAGAAGCCTTTTTTTTGTCTTCATTTTTCAATTTTCTATGTAAACAAATTTCATTTTCTTCCATTTTTAATTTTACAATCAATAAAAAATATCTTAAAATATAGGTATGAATGTAGATGTAATTAACGCTTTTTTAACTGAAGGAATGAATGCTTTTCAATCTATGTTTGGAATTACTGCAACTCCTAATAAACCACATCTATTAGAAGTTGGAACCGGACATCAATGGGAGATTTCTGGCCTTTTAGGAATTACAGGCCATTACAAAGGTATTGTTGCTTTTAGATTACACAAGATTCTTGCAAATAAAATGCTTGAATTATCTGGATTGGAATTTACACCAGAAGAACATGATGAATTTGCTGTTGGTTTGGTAAGTGAATTTACAAATGTTATTTCTGGTCACGCTGTAACTGCAATTAAGGATTATTTTTTAGATATTTCGCCACCATATACAATTATTGGTCACAACCATATTATTGCATGGCCAAAAAATTATCCTGTTATTGCAATTCCGTTTACAACTCCTTACGGACCTTTTGAAGTAGACGTTTGCTTTAAATAAATGTTTCTTTTGGGTTAGGGGGTGTAAGGGCCGCCTTGGCGGTTCCTGTGAATAAGCAACGCTTTTCACAGGAATGGAGGCGAATGCCGGAACCCTGAAACACCCGACCTGCCTTTAGGCAGGGAACCTCCTTATCTTTAAAATCTCAAATTCTTTTCCCGTGTTGTTTATTCTTTAAAAAATCGGTATTATTACGTATTACTATTTTTATTGAGGTGTTTTTAATGGCAGACGCAAAATCAACTTTTAAGGAAATTGTTAGTAAGGGAGTTTTGGACTTTTTTGCAGAAAAAGGTTTAGAAATGGAATCGGGTCTTTTGGAAAAATTGGTTGTACAGAATGCGCCAAATCCAGAAATGGGAGACTTGGGATGTCCTATGTTTATTTTTGCCAAAGCTGCTCGGATGGCTCCACCTCAAATTGCTGCTGGCGTTGCAGAAAAAATTACAGATTCTTCATTGGGAAAAGTTTTGGCTGTTGGACCTTATGTAAATATTAAATTAGACAAAGCTGGGGCTGCTTCTCCAATTTTAAGTGCAATTGCAGCTCAAAAAGATTCTTACGGAAGCCTTAATTCTGAAGGAAAGAAACCTTTGGAAGGCCGCAAAGTTATGATTGAATTTTCTTCACCAAACACAAATAAACCTTTGCATCTTGGCCATATTCGTAATGATGCTCTTGGTGAATCTGTTAGTCGCATTTTAAAAATGGCTGGAGCTGAAGTTTGTAAAGTTAATTTGGTAAATAATCGTGGTGTTCATATTTGTAAAAGTATGCTTGCTTACAAAATGTTCCATGAAGCAAAGGGCGATACTCCTGAATCTTTGGGAATGAAAGGGGACCATTTTGTTGGTCAGTGTTATGTTGAATTTGATCAATGGCTAAAAGGAAATAAAAATGATCCAAATTCTGTGCCACATCCAGAAGCTGCGGAAGAAGCTGAAGAAATGCTTGTAAAATGGGAAGCTGGAGACAAAGAAGTTCGTGATTTGTGGCAAATGATGAACGGTTGGACTTTTGATGGCGTAAAAGTTACTTATGATAGAACTGGAATTTCTTTTGATAAATATTATTTTGAAAGCGACACTTATTTGAAAGGTAAAGATCAAATATTAAAAGGTCTTGAAAAGGGCGTTTTCTTTAAGGCAGAAGATGGTTCTGTTCGTATTGATGTTACTGATGTTGTTGGTAAAGGAAAAGACGAAGATAATCACGAAAAAGTTCTTTTGCGTAAAGATGGAACTTCTGTTTATATTACTCAAGACATTGGAACCGCAATTAGTCGTCATGATGATTGGGCTTTTAATCAGCTTGTTTATGTTGTTGCTAGTGAACAAAATTATCACTTTAAGATTTTATTCCACATTTTGCAAAAACTTGGTTTTGATTGGGCAAAAAAACTTTATCATTTAAGTTATGGGCTTGTTAATTTGCCAAGTGGAAGAATGAAAAGCCGTGAAGGAACTGTTGTTGATGCTGATGATTTGATTGATAGTCTTCATGCAGATGCTTTGGCTGCAATTAAAGAAAAAGGTCGTGATGAAGAAGTTGGAGATGCAGACGAAGTTGCAGAAAAAGTTGCTTTGGGTGCTTTGCATTATTATATGCTTCAGGCAACTCCAATAAAAGATATGTTGTTTAATCCTGCTGAATCATTAAGCTTTAATGGAAACACTGGTCCTTATTTGCAATATATGGGTGCAAGAATTAATTCAATTTTGGCAAAAGCAAAAGAAGCTGGTGTAACTTCAGACTCTTCAGAAAATGCTGTCTCATTGCTCAATAGCGACGAAGAATGGGCCCTTATTAAGCTACTTGGTGATTTTCCTTCAGTTGTTGAAAAAGGTGCCGAAAATCTTGATCCTAGCGCAATTGCAGCCTATGTTTATGAAACTGCAAAAGCCTTTAGTAAGTTCTATCAAACTTGTTCAATTGTAAATGCCGGTAATGCTCAGTTAGCCGGGGCAAGACTTTATTTGGCAGAATGTACATTGCAAGTAATTAAAAATGCTATGAATCTTGTGCTTGTTCCATACTTGGAAAAAATGTAGGGTTAAAGTAAATTAAAATTTTGATACACCAAATTAAAATTTCGCGGGTCCCAGCGACGAAAAAAAATCAATAAAGCTTCGCCACTAACGCTCGCTTTTTGATTTTTTTTCTGCGTCCCGCGATACTCCAAATTTG